>DASSSV010000884.1:0-2099 GCA_035708265.1 Thermomicrobiales bacterium | reverse complement strand
GCGCGTCACGCGGATGTCGTCGGCCTGGCGGAGCACCTCGGCGCGGAAGTGCCCGTCCTGCAGCAGGGGCTTGACGTCGAAGAGGGTCAACTGGTCGTTGGGCCGGCGGGTGTGGTTGGCCAGCAGCAGGGTGCGCAGGGCATTCCGCAGCAGATCTTCGAGCCGCTCGCCCCACGCCTCGTAGTAGCGGCGCCACGCCTCCACGATGGCCCCGACCACCTGGTCGTCGTCGCGCCCCGTGTGCGCGTCGAGCAGGTTGAGGCCCGGCACCAGCGTGGGATGGCCGACGTCGACGACGACGGCGCGCAGCTTGTGGGCGTCGGGCAGCCAGCCGACAATATCGTTGACGAGGTCGGCGTCGGGGTCGATGACGACGATCTGTACGTCGTCGCGGGCGAGGGCGTCGCGGACGAGGTGCTGGGCGAAGGTGGACTTGCCGGTCCCCGTCGCGCCCAGCACGACGGTGTTGCCCCGGTGGATCGCGGTCGGCAGGTGGACCGTCTCGCGGTGCGCGCCGACGACGGCCTCGCCGATGGGCACGCCCGAGGCGAAGGCGTCGGAGGAGGGTAGGAGGGCAGGAGGGCACGGGGGCCGCTGCGGGCCAGGCCGGGCAGGTCGACCGCCTCGGCGGGCAGGTGCCACCGGGCCGCGACCTCGTCGGCGCACAGGATCGGCCAGGGCCGCGGCCACAGCCGGGGTGCCCCATCCAGGCTGATCGCGGCCACCCGGGCGGCGGCGCAGCGACGCGCGACGAACCCGTTGCCGGTCTCCTCGGCGAAGGCGCCGTAGGCGGCGATGAGCGTGTCCAGACCCCGTTCGCACGCCTCCCTGTCAGCGCCCGCGACGAGCAAGCGTAGCCGAACGGTGAACGCCGGGGAGGCGGCCTTGCGCGCCAGCAGCGCGGAGGAGGGAGCGTGTCGCCCACCGGCCACGCGCCAGAGGGCCAGCAGGCCCACGAAGCCGCCGCCGGCCGCTTCCCCGAAGGGGGCCAGCCCGGCCAGGCCATGCAGGGTGTAGGTGTGGTAAGGGATTATCAGAAAACAATGTAGCCAAGTAAGTCCGCTGGTCGTAGACTGAGGGCATGCATGAGCGAGAACACGCGGCGATCAGCGCACGCTACGGGCGCGTGGCGGGGACGCTGGACGAGCGCGGCCGGCGCGCCGTGGCGGCAGCGGAGGCGCTGGCGTTGGGCTGGGGCGGGATCAGCGCCGTGGCGCGGGCGACCGGCCTCTCGCGCGACACCATCCGGTTGGGGATCAACGAGTTGGCCGGCACGGTCCCCCGCGCCGCGCCGCGCCCGACCGCATCCGGCGGCCGGGCGGCGGGCGCAAGGAGACGGCTGAGCGCGACCCCAGCGTGCTGGCCGATCTGGAGCGGCTGGTCGAGCCCACAGCCCGCGGAGACCCGGAGTCGGCCTTGCGCTGGACGAGCAAGAGCCTGCGCCGCCTGGCCGCCGAGTTGCAGGCGCAGGGCCATCAGGTCAGCTACCAGTGGGTCGCCGACGCGCTGCACGCGGCGCGGTACAGCTTGCAGGGCCACCGCAAGACGCGCGAGGGGGCGGGCCACCCCGACCGCGACGCCCAGTTCGCCCACATCAACCAGACGGCCGAGGCCGCCTTGGCGGGGGGTGAGCCGGTGATCTCGGTCGACGCCAAGAAGAAGGAATTGGGGGGCGACTTTAAGAACGGCGGGCGGGAGTGGCAGCCCCAGGGGGAACCGGAGGAGGTGCGCGTGTACGACTTTCCGACCCCGGGCTGGGACGCGCGACGCCCTACGGCGTGTATGATCTGGCCGCCAATGCGGGCTGGGTCAACGTGGGCATCGACCACGACACGGCGGCCTTCGCCGTGGAGAGCATCCGGCGCTGGTGGCAGCGGGCGGGGCGGGACCGCTACCCCAGGCCCACCGCTTGCTGATCACCGCCGACGGGGGCGGCAGCAACGGCGCGCGCACACGGCTGTGGAAATGGGAGCTGCAGCGCCTGGCCGACGAGACGGGGCTGGCGATCGCGGTGTGCCACTGCCCGCCCGGCACCAGCAAGTGGAACAAGATCGAGCACCGGCTGTTCTCCTTCAGCACCCAGAACTGGCGCGGCACAC
>DASSSV010000883.1:0-6930 GCA_035708265.1 Thermomicrobiales bacterium | reverse complement strand
GGAGGGAGCCGCCCGCGCCGCGGAGGCAGTGGCGCCGCCGCGTCACCGTGAGCCGACGTCGAGGCCGTCAGCGGTCGCGCGACGGGTCGTACCGGCCGGCGGCGGCGGCGCCCGGCGCGGGCGACGCACAGCCCGCGCTGTCCCCGGTCAGGCACGGGGGGACGCCAGGTTGCGCGGGCGCCGCCGCGGGAGCCTGGGGCGCGCCCGGCGCGACGGGGCTCAACTCCGCGTGCTGGGCGCGGTAGTCCGCGCGGGCGGGCTGCTCCTCCGCCGGCGCGGCCGTCGTCGCTGGCGCCCCCGCCGGCACGGCGACCAGGGCCTGGGTCGCGCCGGGCGCGTCCTCCGCTGGCCGGGCGGTGGCCCTCGCGGCCGGGGAGTAACCGGGGCCGACCGGCAGGGGGTGGAGCAGCCAGGCCAGCGCCGCGAGCAGCGCGACCGCCGCCAGCGCCGCCCGGCCCCGCTCGCGCCAGGCCGGCTCTCGCCCGACGGACTCGCTCGTGATCGTCGTCGCGCGCGCCGGCGTGGCCGCCGCGTCGCAGCCGGGCAGGGGCACGAGGCCGGGGACGACGCCCGCGCGGCGCTCCAGCGCGGCGACGCGCCGCCGCAGCGCCGTGACGTCCGGGGGAACCCGCTGCCCGGGCCGCAGGGGCAGGCCGAGCAGCGCCTCCACCTCGCGCAGCCGGGCGCGCAACGCCGCCAGCTCGGCCGCGTACTGCGGCGGCGCGGCCCCCGCGCTCTCTGCATCGTGCGGTATAGGCTCCTCCGCGGCGGTCGTCGCCGTCGAGTCGCGGGTGTGCGGCGTGATCATCGCGGGCCTCCTTCCTGCCACGGCGCCCCGGCCGCAATGGCCGGGGCGTTACCCTTAGCACTCGGGCCGGAGGAGTGCGGACGGAGCCGGTCTCCGCGCAGCTCCAACGCCGTGCCGTGGTCCTGCTAGTCGGTGCAGCCCACCACGCCGCCCGGCGGCGCGCAGTTGTCCGGGCGGTTCTTGCGCACCCTGCTGTTGATCAACGTGACCGTTCCGCCTTGCTGGTCGATCCCCCCGCCGTCGTTGGTGGCGGTGTTGTCCATGACCGCGCTGTCGGTCAGCCTCAGCCTGCCGACGTTCAAGATCCCGCCGCCGGCGGTGGCGGTGTTGTGCTTGACCGCGCTGTCGGTCAGCGTCGCGGTGCCGTGGGGCTCGTTGGCGATCCCGCCGCCGCCCTCGCCCAGACCGGCGTTGCCGCGCACGACGCTATGGTCCAGCGTCAGCGTGCCGCCGTTGCAGATCCCGCCGCCGAATCCGCCGGTGTTGCCGCGCACGGCGCTATTGCGCAGCGTCAGCGTGCCGTCGTTGGCGATCCCGCCGCCGTGCAAGCCGGAGGTGTTGCCGCGCACGACGCTCTCGATCAGCGTCAGCGCGCCCAGGTTTCCGATCCCGCCGCCGGCAAAACTCGCGGCGTTGCCGCGCACGACGACATTAGTCAGTGTCAGTGTGCCGGAGTTCAAGATCCCGCCGCCGGCGAAGGCGGCGCCGTCCGCGATCGTCAGGTGGCTGATGCCGACGGAAGAGCCGCCGTTCACCGTCACCACCGTCCCGCTCCGCATGCCATCGACGACGGTGTCGTCCCCCGCGCCCACGAGGCGCACGTCGGCACTCGCCGTGAGGTGCTCGTCGTAGCGGCCCGCCGCGATGGCGACGGTGTCGGGGCTTGTCGCCGTGGCGGCGCCAGCGCGCGTGTCGGCCGCCGCGCAGTCCAGCGCCGCCTGGACGGTGGCGAACGGTGCGCCGCGCGACTCCGCCGCGGCGCAGCCCGTCGCGGTGCCGCCGACGGCCACGTAGTAGGTCGTCCCCGCCGCCAAGGCCGTCCCAACGCCCATGAAGCCCGGCACCATGCCGAGCAGCCCGACCACGAGCAGTACGCCGAGTCGTACTAGTCCACGCATGACCCTGCTCCTTCCCGGTCGAAACTCGACGAGGCTGGATCCGCGACGTGCCACCTCCTTCCTTGCCCGAGGGCGACGAGAACGGCTCTGTTGCGGCGGCGTCCCGCGCGCCGGTCCGCCGCTGCCGCTCGCCCGCGTGGTGCCCGTCGACCACACGCCCAGCATGCGCTCCGGGCCGGCCGCGCGCATCGCGGGGATCAACCAATCGCGGGAGCCGGGGTGACGGCGCGGGGATGGGTGAGAGTACCTATGCGCCCGCGGTGCGCCGGCAGGGTCAGCGCAGGCCGTGGCGCACGGCGAGGGCGGCGGCGGCGGTGCGGGAGGGGACGCCCAGCTTGGTGAGGATGCCGGCGACGTGGCGCATCGCCGTGTGGGGGCTGATCGTCAGGGCGGCGGCGATCTGGCGGTCGGTCAGGCCGTCGGCGAGCAGGCCGAGGACCTCCAGCTCGCGCGGGCTGAGGCCGAAGGGGCGCGGGGCGGGCGCGGCGGCGAGCTTCGTCTCCAGGGCCGTCGCGCGCTCCAGCGTTGGCTTCGCCCCGAGCAGCTCGCAGATCGCGCAGACCTCGGCGAGCAGCGTCCGGGCCTCCTCTACCTTGCCCTCGGCGGCGCGCAGTTCTGCGAGTTCCAGCAGCGTCAGCGCCCGCTCGTAGGGCGCGGCGCAGGCGTCGGCCAGCGCCAGCGCCGTATCCAGGTGCGCCGCCGCGTCGGCGTGGCGCCCAGCCTCGGTGGCGAGTTCGCCGAGCGCGCGGTGGGCGGCGAGCAGCGCGAGCGGCTGGCGGGGCTCCGTGGCGTGGGCCAAGGCCGTCTCGGCGTGCTGCCGGGCCGTCGCGAGGTCGCCGGCGGCGCGGTGGTAGGCGGCCCAGCCGAGCGCGCCCTCGGCCCGGCCGAGCACCGTCCCGTTCCAATCGAGCCAGCGGTCGTGCGCCTCGAGCCAGGCGCGCGCCCGGGGCGGGTCTCCGACGTCAAGGCAGAGCGCGGCGGCCAGGCGTTGCAGCGCGAGGGTGTCGAGGAACATCGCGTCGCCCGGCGCGGTGGCGGGGCCGTCCGGGAGCTCCGCCCGCACCGGCCGCCAGGCGAGGGCGGGCTCGCCCCGCTCGCGCGCCAGCAGGGCCAGCAGGCTCTTCGCGATGGCGCGCACGGCGGGGGGGATGGCGCGGGCGCCGGCCTCGCCGCCGGGCGCGGCGGCCACCACGGCCAGCCCGCGGGCCTCCGCCCACGCCCCGTCCAGCACCAGCAGCGGCAGCCAGGCGAAGCGCGGCGGGAGTTCGGCCGCCGCGCCGCCCGCCTGCCGCCACGCCTCCTCGGCCTCCGCGGCGAGGGCGCGGCGCTCGGCCGGCCGGTCGGCCCGATAGGGCAGGACCACCCGGGCCAGCTCACGCCAGGCGGTGCTGACGACGAGCAGCGATTCCCCGCCGGCGCGGTACGCCGCGCGGGCCTCGGCGAGGGCGCGCTGCGCCTCGGCCGGCCGCCCCAGCGCCGCGTGCGCGACGCCGAGCCCCTGGCGGCCGTCGGCGTAGGCGGTGGTGCGGACGAGGCTCCCCGCCAGCTGCCCCGCGGCCGGCGGCGGCCGCACGGCATCGCCCGCCTCGGCCTGCGCGAGCGCCTCGGCGAAGCGGCCGGCGGCCGCCAGCCACAGCGCGAGCGCCTCCCGGTGGCCGCCGTCCGCGACCACCTGCCGCCAGCGCTCCCGGTCCGCGGGGGCGAGCGCGTCGTATGCGTCGCAACCCGCCGCCATCTCGCCAAGCCCCCGGCGCAGGTCGCCGGCGAGGCAGCGCAGAAGCCCGCCGAGGAACCGGCAGCCGGTCGCCAGCCCCCGGTCGCCCGCCGCGGCCGCCAGGCGCGCGGCGCCCTCCATCTCGGCGAGGCCCCGCCGCGGGTCGACGTAGCGGCGCAGCAGCGCCAGGCGGAGGAGGAGCCAGCCCCGCGCCCCCGCGTCGGCCCCACGCGCCTCCATGAGCGCCAGCGCTGCCGCGAAACGGTCGGCCGCAGTCAGCCAGGCGTAGGCGCGCCGGGCGCGCTCCCCCGCCTCGATCAGCCACTCGGCCGCCCGGTCGTCGCCCGCCCGCCGGAAGTGCTCGGCGACCGCGTCGGGGTCGGGCGCCGGGCCGGCGAGCAGCGCCTCGCCCGCCCGCCGGTGCAGCGCCCGCCGCCTCGGCCCGAGGAGGCCCTCGTACAGGGCCTCGCGGACGAGGGCGTGGGCGAAGCGCACCGCCAGGCCGTCGGGCGCTTCCGCCAGCAGCCGCGCCTCGGCCGCCCGCTCCACCGCCGCCGCCAGCGCGTCCTCGTCGGCCCCGGCGACCGCTTGCCACAGGTCGAGCGGCAGTTCTTGGCCGACGACGGCCGCGGCCGCCAGGAGGTCGCGCGCCGCCGCGCCCAGCCGGTCCACGCGCGCGTCGATGACTTGCCGCAGCAGCGGCGGCACGCCGACTCGGGCGAGGTCGCCCAGCGCCCAGCCGGCATCCGCCCGGCGCAGGGTACCTTCCTCCTCCAGCGTCCGCAGCAGCTCGCCCGCGAAGAAGGGATTGCCCTCCGTACGGGCGCGCAGGTAGGCGACCAGCCGGGCCTCGTCGGCGGGGTCGAGCGGGTAGCGCCCGGCGACCAGCGCCTGCAGCCCCGCCCCGTCCAGCGGGCGGAGGTCCAGCCGCGCGGGGCGCGCCTCGCGCACGAGCGCCGGCAGCCGGGCGTAGAGCGGGTGGCCGTGCGCCACCTCGTCGGCGCGGTAGGTGGCCAGCAGGAGCACGGCGAGGTCGCCGAGGCCGCGGGCGACCACGCGGAGGAGGTCGAGGGAGGCGGGGTCGGCCCAGTGCAGGTCGTCCAGCAGCAGGACGAGCGGCCGGCGGGCCGCCAGCGCGGCCAGATAATCGCGCACCGCGGCGAACAGCGCCGCCTGGCTGCCCGTCCCCGCGCCCCCGGCGAGGTCGGGCGGCGGGGGCCAGTCGCCGGGCTCCTGCCCACGGGCGGCCAGGGCCTCGCGCCAGGGGCCGTAGGGCGGGGTCTCCGAGAGGTCGTAGCAGCGGCCGACGAGGACGAGCGCGCCCCGCACCGCCGCCTCCGCGCACACCGCCTCGCCGAGCGCGGTCTTGCCGATGCCCGCCTCGCCGCCGACGAGGGCGAGAGAGCCGCGCCCGGCCAGCGCCGCGGCGAGCCAGCCGCGCAGCAGCCCCAGCTCGCGGTCGCGGCCGACGAGCGGCGTCGCTGGGGCGAGGTCGGTGCCGGGGTCGGCCGCGTCGCGCATGGCGGACCTCGCGTCGCCAGGCGGGAGGCACTACGTGCGGCAGCCAATCCTACTGACGAAACGGCGCAGACGTCAGAATTCTCTCGTGTCACGCACTATAGCACGAGTCAGGGCGTGGGGAAAGAGGGCACGCGCCAGCCCGTCGGCCGCCCGCAGCGACGCGGCTCGTGCCGCTTGCGGGGAAGGACCGTATGCCGATGGTCTCGAGGGATGGCGGCCGACGTGCAAGAGCAGGCTACGCACCCTCCGGAGGCTGTACAGCCGGCACACGAGTCGCGGCCGGCTGCGCGGCGTGCCCCCGCCGCGCGGCGGGAGCTGCCGGCGGCGCGGTCGCACCGAGCGAGCGCTAGTCGCCTGTCGTCATACCGGGGCGGATTCACGTCAGCGGCGGGGCGGCGCGGCGTCGCGGAGCTGGCCGGCGCCCTCGCGCGCTTTGCGCATCAGCAGGTTCATGCGTACGCAAATTCCGGCTCCCCATGCGGATATCCTCGACGGAGCTCGCCGCACTCCTGGCCGACGCTGGGGGGCGATAGCGAGGAACACCTGGCGGTCGGTATAGCGGCCCGCGCCGGTCCGGGCGCGCGGCGGGCAGACGCCGACCTGTTGGGCTGACCGCCGCGGACGACCGGTGGCGCCGGGCGCGCCGAGCCGGGACGCACACGGAGCGCCGGGGCGGCCAGCAGCCGCCCCGGCGCTCCGTCCCCGCTCGCGCAGGGCGTCGCTCACCGCGCCGCGGTCGGCAGCGGGGCCGGCGCGCCCTGGCCCGCGGGGGCGAGGCGCGCGGCCAGCGCGACCAGCGTCGTCGCCAGCGCCCGCCGCCAGCCGGCGTCCGCCAACTCGCCCTCCTGCCGCCGCTGGTTGGCGACCGCGCGGGCCACGCGCTCCCGGTGCTGGTCCATCCCCACCGCGTAGGTCAGCAGCGGATTCCCGGTCTCCATCGTCGCGCTCCTCTCGGGCTGATGCATCTTCAGCTTCGTCGGTTGACGGTCACGCCGGCTGCCCGGACTTCGCGACCCGCCGCGCGGGCGCCGCCTGGCTCGCCGGCGCCAGCCGCGCCGCCAGGGCGACCAGCGCGCCCGCCAGGCGCTCGCGGCCCGTGCGCCGCCGGGCTTGTTCGGCCCGATGGATCCGGTTGGCCTCGCGCCGCACCTCGTCCCGGTGGAGCTGTGCCGGCAGTGCGAGCATGTACTCGTGCATCGTGCGCCTCCTCGCTGTCGTCGTCTCCGTTTCGCCGTCCCGTCACTGTCCACACTCTACGCTCCCGGTGGGGCCGGGACATCGTGAGGACTGCGCAATCGCCGGGCACGGCGCGCCGGCGCGCACGGGACCGGCCGGTGCGTAGAACTACGCACCGGCCGGGCGATACCGCGTAGCGGTACGTGGGAGGCTGACGGCCCGCGGTCAGGCCAAGCCGTGCTCGAGGGCGAAGCGGGTGGCGGCCAGGCGCGAGGAGACGCCGAGCTTGTTGTAGACCGAGCGGAGGTGCTGGCCGACGGTGCGCGGGGAGAGGAAGAGGCGCTCGGCCACCTGGGCGTCGGTCAGCCCCTCCGCGACGAGCCGCAGCACCTCGACCTCGCGCGCGGAGAGCCCGGCCGGGTAGGCGGCCGGCGGTGCAGCCGGGACGGCGAGGCGGGCGGCGAGGGCATCCGCGCGGGTGAGCGCCGGCTTTGCCTCCAGGGACTCCAGAATGGCGCGCGCCTCGGTCAGCGCCGCCGCGGCCGCCTCGCGCTCGCCGGTCGCGGCGCGCAGCTCGGCCGTCGCCAGCAGCG
>DASSSV010000882.1:0-5586 GCA_035708265.1 Thermomicrobiales bacterium | reverse complement strand
GAAGCCGCGGCTTGGGGGCGCTATCGCGCCACGAAGGTCGCCTGCGCGGCCTGGGTACGCGGCCACGTCCCAACCCGCGGAGGCGGGTTTCGCGGCGAGCGGAGCGAGCCCCCAGCCGCGGTTTCAACCGCGGGCGCAGCCCCCCTCCACCTACTCGGGCGGCTGCTCCTGGTCGCGCTCGGGCGCGGCCGGCTGGCCGTCGACGAACTCGCTGCGGCCCGAGACCGTCGGCGCGCCGCCGCCCGGCAACTCCTCGTGCGACGGCCGCTCGGGGCCCGCGCTCGTGTCGGCGCCCTGCATGCCGTGGAACGTCGCCCGCTCGCGCTCGCGGCGCTCCTCCGGGCTGGCGTTCGGCATCGCGGGCGGCACCAGCTCCGCCAGGTCGGCGGGCGTCTGGCCGGCGTAGCCGCGGCGCTGGTCGCGGTCGCGGTCGGGCAAGATCTCGTCGCGCGCCGGCCGCGCGTCACGCCGGCCTTCTTCCTGCTCCGTCATCGTCGCTTCGCTCCTTCACGAAAGTGCCGAGCGATGAGCGATGAGCGATGAGTGGGACGAGCCGTCAGCCATAAGCCGTCGGCCGTATCTCCTGAAAGCTGATAGCCGATTGCTAACAGCTTTCTCATCGCTCATCGCTCGGCACTTGGCACTCGGCACTCGCCATGCGCCGCCGGCTCGGGCGTGGCGGCGTCGAGTTTGCCGTTCTCCAGCACGCGCTGGATCAGGCTCGCGCGGCGCGCCGCCTCGGCGGCCCGCTCGTCCAGGCGCGCGGCCACGCGGGTGTGCTGGCGCCGGCGCGCGTCTTCGGCGAGGCGGCGCGAGAGCCGGAGGCTCTCCTGCAGCGTGTTGAGCGCCGCCCAGAGCGCCTCCTCGACCGCGTCCGTCTGCCCGTCGAGCATGCTATCCGCCGCGAAGGCGTGGCCGATCTGGCAGCGGAAGCGCGCCAGTTGCCCGTCGCGCTGCTCCCAGATCGGCCCGCCGCACTCCGGACAGGTCAGCGGGGTCAGGGCGCCGGGCGGGTCGGCCGGCTCGCCGGCGTCGGGCGGGCCTCAGCCGCGCTCCGTGCGTCCCACCTCCAACTCCAGGTCGCGTGGCACGGGGAAGGCTCCTTCCTCCGGGGCCGGTTCACGGGCTAGTCCCGCCTGCAGCGGCCCCATCTGGGCGACCGGCAGGCAATGATCGACCGCGACGTGCCCCACCGCGCTCTCCGGCATCCCCGGGAAGAGGGCCTCGGCCGGGTCCTGCACGACGGCGAGCCCGCCCCGCCGCTTGATCGCCAGGAGGCCGGCCGTGCCGTCGTCGAGCGCGCCGCTCAGGACGACGCCGACGACGCGCGGGCCGTAGGCGTAGGCGGCGCTGCGGAAGAGGGGGTCGACGGCGGGGCGGTGCCGGTTCTCGCGCGGCCCGCGGAGCACGCGCACCCGCCCCCGCTGCACGAGCAGGTGGCGGTCGGGCGGCGCGACGAGGATCTCGCCCCGGCGGATCGGGTCGCCGTCGGCGGCGTGGCGCGCCGGCAGCGGGCCGTACCGCATCAGGATGCGCGGCAGCATGCTCGTCGCCGTCGGCGGGACGTGCAACACGACGAAGACCGCGGCGGGGAGGTCGTCCGGCAGGCCGCCCACCAGCCTCGTCAGCGCCTCCACGCCGCCGCTCGACGCGCCGACGACGATGATGTCATGTCCCGGCACGGCGCCTCCACGGAAATGAGAAGTCAGAAGTATGAGGTATGAATGACGAACGGTCGGCGATGGGCGGGCGGCGCGACGGGGTGGGCGATGCACGATGCGTACCACCGGGCGGTGAGGGCCGCCGCCCGCGCTATAATCCTCCCGCGCTCAGAACGGCGGTACGATCTCTGCGACAGCGCGGGGACGAGGGGGATGGGCAATGAGCGAGGCCGCTTCGCAGACACCCCCGGTAGCGCAACTGATCGTCGTCGGCGCGTCGGCGGGGGGGATCGACGCCCTCTCGACGCTCGTCGCGAGCCTGCCCGAGACCTTCCCCGCGCCGCTCGTCGTCGCCCAGCACCTCGACCCCAGCCGTCCCAGCCACCTGCAGGCGATCCTGGCCCGGCGTTGCGCCCTCCCGGTGCGCACCATCGTGGATCATTCGCCGCTAGAGGCGGGGGTGGTCTATGTCGTGCCCGCCAACCGCCACGTCAGCATCACCGACCACGCGATCGCGCTGAGCGACGATGGCGCCGGGCGGCACAAGCCGTCGGTCGACCTGCTCCTCAGCAGCGCCGCCGAGGTCTTCGGCGAGCGCCTGATCGCCGTGATCCTCACCGGCTCCGGCTCGGACGGCGCCGCCGGCGCCTACGACGTGAAGAAGGCCGGCGGCACCGTCGTGATCCAGAACCCCGACACCGCCAGCTACCCCGCCATGCCCCGGTCGCTCGCGCGGAACACCGTCGACATCGTCGCCGACCTCGACCAGATCGGCGGCATCGTCGCCGACCTCGACCAGATCGGCGGCATCCTCGCCGACCTGCTCCACGGCGTCGACGTGCCCACTCGGCCGCAGGAGGAGCGGGTACTGGGGGCCTTCCTGGAGGAGCTGCGCGAGCGCTACGGCATCGATTTCGGCTCCTACAAGGCGCCGACGATCCGCCGGCGCCTCCAGCGGCGCATCGTCGCCACCGGCGCGCGCGACCTGGCCGGCTATCGCGACTACCTCGCCGCGCACCCGGAGGAGTACCCGCAGCTCATCAGCACGTTCTTGATCAAGGTCACCGAATTCTTCCGCGACCCCGAACTCTTCGCGGCCCTGCGGACCGGGGTCATCCCCGACCTGCTCGCCCGCGTGCGCCGGCGCGACCACGAGCTGCGCACCTGGTCGGCCGGCTGCGCCACCGGCGAGGAAGCCTATTCGCTGGCCATCCTCGTCGCCGAGGCGCTCGGCGACGAGCTCGGCGACTTCTCGGTGCGCATCTTCGCCACCGACCTCGACGAGGACGCGGTCGCCTTCGCCCGCCAGGGCCTCTACTCGGCCGCGGCGCTGGCCGAGCTGCCCGACGACCTGGTCGCCCGCTACTTCACGGCGGAGGCGGGCGGCTACCAGGTGCGCAAGCAGGTCCGCGGTCTGGTCGTCTTCGGCCAGCACGACCTCGGCCAGCGCGCGCCCTTCCCGCGGATCGATCTGATCCTCTGCCGCAACGTCCTGATCTACTTCACCCCGGAACTCCAGAAGCGCACCCTCCAGCTCTTCGCCTACGCCCTGCGCGACGGCGGCTACCTGGTGCTCGGCAAGGCCGAGTCGCCTAACCCGCTCGGCGAGTACTTCGCCCTGTGGAACAGCCAGCAGCGCATCTACCGCCGCCACGGCGACTGGATCCTGATGCCGCCCGCGCGCGTCACTGCGCCGACCCCGGTGCCCCTGCGGCGCTTCGCTCAGGTCGCGCACCCGCCCGAGGCCCCGGTGCCGCCCCGCGCGGCGGCGCGCCGGCCGGACCACGAGACCGGGCTGACCGAAGGCGCCCTCCTCCGCCTGCCGGTCGGCGCGATCGTCGTGGACCGCCGCTACGACATCCAGGCGATCAACAGCGCCGCGCGCCGCTTTCTGGCGATCCATCGCCCGGCCGTCGGCGAGGACCTGATCCACATCGCCGAGGGCATCCCCCACCAGCAACTGCGCCAGGCGATCGATCGCGCCTTCCGCGAGGGCGCCACCATCACACTCGACGAATTCCCGGTCGAGGATCTGGCCGCGAGCGAGCCGGGCTACCGCCAGATCGTCTGCTATCCCCAGCGCCCGGAAGGCGAGCGCGGGCCAATCGACGCGGTGCTGGTCACGATCACCGACATCACCGCGGTCGTCCGGTCGCGCCGCCGGCTGGAGGACGAGCTGGTGGCGGCGCGGGCAGAACTGGCCCAGGCCCGCGAGCGCCAGGCGTCCGAGGCCGCGCGGCGCGAGGAGCAGGCCGGGCGGCTGGCGGAGACCAGCCGCCAGCTCGCCGAGGCCAACCAGGAGCTGATCGCCACCAACGAGGAGCTGCGCACGGCCAACGAGGAGTTCCTGCTGAGCACCGAGGAGGCCCAGGCGGCGACCGAGGAGGTCGTGACGCTCAACGAGGAACTGCAGGCGACGGTCGAGGAGCTGAACACGACCAACGACGACCTCTCGGCGCGCAGCGTCGAGCTGCATGACCTGGCGCGTACCAGCGAGGAGGAGCGCGCCCGCCTGCAGGCGATCCTCGCCGGCATGGGCGACGCGGTGCTGGTCGTCAACGCCAACGGCGCCCCGCTGCTGACCAACGCCGCCTACACCGAGCTCTTCGGCGAGCGGGGCGAGCGGTTCATGCCGCGCGACGAGCGCGGGCAGCCCCTGCCGCCCGCGCTGCTGCCCCAGCAGCGCGCGGCGCGCGGCGAGTCCTTCCGCATGGAGTTCACCGTCGCCGACGCCCAGGGCGGCCAGCGCTGGTTCGAGGCGAACGGCCGGCCGGTGCGCGACAGCGAAGAGCTCCAGGTGCGCGACAGCGCGGGGCGGCAGCGGTGGGGCGTCGTCGTCATCCGCGACATCACCGAGCGCAGCCTGCGCCGCTTGCAGGAGGAGTTCATCGCCAACGTCTCCCACGGCCTGCGCACGCCGCTCACCGCGGCCTACGCCGGCCTGGATATGCTCTCCCGCCGCCTGGCTCGCCGCCTGGAGCCAACCGAGCGCGACATCCTCGACAACGCGCGCCGCAACACCGAGCGCCTGCGCCTGCTGATCGAGGACCTGCTGGCGGTCGGCCAGATCGAGGCGCACGGGCTGCCGCTGGACCGCTAGCCGCTGGACCTGCGCGACGTCGCCCGCGGCGCCCTCAGCGCCGACGAGGAGCAGATCGCCGGGAAGGGGCAAACGCTGACGACCGATCTACCCGAGCCGCTGCCGGCGCAGGGCGACCGGCAGCGGCTGGAGCAGGTGCTGGTCAACCTCCTCGCCAACGCGAACCGGCACACCCCGGACGGCACCCAAATCGCCGTCGAGGGTGGCGCCACGGAGAGCGAGGTCCGCCTGACCGTCCGCGACACCGGACCTGGCGTCGCGCCGCAGGACCTCGAGGCGATGTTCCAGCGCTTCCGCCGCCTCGGCGCCGTGACCGGCGGGCGGGGCGGCGCCGGCCTGGCCTTGGCGATCGCGCGCGGCATCGTCGAGCTGCACGGCGGCCGACTCTGGGCCGAGAGCCAACCGGGCCAGGGCACCGCGTTCCACCTCGCGCTGCCGCGGGCGACGAGCGAGGAGCGAGCGACGAGCGACGAGCGGCGAGCGGCGAATGACGGGAGGACGGGCGGCTGAAGCCGCGGCTGGGGGCCGCTGGGCGGCACGGAGGCCACGCCCAGCGGCCCCCGGCGGCCTGGGGCGTTGCGCTGGGATGACCACCCTCCCCTCGTAGGGGCCGGCCTCCGTGCCGGCCGGCATCCGGCGCGCGATCCCGGTGGGCTGGTACGGGCGACGCGCGGCGTCGCCCGGTTGATGCGGGCGCCCGCCGCGCGGTCGGCGTCCCCACGCGGGCGACGCCACGCGTCGCCCGTACGACCCGTGGTCTCGTCCCGACCCGCCGGGTGCCCTCGGGGCGTGGGTTTCGCGCCGAGCGGAGCGAACCTCCAGCCG
>DASSSV010000881.1:0-22287 GCA_035708265.1 Thermomicrobiales bacterium | reverse complement strand
GAGTGACGAGGGGCTGTCAGCCGTCAGCCGCCCTCCTGATGGCTGGCGGCTGACGGCTGACGGCTCGGTGGGGGATGATGGCGACTGACGTTGATGAGGTGGGGGCGGCGGCGGTGGCCGCGGTGCGGGGCGAGCTCGCCGCGGTATACCGGGCCGCGTTCGCGCCGCCGCTCTACCAGACGAGCGAGGAAGACACGGCGCGCTTCGGCGTCGAGATCCTGCGGCGGCACGCGGGGCGCGCCGGCTTCCGCTGTTGCGTCGCGCGGGAGGCGCCGGGCGAGGCGGTCGTCGGCTTCGCCTATGGCTACACCAGCGCGCCGGGCCAGTGGTGGCACGACCTGGTGGCGCGGGCGCTGGGGCCCGACCTCGCCGCGCGCTGGCTGGCCGGTGCCTTCGAGTTCGTCGAGCTGGCAGTGACGCCCGCGGCGCGGGGTCGCGGCCTCGGCGGGCGCCTGCACGATGCCCTCCTGGCGGGCCTGCCCCACCGCACCGCGGTCCTCTCCACGCGCGACGCCGAGACCCCGGCCGTCCACCTCTACCGCGGCCGCGGCTGGACCCCGCTCCTGACCGGCTACCGCTTCCCCGGCGGCGAGGACCCCTGGCTGGTGCTGGGCCGGGCGTTGCCATAGGGCGCGGGCCGGGGGCCGTGGGCCGTGAAATCTGTGCGGGATCGGGCGCTTGCGATCCCTTTATCGGGGCCGGCGGCTGCCCGACTCCCTGCCACTCGCTCACGGCTCACGGCCGACAAAATACCCGGTCGCGCTGCTTGCCCGCACCGGTGATACCATCGTCGTCAGGGCGCGCATCGCGTGGTGCGCCTGGCGATGTCCCGATTGCGCCACGCCGGAAGGCCATGAACGGGCAAGAAGCGCTCCACCAGTTGCTCGCGACCGAACAGGACCGGCTCCGCGCCGGCGTGCCGGCCGACCGGTCGCGCGCGCTGGCCGCGCTCGTGCGCGCGCGGGACGCGGTGTATCTGACCGATGAGTACGCCCGCGACCTTGCCCCGCCGGCCGATACGGAAGATCAAGCGCACCTCTACCGCTTAGGCTGGAACCGGGCGCTGGAACTCTGCTTCGCGGATGCGCCGGGCGGCGCGGGGAACGCACTATACCCCGGCGGCGAGAATCTGGAGGCGTGGGCCGACGCCATGCTCCGGGCCTGTGGTCGGCTGGGCGAGGCCGAACTCGTGCTGGCGCGCTGCGAGACCGGCTACCTGCAACTCCAGCAGCGCGGCGAGGATACCTTCGCGGCGTGGGTCGCGACGCGGCGGATGCCGACCGAGTGGCGCGAGCGCGAGGATTTCGCGTGGTGGACGACGGTGCTGGCGCGACAGTCGGCGCCCGAACTGGATGAGTTGCAGGCGGCGTGGTCGGCAATGCAGCGTCGCCTGAGCGCGCTCGTCCCATGCCCGGCGGCACCCTCCGACCTGGCCGCGACCGACCCGGCGATTGACGGCTACTACCGGCGCCTCGGCTCGCTCTATGCGATGCGGATGGCGAACCAGTCCAGTTATCCCGACGACGCGGCGATTGGCGGGGTGACGTTCCGGCTCTACCGCGACCTGCTGGGGCTCCTGATCGGCTGGCTGCTGAAGTACCTCGACCTGGGCGGGGTGACAGGGGAGGAGCACGACGGCGCGACCGAGTTGCGACCAATCCTGGCGACGTCGCAGCCCGAGGCGCGACTGGTGGAGGCGCTCGCCGCCGCGCTGGCGGTGGACGAGACGCCGGTCCGCGAGGCGCTGCGCTCCTGCACGCTCGACCGCGAGAACGCGGCCTACCACGGCGCGCTGCCGGGCGGTCCCGCGCCGCCCTTCGTCCGGCTCGACGGGGACCATCTGCTCTGGTCCGCCGCGGGCCTCTTGACGACGCCGTTCCTCTTCGCGACGCGCGAACTGAAACGGCGGCACGCGCAGGAGTTCCACAACGCCGCCCACCTGCGCGAGGGCGTCTTCCGGGACGATCTGTACGGGCTCTTCACGGATAAGCGCTTCGTGAAGAGCGCGAGCACCGTCGAACTCAAGCGCGCGGGGGGCGGCGCACGCACCGACCTCGACGCCCTGGTCTTCGACCGGAAGACCGGCACGCTCGGCATTTTCGAGCTGAAGGCGCAGGACCCCTTCGCGCGCTCGACCGCGGAGCGCCGGCGGCAGCGCGACAATTTCTACCACGCCAACGCGCAGGTCTCGGCCGTCGCCCAGTGGTTGCAGCGCAACGGCGCGACCGACCTGCTCGCGCGCTACGATGCGCGCGCGGCGAAGACCTTCAAGGTGCAGCGCGTCCTGCTCTTCGTGCTCGGCCGCTACCTCGCCCACTTCGCCGACGGGCCGGAGCCCGACCGCCGCGCCGCCTGGGGCACCTGGCCGCAGGTGCTGCGACTGGTCGGCGAGCGCCCCTTCGGCCCGTCCGACCCCAACCCGCTCGGCGCGCTGCACGACCGGCTGGCCAAAGACACGCCGCTCGTCCGACCGGACGCCGAGCAGGGTGTGCGGGAAATCGCCCTCGGCGCCGGGCGAATCCTGGTCTACCCCTCGTTCGCGGCGTACCGGGACGACGTTGGGTGAGCCGGGACGGCGGACAGCGAGGCGCCGCGCATCGCGGAAGATCGCGGCATTAGCACCCCGGCGGGTGTATTCGATAGATGAGGATCGGCCGTGAGCACGCACGGGGACCGCCCTGACGAGGGGCGGCACGCTCTACGCCCTACGCCACGGCCAACGGCCCACGCCCTACTGCACGCCGAGGTGGAAGGTGCCGGTGATCTGGTCGAAGACCGGGGCGTAGGTGGCGAAGGTGTCCTGGGTGGCGCCGCAGGAGATGACGTAGGCGGTGTCGTGGTCGATGAAGTAGACCTGCTGCAACTCCAGCAGCCGGCCGGCGATCGTCGCGGTGTAGAGGCGCTTGTAGGCCGGGTGGCCGTCGACGATGACTTTGCTCAGGCTGATCTGCTTGTAGTCCGGGAACTGCTGCTTCAGGTTGGCCTCGCCGGCCTGGTTGTAGTCGTCGAGGCTGACGCTGGCCGACGGCAATTTCTCCAGCACGACGTTGACCGTCGCCGGCACGCCGCCCTGCGGCGCGGGCGACTGGAAGGCGACCTCGGCGCCGGCCGCCTGCACCTGCGACCAGTTGCCGGGGATGGTGAAGGAGAAGCGCGCCTGCGGGTCCTGGTACTGCTGCCCGGCGGCGAGCGTCGGCAGCGGCGAGCCCCACGGCGTCGGTGAGGCGGGCACGCGCGTCGCGGTCGGCTTCGGCGCGGTGGCCGTCACCGTCACCTGACTGGCCGACGCGGCCGAGGCCACCGCGGCGCCGGTGACCGGGGTGGCGGATCCGGCCGAAGCCGGCGAGGCGGCGGTGGTCGCGATGGGCGTGCTCGAGAGTTGGCTGCTCACGGCGGTGGTCGCCGTCGCGGCCGGCTTGGGCGACGAGCCGAGGCTGCACCCGGTCATGAGCGCCAGCAGCGTCACCAGGAGCGCGGGCAGCGCCAGTGCCCGCCATCGCCGCATGTCCACCGCTCCTCCCCTCCGGCCGGCCCGGCCGCGCCGTTCGCACCATGCCACACGGCGGCGCGGCCGGCGCACAGCGACCGGTCGCGCCGCGGCTAGGATACCACAGGGGTCGGGCCGGAATCGGGGTCGGCGCGTGGGAAAGAAGTCCTGCTTTTCCGGCGTCAGGCGGGGCGGCGGGCCAGGACGGGGCGGGCGGGCGCCGCCGCGGGCCGCGTTCGTTCCGCCTTGATCCGCGCGGCCTTGCGCCGGGCCTCCGCCTCGCGCTGGAGGTCGGCGATGCGCTGCTGGGCGATGGCGCTGACCTGGTCGATGTGCATCATCGTCGGTCTCCTTTCTGGGCCGCGCCCGTCGCGGCCTCGTTCTCCTTTGCAGTCTAGCGACCAGCCCGGCGCGACACATCGGCGGGGCGGCCGGTTTCCGCGCCGCCGGTCGGGCAGGCGCGCGCTGTACCGCCGGCCGGGCCGGCGCTCCCCCATTCGCCGCGCCGCTGGCGGGCGAGGACAGTGGCCGTCTGGCCGCGGCGGCGCGGCTCTGCTATCCTGCGTGCGGGCGACCGGCGGCGGCGCCTGCCGCCGGTATGGAGATGGGGGCATCGGCCGGGCGCCGGTGGGAGACTTGCGATGGAGCGGGCGCTGACCTGGGCGCGCACGCCGGCCGGGCGCGGCGCGGTGCTGCTGACGGTCGCCACGCTGGCGACCGGCTGGGCGATGGCCGCGCAGCAGAACATCGTCACCAACTACTTCGAGGACGTGCTCGGCCTGGCCGGGCCGCAGTTCGGCTACATCACCGCCATCCGCGAAGTCCCCGGCTTCCTCCTGATCTTCCTCACCGCGCTCTTCTACCGCCTCTCCCTGCCGAAACTGACGGCCCTGGCGCTCGTCGTCCTGGCGGTCGGCTACGGTTTCTACGGCCACTCGCACTCGTTCTGGACGGTGGTACCCTGGGTCATCATCAGCTCGATGGGCTACCACACCTGGCTCCAGACGCAGTACGCGCTCGGCATGAGCCTGACGACCGAGAACCGCTCGGGGCGCATCCTCGGGCGCATGTCGGCGGTGAACAACGTCGGCGCGCTGCTGGCGATGGCGGTGATCCTGCTGACCTTCCACTTCGGCTGGCTGTCCTACCGCTCGGCCTTCGTCGTCTGTGGGGCGATGGCGCTGGTCGCGGCCGTGGTCATCTTCGGCTTCCCGAACCTGCACAACGGCGAGCTGCAGGCGCGGGTCGCCAGGCGCGAGCCGATCGTCTGGCGCCGGGACTACCGCTACTACTACGGCCTCAGCCTGCTCGACGGCGCGCGGATGCAGATCTTCTTCTCGTTCGGCCTCTGGGTGCTGGTCGCGCACTTCGGGCTGCCGGTGCCGACGATCTCCGCGGTCCTGCTGATCTCGACCTCGGCCAGCATCTGGGTGGGGCCGTGGGTCGGCCGCAACATCGACCTCTACGGCGAGCGACGGATGCTCTCGGTCGTGAACATCCTCTACATCGTCGCCCTGGTCGGCTACGCGCTGGTGAACAACGTCGTCGCCGCGGTCGTCTGCTACCTGATCTACACCCTCATCATGCCGCTCTCCTCGCTCGGCGCGGCGACCTATCTGCGCAAGGTCGCGCCGGCCGACGACATCGCGCCCTCGCTGGCGATGGGCGTGACGATGCAGCACGCCGCCGCGATCATCGTGCCGGTCTCGACCGGCTTCATCCTCAATTTCGTCGGCTACCAGGTCCCCTTCCTGATCGCCAGTTGCTTCGCCTGCGGCGCGATCGTCGTGACCCAGCGCCTGGCGCCGGAGCGTCAGAAGTCGGCCCGCCGCATCGCCGAGGAGGCCCGCGTGGCGGCCGGCCTGGAAGAGCCGGGGGGCGTCGTCCTCGCCGGGCGCGACGAGCGCACGCAGGCGACCTGGGTCGAGGAACCGGCGAGCGGCAACGACTAGCGACCCGGAAATATGAAGCATGAAGCATGAAGGATGAACAAGGAGGGGGCGCGCCGCGCTTTGTCGCCTACTTCCGCGTCCGCTACCACGAGATGGACGTCCTCGGCCACGTCAACAACGCCGTCTACCTGCACTATCTGGAGCAGGCCGCCGTCGAGCACTCCGCCGCGCTCGGCTACGACATGGCCCGGCTCGCGGCGCTCGGCGGCGTCTTCATCGCCCGCCGCCACGAGATCGAGTACCTCCGCCCCGCCGCGGCCGGCGACGCGCTGGCGGTCGTCACCTGGGCCGTCGAGCTGAAGGGCGCGCACGCCGTCCGCGACTACGCGATCCACCGCCACGGCGCCGCGGCCGGCGCGCCCCTCCCCGCCGACGCTTTCCTCGCGCCCGGCGCCGCGCCGCCCGGCCAGCCGCTGGTCACGGCGCGCACCCTCTGGGCCTGGGTCGACCCCGCCACCGGCAGACCGCGCCGGCTGCCCGCCGAACTCCTCGCCGCGTTCAACGCGAAGTATGAGGTATGAAGTACGCAGGACGAACGGTGAGTGGGGCCGGGCGGCCGCGGTAGAGGTCATCGTTGTGCGCAGAGGGGCCGGCGCACGAAGGCCGCCTCCGCGGCCTAGGGCATCCGAGGCGAGATTGCGGTGAGGGAGGGTAGGGGCGACGCGCTGCGTCGCCCGGTGGCCCCCGG
Source organism: Thermomicrobiales bacterium (assembly GCA_035708265.1). Classification (GTDB taxonomy): domain Bacteria; phylum Chloroflexota; class Chloroflexia; order Thermomicrobiales; family CADCWN01; genus DASSSV01. The sequence goes on along the minus strand of DASSSV010000881.1, from coordinate 16,160 downwards.
CACCCGCTACACAGGCGTTACACCGCCCCGCAACTCCGCGCACCGCGCGCCCGCGCCCCATACCCCCTCTCTATTCACCCTTCACAATTCGTCCTTCGTACCTCGTACCTCGTACTTCCCCCACGCCCCCGATGGCCCGGTACACCGGTACTCTCCGGGCGACCGGTTTGCCCCTTTCAGGTGATTGTCGCGCGCATGGACACCCGCTAGGCTGGTGGGGATGACCCGGATAGGGGGAGCATCGACGCGAGCGACGTGAGTGCGATAGGGTGAGCGGGCTCATCACGGCCGAACCGGCGGCGCTAGGGGCGAAGACCGACACGCTACGGCGGGAGATCGCGCACCTGCGCGTCGAGAACGAGCGACTGCGGTCGGTGCGCGGGCCGGCCGCGCCGCGGCGCGCCATCGAGGCCGCCGCGCTGGCGCTGGTGGCCGGCGCCGCCACCTCCCTCGCCCTGCCCGACGTCCTCGCCGCCGCGCTCGACGCGGCCGCCGCGGTGATTCCCTGCGACCTCGCGCTGGTGACGCTGGTCAACGCGGAGGGGACGGCGCTTCAGGTCGCCGCCGCCCGTGGGGCGGCCCGCGAGCGCTATCTATCGGTTGCGATCCCGGTCGAGCGCGGCTACAACGGGGAGGCGTTCCGCACCCGCCGGCCGCTCCTCGTCCGCGACGCCAACAGCGACGCGCGCCGCTACTCGGTGCTGGGCTACACCGAGACACTGAACAACGTGCTGTGCGTGCCGCTCGTCGCGCGCGACCGCGCCATCGGCACGCTCTACCTCGCCCGCAGCGCGGCCGATTCCTTCGCCGACGCCGACCTCCGCCTGCTGGCCGGCATCGCCGACCCGGTCGCGCTCGCGGTCGACAACGCGCAACTCTTCGCCGGCGAGCAGCGCCGCCGGGCCGAGGCGGAGGCGCTCGCCACGGTCGCCGGCGCGCTCGGCGCCGGGCTCGCGGCCGGCGACACGCTGCGGGTGCTGGCGGAGCAGGCGCTCGTCGTGCTCGGCGCCCGGCGCTGCGGCGTCTGGGATGCCCTGCCCCGGTACGGCGCGCTCCGCGTGGCCGCCTGGGCGGGCCTGGACCCTGCCGAGGAGGCCGCGCTCCGCCACCTGACGATCCCGGTGGCGGAGGTGGACTGGCTGACCCGCGCCCTCGCCGCGCGGCGGGTCGTCGCGGTCGACGAGGTCGGGGACGAACTGCCCGCGGGGCTCGTCGAGCGCTTCGGCATGCGCTCCTTCATCGCCGTCGCCATCCCCGGCCCCGAGGGGGTGCTCGGCACCCTCTACGTGGATCAGGGGCGCGAGGGCCGGCGCTGGACCGCCGCCGACCGCCACCTGGCCGCGGCGCTGGCGGGGCAGGCGGGCATCGCGCTGACGAACGCGCGGCTCTACGAGACCGAGCGCCGCCGCGCCGCGCGCGAGGCGGCCCTGCGCGAGATCGGGCGGGAGGTCAGCGCCGAACTCGACCTCGCGCGGATCGCCGCCGCGCTGCGCCGCCACCTGTGCGACCTCACCGGCCTGGACAACTGCTGGCTCGCCCTGGCCGACGCGGCGACCGGCGCGCAGCAGACCCTGCTCTGGGTCGAGAACGGCCAGGACCTGACCGCGCGGGAGGCGCACGTCGCGCTGGTCCGCGGCGGCATGCTGGAGCACCTGCTGCGGGAGCGGACGCCGGTCCTGACCGACGACCACCTCGCCGAGTGCAGCCGCCGCGGCCTGGTGCCGGCCGGGCCGCACGCCGAGCGCCCCGGCCGGGCCTGGCTCGGGCTGCCGCTGGTCGCCGGCGGCCGGGCCATCGGCGCGCTCTGCATCTGGCGCTGGGACGCGCCGATCCCGCCCGAGGTGGCGGCGACGCTGGAGGCGCTGGTCGGGCAACTGGCGACCGCGCTGGAGCACGCCCGCCTCTACGCCGAGGCGGAGCGGCAGCGCCGCGAGGAGGCCGCGCTGAGCGCCATCGCCGGCGACCTCGCCGCCTCGCTCGACCAGCAGACGGTCCTCCAGCGCATCGCCGACCACGCGCGCCGCCTCTTCGCCGGCGACATCATCCAGATCGTGCTGCACGACCCGGCGACCGGGCTCCTCCGCTGCGCCGCGGGGATCTGCGACGGCGTCGGCACGTCCGAGGGGCGGACGTTCCAGCCCGACGAGGGTGTCATCGGCTACTGTTGGTCTCGCGGACGGACGCTCAACGTCGCGGACTACCACGCCGCCGCGGGCTTCGCGCACAGCGCCGGGCTCGACCAGTTCGTCGCCGCCGCGGGCATGACGACGGTGCTCGGCGCCCCGATCGTCCTCGGCGACGAGCGCCTCGGCGTGCTGCTCGTCGGCAGCCGCGCGCGGCGGGCCTACCGGTCGCACGACGAGGCGCTGCTGACCCGCCTGGCGACGCAGGCCGCGCTCGCCGTCCGCAACGCGCGCCTCTACGCGGCGGCGCACCAGCGCGCCACCCGGCTGGAACTCCTCGCCGAGATCGGCCGCGAACTGAGCGCCGAACTGGACTTCGACCGCTTCCTCGACCGCGCCTGGCGGCAACTCACCCGCCTGGTGAACGTCGAGAACTGCTGGCTCGGCCTGCAGGTGGGTGATGGCGGCGACCTCGACTATTGCCTCTTCGTCGCCGACGGCGCCCGCACGCCCGAGTGGGAGACGGTCGAACCGGGGACCGGCCTCGGCCGCGCGCTGCTCATCGAGCGCGCGACGATCTGCGTGCCGGACTACATCGCCGAGTGCCGGCGGCGCGGCCTGACACCCTCGGGGCCGGCGATTGGCCGGCCGGGCATGGCCTGGCTCGGCGTGCCGCTGCTCACCGGCGGCCGGACCGTCGGCGCGATGGCCGTCTGGCGCTGGTCCGGGCCGTTCAGCGCCGAGGACGCCGGCGCGCTGGAGATGGTGATGGGCCAGGTGGCCGCGGCGCTGGAGAACGCGCGCCTCTACGACGAGGCCCGCCGCCTCGCGCGCACCGACCCGCTGACGGGGCTCCTCAACCGCCGCGCCTTGCAGGATCGGCTCGACGAGGAAGTCACGCGCGCGGCGCGCGAGGGCCACAGCGTCGCGGTCGCGATGCTCGACCTCGACCACTTCAAGCAGATCAACGACACCTACGGCCACCCGGCCGGCGACCGCCTCCTGCGCGTCGTCGCCGAGGCGCTTCGCGCCGAGGCGCGGCCGGGCGACGCGGTCGGCCGCTTCGGCGGCGACGAGTTCGTGCTGGTGCTGCCGGCCACCGGCCCGGACGAGGCGCTGGCGCTCCTCGCGCGGGCCCGCGCGCGCCTGGCGACCGCCCAGCGGGACCTCGGGCTCGACGGCCGGATCGCCCTCGCCACCAGCGCCGGCATCGCCCGCTACCCGGACGATGTGGCCCAGCGCTACGAACTGATCGCCCTCGCCGACGCCGCGCTCTACGCCAGCAAGGGCCGCGGCGGCGCGCCGGTCCTCGCGAGCGAGCTAGACGGCAGACGGCAGACGGCAGACGGCAGTAGGGCAGCCGGGGAGAGGTAGGGGCGAAGCGCTGCGTCGCCCGGCGGCCCTCACCGCGCGCCATGCGTGCGGCGCCCGTCGCGCGGCCCCTTACGGCCCGGAACGCCCTCCCAACCGGATGCCGGATCACCGGCCCAACACCGCGGACCCGCGTGCGGGTGCGCCCGGATCAGCGGCCGTCGTGGGCGCCCGGTTGTCGCTCGACCACCGCCACGAGTTCCTCCAGCAGCCCGTGCAGGTGGGCCATCCGCCCCTCGCCGAGCTGCCGCGCCCACTCTACCTCGAGCTGTTCGAGGGTCGCGCGCGCCAGGCGGGCGACCTCCCGCCCGCGCGCGGTCAGCCGGACCAGCTTCGCCCGGCCGTCCGCGGGGTCGGGCACGCGCTCGACGTAGTCGCGCGCTTCGAGGTAGTCCACCAGGTAGCCCATCGCCTGCTTGGTCGTCTGCGCGCGCGCGGCCAGTTCGGTCGCGCGCGAGCCCTCCGGGCGCAGGTGCAGGAAGGGCGTCAGGTGTGCCGGGCGGAGGTCACCGTGCCCCGCCGCCGCGAGGGCGTCGGAGACCCGCGCGACCGTGGCCTGGAAGGGGATCCGCAGCAGCGCGCCGATCAGCCGGGGCTGCGCCAGTTCGTGGGTCGCCACAGCCTCTCTCCGCTTGACAAACCGGTCAAATGGTTTTACTATTCGGTCAAGCCATTTGATTATTCCAGTATAGCGCGGCGCGGCCGCGGCGGGAAGGAGTCGTGCGCATGAGCGATCCCGGTACGCGGCGCGCGTCCGACGGCGGCGCCCCCTACGCGCGCGACCGCGAGGAGGGGCCGGCGATCTGGTTCCTGGGCACGTTGATGACCTTCAAGGCGACGGCCGCGGAGACCGGCGGCGCCTTCGGGCTGATCGAGCAGGTGTTGCCCCCGGGCTTCGCCCCGCCGCCCCACGTCCACCACGCCGAGGACGAGGCGTTCTACCTGCTGGAAGGGGAGGGGATCTTCTTCTGCGGCGACCGGACCTGGCGCGCCCGGCCCGGCACCTTCGTCTACTTCCCGCGCGGCATCGTCCACGGCTTCCGCATCGAGGGGGCGACGCCCGCGCGCCTCTTGCAACTGACGGCGCCGGCCGGCCTGGAGCAGATGTTCGTGGAGGCCGGGGAGCCCGCGCCGGCGCTGACCCTGCCGCCCGCCGGGCCGCCCCGGGTCGAGAAACTGCTCGCCCTAGCGCCGAAGTACCGCTTCGCGTTCGCGGGGCCGGAGGAGAGTTGATAGTTGACGGTTGATAGAGGACGTGCCAGGCACCACTAGCAACTACTAACTATCAACTCTCAACTCGCCGGAAGCGCGGCAAGACCTCGCGCACGAACAACTCCAGGCCCTCGGTGCGCGGGAAGTCGAGGAAGTTGAGCTGCATCAGCCGCACGCCGAGGTCCGCGAAGACGCGCAGTTGCGCGGCGACCTCGTCCGGCGTCCCGTACATCACGTACATGTTCGGCCGGCTGGCGACCGGCGGGCGGCGGATCAGCCGCGCGGGGACGTAGGAGATGCTGACCCCGGCGTAGTAGGTCGGCACGATCGCCGCCGGGGCGCGGCCGATCGCCGCGCAGTGCTCGCGGAGCACGCCGAGCTTGCGCGCGTAGTCCTCCGGCGTGTAGTAGTCGGCGTTCCACCAGTCGGCGTGGCGCGCGACCACGCGGAGCGTCCGCCGCTCCCCGCCGCCGCCGAGCATCAGGATCGGCGCGGGGTCGGGGCGCGGCTCGCAATAGGCGTCCGCGATGCGGTAGTGCTGGCCCGCGAAGGTCGCCGGTCCACCACCCCAGAGTAAGCGGATGATCTTGGCCGCCTCCTCGAGCTGCTCGATCCGCTCCCTGTCCGGCGGGTAGTCGTAGCCGTAGGCGCGGTACTCGTCCTCCTTCCAGCCGGCGCCGAGGCCGAGGATGAAGCGCCCGCCGCTGAGGAAGGCGAGCGAGGCGGCGATCTTCGCCAGCAGCGCCGGGTTGCGGAAGTTCTGCCCGACGACGAGCGTGCCGGCGCGCAGCGTCGGGAAGCGCCCCATCGTGTGCGCCAGCATGGCGAAGCACTCCAGGAGCGGCTGGTCGTCGAACTGGAGGTGGTCGATGAACCAGGCGCTCAGGTCGTGCTCGACCGCCGCCGCCAGCAGCCGCTCGTTGGCCGCCACCATCGCCGGCACCGTGCCGCCGCGCGGCGTCGCGTGAATCGTGAACCCGAACTCCAACCCCGCCATCCGTCCTCCCTCGCCGTTCCATCCGCCGGCCGGCCGGCGGATTATACCGTGACCAAAACACAGAGGCACAGAGAACGGAGAGAGGACGAGAGGTCTTAATTCGTCGTCTTCTCTCCGCGTTTCTCTGTTTCTCTGTGCCTCTGTGTTTTGGCCCCACTCCCCCGTCAGCCCGCGCGGCCGGCGAGCAGTTCGTCCTCGTACGCGGCGAGGTCGGGGAGGCGGCGGAGGGCGCCGTCCTCCAGCAGCAGCACGCCGGTGACGCCGACGGCGGTGAGGAAGTGGCGGTCATGCGAGGCGACGACCAGCGGGCCGGGGTACTCGGCCAGCGCGCCCTCGATGCGGTCGAGCGCCGCGACGTCGAGGTGGCTGGTCGGCTCGTCGAGGAGCAGCAGGTTCGCGCCGCTGGCGACGAGCGTGGCGAGCGCCAGTTTCGCCCGCTCGCCGTAACTCAACTCGTCGAAGCGGCGGTGGACCTCGTCGTCGCTGAAGAGGAACTTGTCGAGGAAGGCGCGGGCCTCGTCCTCGTACATCACCACGCCGGCGCGGAAGATCTGGAGGACCGTCCGCGCCCCCTGCCCTTCCGGGCCGGCGTCGTGCTCCTGCGGCAGATAGCCGACGCGCACGCCGTCGCCGTGGCGCACCTCGCCCGCGACGGTCGCGTCGCCCGGCTCGCCCGCCAGCGCCCGGAGGAGGGTGCTCTTGCCCCCGCCGTTCGGCCCGACCAGCGCCAGGCGGTCGCCGCCGTGGACCTCCAGGTCGACGCCGTCCAGCACGACCCGCCCGCCGTAGGCGACGCGCAGGTCGCGGGCGGCGACGGCGAGGCGGCGGTCGGTGAGCGCGGTCGCGGTCAGGTCCTTGAGGTAGAGGCGCTTGGGGCCCTCCGGGCGCTCCAGTTTGTCCTCGCTCTCTAGGAAGCGCTCCAGGCGGTGCTCCTGGGCCTTGGCCTTCTTCGCCACCTTCTTGGCGTAGCGGCGCTGCTGGTCGTTGTTGGTGGCGGTCTCGGTCTGGAGCGCGTGGCCCTTGACCGCCCGGATCTGCCGCTCGATCGCGGCGACGCGCTCCTGCTGGTCCTGGTAGCGCGCCAGGTACTTCTCGCGCTCGCGCCGCTTCGCCTCGGCGTAGTCGCTGTAGGTGCCGACGTAGGCGGCCAGGCGATGCGAGGCGGCGTCGAGTTCGAGGATGCCGCCCACCGTGCGGTCGAGGAAGCGGCGGTCGTGCGAGACGATCACCGCCGCGCAGGGGCTGGCGGCGACGTAGCCCTCCAGCCAGAGGAGCGCGGGCAGGTCGAGGTAGTTGGTCGGCTCGTCGAGCAAGAGGATCGTCGGCTCGGTCAGGAGCAGGCGGGCCAGCGCCAGGCGCGTCTTCTGCCCGCCGCTGAGCGACGCCACCGGCCGTTCCGGGTCGACCGCGCCGAGGCCGAGGCCGTCGCGCACGATCGCGGCGCGGTGCTCGACCTCGTAGCCGCCGAGGCGCTCGAAGCGCTCGGCGGCCGCGCCGTAGGCCGCCAGCGCCCGCTCCTGCTCCTCCGGCGTCGCGTCGGGCGCGGCCATGCGTTCGGTCTCGGCGGTCATCGCGGCGCGCGCGGCGTCGAGGTCCGGGCTGAGCGCGGTGAGCGCCGCGCCGACGGTGCGGCCGAGGTCGCGCTCGGGGTATTGCTCCAGGTAGCCGACGCGGTCGGCCGGCCCGACGGCGACCGATCCGCCATCCTGGCGCAGTTCCCCCGCGATGATGCGCAGGAGCGTACTCTTGCCGCTGCCGTTCGGCCCGACGAGCCCGACCTTCTCGCCGGCGTTGACGACGAAGGAGACGCGCTCCAGCACCGGGCCGTCCGGGAAGCGCTTGGACAGATCGCTGACTTTCAGCATGAACCCCTCTCGTGTGCCGGTGCGGCGCGGCCACGCCGTCCGGTGGAGAGGGGCATTTCGTCGGAGCGCCCGGCCGCCGCGGGGTGCGGGGCCGTCCTGGCTGCAGGTCGCGTGAGCGCGCGAGGACCGCCGTCTCTCCACCAACCCGGCGACGCCATGCCGCATCCCAGAGGCCGGATGGCCTCTCGGAAGCCTGTTGCGTCGCGACGAGTCAGCGGATCAACAACGTCCTCCTACGGACCCACCATCGCGCGGATACTCTACCACGCCGGCCGGTGCGGCGCAAACGGCGGCGGATGCGAAGGCAGCGCCCGTGTGGCGGGCGCATGAGGCAACCGGGCGAGGCGCCGCGCCACTCCCTCCCCGCCGGGCCGTTGTTCGTCCAGGGGCCGGCCGCGCGGCTAGTGCTGGGGCACGCGCTGGCCGTGCAGTTCGTGGAGGCCGTTGCGCACCTGGAGCAACTGGTGCTGCAACTGCTGCTCGAGCTGGGCGAGGACTTCGACCGCGTAGTCCTCGATCTCGGAGCGGGTCTGCTGGGCGTCGCGCTGGGCGTCGGTGAGCACCTGCTCGCCGCGCTCCTTGGCCATCGAGAGGACGCCCTCGTGGTTGATCATGTACTCGGCGCGCTCGCGGGCCATCGTGACGACCTTCTCGGCCTCGCCCTGCGCCTGCTTGATGATCTGCTCGCGCTCCTGGAGCACCCGCCGTGCCTGCTGGACCTCCTTCGGCACGGCCTGGCGCATCTGCTCGACCAGCGCCAGCACCTCCTCCTCTTCGAGCATGACGCGGGAGCTGAGGGGCACGCGCCGGCCGGAGTTGACCATCGCCTCGAGCCGGTCGATGAGATACATGATGTCCATACGACGGCCTCCCGTCCTCTCCCCTAGGCCCCCGCGGCGCCCCCAGCCGCGTCTGCCGTCGCGAATCGCCGCCGCAACGCCGCCTCGACTTCGACGGGGACCATGCCGTCGACGTTGCCGTGCAGCGAGGCGACCTCTTTGATCAGGCTCGAACTCACGAAGGCGTACTCGGGGCTGGTCATGAAGAGGACCGATTCTATCCCCGGCGCCATCGCTTCGTTCATGTGCGCGAGCGTGAATTCGTCTTCAAAATCGGAGACGGCGCGCAATCCGCGGACGATCGCCACCGCACCGACTTGCCGCGCGTAGTCTACGGTGAGGCCGCTGAAGCTGTCAACGGCGACGTTGGGCACGTCGGCCAGCGCCGAGCGCACCAGGTCCATCCGCTCCTCGGTCGTGAAGAGCGGGGCCTTGCCGCGTCGGGTCGCGACGACCAGGATCAGGTGGTCGAAGATCCGCGCGGCGCGGCGCGCCACGTCGACGTGCCCCATGGTCGGCGGGTCGAACGTGCCCGGATAGATGGCCGTCTTCACCGGTCCCCCTTCCCCGCGCCGCGCCCGTCCGCGCGGCGCGCCCCCGTAGCGCGGTGCGTGCCATAGCCATGCCTGCCAGGCACAGGTTACCCGCCCCAGCCGCCGAAAGCAACGGGCGGGGGTGAGTGACGAGTGACGAGTGACGAGTGACGAGGGGCGCGGGGCGCGGGGCGCGGGCTGAACCGGGACTGGCGATAGGTGTCGCGCCTGAACGGCGCCCGCACAGCGCGAGGGGGGCGCGACTTCAGCCGCGCCCCCCTCGCCGCTCGTCTCTCGTCACTCGTCAGTCGGTGACCTTGCGGCTGATCTTGTCGGCGGCGTCGCCGATCTTGTCGCCCGCGCGATCCGCGGCGTCCTTGACGTCGCCGGCCATCTTCTGGCCCTTGCCGTGGATCTTGTCGGCCCGGCCCTGGTCCTTCAACTGCTGGTCGCCGCTGAGGTCGCCCGCGGCCTCCTTGGCCCGGCCCTTCAGTTCGTCGCCCGTGCCCTTGAGTTTGTCGCCGGTCCCGCTCGACATCTCGTGCCTCCTCGCTTTCTGCCGCGCCGTCGTCGCGCGTCACGCGCCGTGTGCGCTCGCGCGGGGCGCGGACCGTCCGCACCGGCGCGGTATGTATCGCCTGCGTACGCAATGCATGTGCCACGCCACCCGCCGCCCCGAGCCGGTTGACAGCGCGCCGCCGGCCGCGTATCGTCCCCCCTGCTGTACAACTCGCCGCGCTGGCCAGCGGGGGCCCGGCGCGCCACGGGCCGGGAGGGGCAGGATGACGGTTATTGACGTCCACACCCACATCCTCAGCCGGGAGTTCGTCGACTTGCTCGCCGCGCGGGGCGGGCCGGAGTACGAGGTCAAGGTGGACCGCTCGCAGTCGCCCGCGGTCCACCGCCACGGCGCGCCCTTCATGACGCTGCAGTCGGGGATGTTCGACGTCGCCGAGCGGCTGGCGGCGATGGACGCGGGCGGGGTGGACGTCGGCGTCCTCTCGCTGACCTGCCCGAACGTCTACTGGGGGACGCGCGAGGACAGCCTGCACGCCGCGCGGGCGATCAACGACTACATCGCCGAGGTGTGCCGCGCCCACCCGGGCCGCTTCCTCGGCCTGGCCAGCCTGCCCTGGCAGTACCCCGACGACGCCGTCGCGGAACTCGACCGCGCCTGCGACGAGTTGGGCCACGTCGGCGCGATCGTGCTGGCGAACGTCGCCGGCGAGTCGCTGACCGACCCGCGCTTCGCCCCGATCTGGGCGGCGCTCGACCGCCGCGGCCTGCCGGTGCTGCTCCACCCGACGACCCCGCCCGGCGTCGAGCACCTGGACATGACACGCTACAACCTGGTCGCCGCGGTCGGCTTCATGGTCGACACGACCATCGCCGTCGCCCGGATGATCTACGACGGCTTCCTCGACCGCTACCCCAACCTCAAGCTGATCGCCCCGCACGCCGGCGGGACGCTGCCCTACGTCGTCGGGCGGCTCGACCGCTGCTACGAGCAGATGCCGGCCTGCCGCGCGGCGATCGCCGAGCCGCCGTCCAGCTACCTGCGGCGCATCTACTACGACTCGGTCTGCTACGACCAGGGCGCGCTCGACCTCTGCCTGCGCGTCGGCGGCACCGGCCAGCTCCTCTTCGGCTCGGACTACCCGCACAACATCGGGGACATCACCGGCTGCCTGGCGCGCGTCCGCGAGTTGCCGGCCGGCGTCGTGGAGGAGGTGCAGCACCGCAACGCCGAGCGGCTCTTCAACGTATAGGGGGTGACGACGAGTCGGGAGTCGGGAGTGGCGGCTTCCGCGCAGCAACCGGGCAACGAGCGTTAGCCGGTACTGCCGACTGCCGACTGCCGACTCCCGACTGCGAGGAGCGCGATGAGCGCCGGGGGGCGCGTCCTCAATCGCCGGTACCGGCTCGACCGCCAGGTGGGGCAGGGGAGTTTCGCGCGCGTCTTCCTCGCCACCGACCTCCTGCTGGAGCGGCGCGTCGCGGTGAAACTCCTCCAGCCCGACCGCGTCGACCTCGCCGCGCTCGGCGAGGCCGGCGAGGCGGACGAGCTCGACTTCGCGTCCCGCTTCGCCGTCGAGGCCCGCGCGGTCGCCGCCCTCGACCACCCCAACATCCTCGGCGTCTACGACTACGGCGAGGACGGCGGCGCCCTCTACCTGGTGATGCCCTTCGTGGACGGCGGTAGCCTGCGCGACCGCATCCGCGAGCAGGCGCGCCAGGGGCGCACCGTCTCGCTGTCGGAGGCCGGCGCCTATCTCTGGCAGGCGGCGGCGGCGCTCGACTACGCCCATCGCCGCAACCTCGTCCACCGCGACATCAAGCCGCAGAACCTGCTGCTGCGCGCGGAGGACAACCGGCTGCTGCTGGCCGATTTCGGCATCGCCACGCTCCTCGGCCCGGCCGCCAGCGTCCGAACCGGCGTGCTCGGCACGCTGGCCTACATGGCGCCGGAACAACTGCGCGGCGAGGTCGGCCGCGCCACCGACCTCTACGCGCTCGGCTGCGTCCTCTTCCAACTGCTGACCGGCGATGTGCCCTACACCGGCGTCACCGCGCAGATCGTGGCGGGTCACCTGGAGCAGTCCGTGCCCGACCTCGCCGCGCGCGGCGCGCGCGACCTGCCGCCGGACCTCCAGCACGTCCTCGACCGCGCGCTGGCGAAGGATCCCGCCGCGCGCTTCGCCACCGCGGGCGACCTGGCGGCGGCCTTCCAGGCCGCGGCGGGCGAGCGCCTGACCGCCCGCTACGTCAACGTCGCCGCGCCCTACCTGCCGCCCGCGACCCAGGCGGCGCGCCGCGAGCCGCAGCACAATCTGCCCGCGCCGGCCACGCCGCTGGTCGGCCGCGCACGAGATATCGCCGCGGTCTGCGCGCTGCTGCGCCGCCCCGAGGTCCGCCTGGTCTCGCTGACCGGGCCGGGCGGTACCGGCAAGACCCGCCTCAGCCTGGCGGTCGCCGCCGACCTCCTGGCCGACTTCGCCGACGGTGTCCGCTTCGTCCCGCTCGACGCGGTCGGTGATCCGCACCTGGTCATCCCGACGATCGCGCAGACGCTGGGGCTGCGCGAGGCGGGCGTGCGGCCGATCGCCGAGCGCCTGAAGACCGACCTGCGCGAGAAGGAGTTGCTGCTGGTCCTCGACAACGTCGAGCAGGTCCTCGACGCCGCGCCGGACCTCGGCGACCTGCTCGCGGCGGCGCCGCGCCTGAAGGTGCTGGCGTCGAGCCGGGCGCCGCTGCAACTCTACGGCGAGCAGGAGTATCCGGTGCCGCCGCTGCCGCTGCCGGCCGCCGGCCGGCGGATGTCCCTGCGCGAGTTGGCGCGCGTGCCGGCGGTCGCGCTCTTCGTGCAGCGCGCCCAGGCCGTGCAACCCGACTTCCGGCTCACCGCGGCGAACGCCCCGGCCATCGCGACGATCTGCGCCCGCCTCGACGGCCTGCCGCTGGCGATCGAGCTGGCGGCCGCGCGGGTGAAACTCCTCGCCCCGGAGGCGATGCTCTCCTGGCTCGACCGCCCGCTGGCGCTGCTGACCGGCGGCGCGCGCGACCTGCCGGCGCGGCAGCGGACGCTGCGCGGGGCGATCGAGTGGAGCGAGCGCCTGCTGTCGCCGGCCGAGCGGCGGCTCTTCCGCCGCCTGGCGGTCTTCGTCGGCGGGTTCGTGCTGACCGCGGCGGAGGCGGTCTGCGTCGCGGCCGGCGACCTCGGGCTTGACATCCTGGCCGGGCTGGAGTCGCTGCTCGACGAGAGCCTGCTGGTGCGGGAGGACGCCGCGGGCGAGGCGCGCTTCGCGATGCTCCAGACGATCCGCGAGTACGGCGCGGAGCGGCTGGCGGAGAGCGATGAGGCGGCTGCGACCCGCCAGGCCCACGCCCTCCAGTACCTGCGGCTGGCCGAAGCCGCCTACGACCGGCTCACCGGCGCCGAGCAGGTCGTCTGGCTGGACCGGCTGGAGCGCGAGCACGGCAATTTGCGCGCGGCGCTGACCTGGCTGATCGAGGCCGGCGAGGCGAACCTGAGCCTGCGCTTGGCCGCCTCGCTCTGGAACTTCTGGATGCTGCGCGGCTACCTCAGCGAGGGGCGCCGCTGGCTGGCGGCGGCACTGGCCGCCGGGGCGCGCGGCGACCCGCTGCTGCGGGCCAGCGTGCTCGACGGTGCGAGCACGCTGGCCCGCTACCAGGGCGACCTGGGGCCCGGCATCGCGTCCCTGCGCGAGAGCCTGGAGTTGAGTCGGGCGCTCGGCGACAAGCGCGGCATCGCCTTCGGGCTCAACGGGCTGGCCTTCCTGGCGCACCACCAGGGCGACCTCCCGCGCGCGCGGGCGCTGATGCAGGAGGCGCTCGGCCTCTTCGAGGGGCTGGGCGACACCTTCGGCCGCGCGCTGATCCTCACCAACCTCGGCCTGGTGGCGCGCAGCGAGGGCAACCTCGACGAGGCGGTCGCGCTGCAAGAGCGGGGCCTGGCGCTCAGCAGGGAACTGGGCGAGCGCTGGGGCTCGGGCACGGCCCTCACGCGCCTCGGCGTCGCGACGCTCCTACAGGGCGACGCCGCGCAGGCCAGGACCTTCCTGCGCGAGGCGCTGACGCTCTACCGCGAACTGGGCGACCCGCGGGCGACGGCCGAGTGCCTGGAGGGGCTGGCGGGGGTCGCGGGCGCGCAGGGTAGCCCCGCGCGGGCGGCGCGACTCTTCGGCGCGGCCGCCACGTTGCGCGCCGACCTCGGCGTGCCGATGGCCAGTTTCATCCGTGGCTACTACGAGCGTTTCCTGGCCGCGGCGCGCGCCAGTGCGGACGAGGCCGCCTTCGCCGCGGCTTGGGCCGAGGGCGAGGCCCTGCCGCTGGACGAGGTCATCACCTACGCCCTCGGCGAGAGCATCACCGCCTCGCGGGCGGGGTAGGGGGTGGAGGGGGTGTGGCCGGAGGGCGCCGGCGGCCGGGGCCGCGCCCGAACGGGCAGGCCCGCGAGCGAGCACCCCGCCACGAAGCCCACAGCCATGGACCCCGGCGGGCCGGGACGTACTGAGGCCACGTAGGTGGCCCCCGTCTGTGGCAGGGCCCTCCCTCTTACGCTACGCTCCCCGCTCCCCGCTCCTACGCCGCATTGCGCCCGCGGGCGGGGCTTGCTACACTCGACGCTAGTTGAATAGCGCAACGGCGGCGAAGGAGAGAGTAGGCGCGCGCGGGCCGCCCAGGGAGGCGCCGCCACCGACTGCGAGCGGCGCCCGATCGGCGCGCACCGAAGTTCACTCCGGAGCCGGGCGGTGAAGTCGCGCGGCGATGCGTAGCCGTCCCTGGCGGGCTCCCCCATTATTGGGAGCGCCCCCGGCGAGCGCGCTGGTCGCGCTCGCGCCGGGCGGGAGAGGTGGTCGCGCCGGGCGGACCCGGTCGCGGCCAAGCAGGGTGGTATCGCGTGGTGTCCGAGCGTCCCTCGCCCCTGTGCGAGCGGGCGCTGTTTGTTGCCAGCCGTCCGCGCCCGACGATCGACCATCAACTCCCGACTGACGACTGACGACCCCCGACGGCAAGGAGGGACCGATGGCGCAAGAGACCGCCGCGAGCACGGCGCAGATCGCGGCGCTCGAGCGGGAGGCGCTCGACAGCCTGGCCGCGGTCGAGGACGAGGCGGGGCTCGAACGCTGGTTCCGCGAGTACCTCGGCCGCCGAGGCGGGAAACTCAGCGGCCTGCTCTCCGCGATGGGCCGGCTGGCGCCCGCCGAGCGCCCGCAGTACGGCGCGGCGGTCAACCAGGCCAGGGCGCGCGTGCAGGAGGCGTACGAGGCGCGGCAGACCGCGCTCGGCCAGGCGGCGCTCACCGCGCGCCTCGGCGCCGAGGCGGTGGACGTGACGCTGCCCGGCCGCCCGGTCGAACTCGGCTCGCTCCACCCCACCACGCTGATGACCCGCGAACTCTCCGAGATCTTCGCGCTGATGGGCTTCCAGACGGTCGAGGGGCCCGAGGTCGAGGAGACCCGCTTCAACTTCGACAAGCTCAACATCCCGCCGAACCACCCCGCGCGCGACGTCTGGGACACCTTCTACGTCGGCGCGCGCGGCACCGACGACACCATGAACGAGATCGTCCTGCGCACACACACCTCGCCGATGCAGGCGCGCATCATGGAGGCGCAGGAGCCGCCCGTGCGCGTGATCGTGCCGGGGCGCGTCTACCGCTACGAGGCGACCGACGCCTCGCACGAGTCGATCTTCTTCCAGCTCGAAGGGCTGGCGGTGGACGAGCATATCACAATGACCGACCTGAAGGGCGTGCTCACCGAGATGGCGCGCCAGCTCTTCGGCCCGAAGACCGCCGTGCGCTTCCGCTGCGACTTCTTCCCCTTCGTCGAGCCCGGCGTCGACTTCTCGGCGACCTGCTCGGCCTGCGGCGGCAAGGGCTGCCGCGTCTGCAAGGGCACGGGCTGGCTCGAACTCGGCGGCGCGGGGATGGTCCACCCCAATGTGCTGCGCAACGTCGGCTACGACCCCCAGCGCTACAGCGGCTTCGCCTTCGGCCTCGGCATCGAGCGCATCGTGATGATCAAGTACGGCATCGACGACATCCGCAACTTTTACGCGAACGACCTCCGCTTCCTGGAGCAGTTCGCCAGCACGCGTATCTGAGCGATGAGCGACGAGCGACGAGCGATGAGTGAGTGACGAGTGACGAGTGACGAGTGACGAGCCTGGCGCTCCTCCGTCCCCGCCTCACTCATCGCTCATCGCTCGTCGCTCAGCACTCGCTCGTCACTGGAGCGAACGACGTGAGCGACCTGACGCACTTCGACGAGGCCGGCCGCGCGCGGATGGTCGACGTCGGCGGCAAGGACGCGACGCATCGCGTGGCGGTCGCGGCCGGCGTGGTGCGGATGCAGCCGGCGACGCTGGCGCTGATCCGCGAGGGCCGCGCGGCGAAGGGCGACGTCCTCGCCGTCGCGCAGGTGGCCGGGATCATGGCGGCCAAGCGGACGCACGAGTTGATCCCGATGTGCCACCCGCTGCTGCTGACCGCGATCGAGTGCGCATTCGCCTTCGGCGACGACGGCCAGACGCTGGAGATCACCGCGCGGGTGGAGACGCGCGGGTCGGACGGCACGCGCGCGTCGACGATCAGCTCCGCCGTCAACTCGGCCATCGGTCCTCCTTGCAGGGGGTGAAGGGGGAGAAGGGGGTGGAGGGGACTGGCGGCTGAAGCCGCGGCTGGAGGCGGCTGC
>DASSSV010000880.1:0-3075 GCA_035708265.1 Thermomicrobiales bacterium | reverse complement strand
CGGGATGGTCGCCGCCAGGGCGGCCAGGGCTAGCCCCTCGCCCGCGCACGGGTCGAGGAGGCGGTACAGCTGGCGCACTGCGGGGACCGGGGCATGAAGGTGCGCCGCGCAGGCAGCGACGACGCGCGGCGGCGTGGGGTAGTACAACCCCTTCGCCACCGCTTCGAGGCGACTCATACGCATTTGCTCCTGCTTGCTTAACTTGATCGTTATGTTTCGAACGCCGGAGACCATGACCCATCGCCGGAGTGGGACGACGCGCGGGGTACGGCAATGGGGACAGCCGTCAGCCGGCGGCGGCCGACGCGGCGCAGTTGCGCTCGCCGGGGCGGGGCACGCCGGGCACGCACAGGCGCCCGCTCGCGACCCCGTCTGTCACGAACGACTGGAGCCGCGCCAGGTCAGGGACGACGAGGTAGGCGGTTGTTCCCCCCACGAACCCGAAGGCCCGCAGCGGGCGGGCGTCGCCGTGGTCGGCGAGGTGTTCCCAGATCGACGCCCCCCAGCTCTCGAAGAGGTGAAAGGGGAGGCGCGGCTGGAGGAAGCGTATGCAGCGGGTCGGCCAGTCGCTCCGGTCGCCGGTCCGGTCCGGGAGGAGCAGGTGCTCCTCGCCCTCGGCCAGGTCGGGCCGCCTGGCGATCGCGTGCCGCCCGATCAGCAGCAGGTGGTGGGCGGTCGCCTCGGGCAGCGGCGTCTCCACCTTGCTCCAGAAGCCCCGCTCTCCCTGCCGGTGGAGGCGGGCGGGGTGGCCCCGCATGAAAGCTTCCCCGTCCCACTGGACGCGGATGAAACAATCGGTCTTGCCGCGCAGTAGCCGTGCCCAGACCGCTCTGGTAGCCTCCCGTGACCCGAGCAGACTCAGGCAGTGGATCGTCGCTGGGGGCGCGTAGCCGTCATCAAGGTCGCCGCCGAGGACCGCGGCCTCCACCTCCACGGTGAAGCCGCCGCCCGCCATCTGGCAGGCCGTAATCGTCTCTCTGGCCAACCGCGCATCTCCCTTCCGTACGTGCCGGCGGCCCAGGCGCGCCTTCACACCCGGGCCGCCGAGACCGGCTATCGTTGAGCGAGTACACCGGTCGCGACAACACGAACACCGCCGCTCACACCGGTGACCCCGCCGATGGCAATATTTGTCCCGTGTGGCTCAGAGACCTACCCGCCGCAACGCCTGGCTGGTCGCAACCGACCAGTCGCCCGCCAGCGCCGCGAGGGCGTCGTCGAGAGCACGGCGGCGCTCAGTGGCCAGTTCCTCCAGCGCCGCGACCTGCGCGTAACGAACGTCGCCACCGGATTCCAGGCTGACCGCCGCCCAGCCGAACGCCGCGTCCGCATCGCGCCAGTCGGTCAACGCCGCGAGGACGGCCGCGACCCGCCCGACCGGGGCGGGCGGCGTGTCGTCCGCCAGCACGACATCGAGGCCCGAAGGGACACCGATCCGGCGCTGGGCCAGCGCCCCATCGGCCCAGACAGCGACCGCGAGGGCGTCGCCGATGGCCTCGCGCCACGCCTTCCTGCCACGCGCCGGACCAAGCGTCGCCAGCTCGGGGAAGCGGAGCGCCAGCGCCCGTCCGACCTCGTCCTTGCTCGCTGTGGGACTCCCGCTCGCGGCGAGCTTCGCCGCCGCCGGCGCAACCTCCGCGAACGGCACGCCGAGGCCATGGACGAACCACTGGGCGACCGCCCCGAACGTGCGTTGCTGGGCGATGAGCGCCCACTGCCCTTTGCCTGACGACCGCGCGGGATCGGCCGGATTGACATAGGTGTGGGCCGGGGTTTCTGCCACTGCGAAGCGGGGTGCCAGGCCCGCCTCACGCGCCTGGGCGATGAGTGTGGTCAGCGCATCGCAGAGGACGGCGATCCGCTCCGCCAGCGGCCGCGGCGGGCCGGGCACGGGGATGACACCGCACCAGGTCCGCCCGGCCCACGTCACGACCGGAACCTGGCCGCGGCCACCGCCGTCGTCATCGAGCGGCAACCGCACCAGCGCCCAGCCGGTGGCGGTCAGGCTCGTGTCGAGCACGAGCGCGATCACTGGCTCCATCGGGTTTGTCTCCTTGTGAGGTGACGTTCTGGAGGAGCCGCGCGGCCACCCTGAGTCCCGGCGACCGGGAGCGCGGCAGATCGGCCCAGGAGGCGCGTGCTGCGCGACGCGCCACGAGCGCGTCGCGTCCTGATCCTGTCCCGGAACCGGGACGTGGAGGATGGGTCTACGGGCATCCCGTCAGCCGGAAATCGTGGCCGCGCATTATTGTTGCGGACCGAGGAATGGGCACGCCGCGCTCACCTCGCGCCAGCCGCCTGCCGGGGCGCGCAGCAGGAGACGCTGGTTGCGCGAGCCGCGCCACTCGCCCGCACCAGCGGAAAGTGCCGCGACGAACGGCCCGTCAAGGAGCAGATCGATGGACGCCAGGAGGTCCTCGATCGCCTCATCGCGGCGGGCGACCAGCTCGTCCAGGGTGTAACCGCTGTAGAGCATGATGTGGAGACCCGGCTCCCTGCGGCGCAACGCCCGCACGACGGCCAGGACACCCACCGCTTGCTCGGTCGGCTCGCCACCGAGCAGGGTCACGCCGTCGCGTGGTGCCCCTGCCGCGTCGAGCAGCGCCCCCGCGACGCTCTCGGCATCCCAGGGTTGCCCACCGCGAGGGTCGTGCGTTGGCCCGGCGTGGCAGCCGGGGCAGGCCCTGGTGCATCCCTGTACCTGGAGGACGCTCCGCCGTCCCGGCCCGTCCACGAGCGAGCCGTGGTAAACACGGTGGACCCGCACGATCGGCGCGTGGTGGGCGACGCGCGGGGTGGCGATGGGTGGCGCGGCGCGCGGCAGGCCGCAACCGAGCGCCGCGCCGCAGCCCAGGGTTGGCAGCTCCCGCCGCGCCTCCGCCGCCGTGAAGCCCCCGGCGACGGTCACGCCGCGCGCCAGATCCGTGACAAGGGTGCGTGTCATTGCCCGCCGCCCGGTCGCCCCGTCCCCTGCCGCACCTGCGCCCCCTGGGAACGTCGCTGGGCGACCGGTGAGGCGGTGTACTCGGCGGTTCGCTCCTCGCGCTGCGGCGTGCCGAGCAGCCCGCGCAGCCT
>DASSSV010000879.1:0-2181 GCA_035708265.1 Thermomicrobiales bacterium | reverse complement strand
TCGGCCGCTGCCAGCGTGAGGGCGCCCCCGTCGAGGTCATTCGCCCCGGCGACTGCGTCTACTTCGAACCGGGCGAGAATCACTGGCACGGCGCCGCCCCCGACCGCTTTATGACCCATCTCGCCATGCAGGAGGCCGACGACTCCGGCAGCCCCGTCACCTGGGGCGCGCACGTCACCGACGAGGAGTACGCCGCGCCGCGCGCCGACAACTGAGCGGAGCAAGCCATGCGTCCGGAGCAATGCGCTGCCGGCGGCTTCCGCTTTGGAGGCCGTCGGCAGTTTGTCGTTGTGAGCGTTGGGTCGCGGAATCGGCGTGCTGCGAACGAGCGACCTATGATCGTGGCCGAAATCGGGCCTAGCGTGGTTCGCGGCCTTGGCGCTCTGGACAAGGCTGCCGTCGCGTGCATGTGCCGACGACCGGTCTCGGTCGTCGGCAGCGTTCGTGGTGGCGCTGTGGTGCATGGCCCGCCCGCGCTCGCGCTGGTGGATGGCGGCGTTCAGGCGGGTACTGCTTGCGCGAGCGCGGAGGGCGCCCGGCAGCTGACGATTGCTGGCGCCTCGTGGACCAGCGCGTCGTCCGTCAGGGCTGCCACCATGAACAGGGCGAAGTCCACGCGGCGCGTGCGGTTACTGGCGAGGATGGGGTCGCCCACGTGCCGGCTCCACACCGGCAGCCCCTCGCTCGCACCCTCCTCCAGGTCGCTGCCGCGCACGACCGTCCACCGCGCATCGCTGGCAAAGATGCGCCGGGTCGCCTCCACCTGGTCGCCCAGGTCGGCGAAGCGGGCGAGGCGCGCGACCGCACCGAAGACGCGCACGAAGGTCTTGAGCTTCCACGAGTACACGTCCCGGCCGTCGCGCGTGATGTGCCACCCACAGGAGAAGACGAGGCGCGCGCCCGGCCGAGCGGAGTCGAGCACCGCCTGGGCCGTGCCCGTCGCGTACTGCTGGGTCCCCCAGGGAACCAGCACCGTGAGCACCCCATCGCACCCCGCCACCGCCCGCGCGATGACCGCACGGTCGTTCGTCGCGCCCGGCACGATGGTGATGCGGTCCTTGAACGCATCCAGTTTCCCGACACTCTCCGGCCGGCACACGCCGACCACCTCGTACCCCCGGTCCAGCGCGTGCTGCACCATGTACCGCCCCAGCTTCCCGGATGCTCCGACGATGCAGACCTTCACGATGCGCCTCCTCTCGTTGCGTCTCGCGGGGGCCGGCCGGCCAGCCCGGCGGCCCCGATGACACCGATCGTCACGATGCGCCACCCACAGCGGTTGTGGTGTACGGCTCAGCGGCGGCCGAATGGGCGTGGACGGCATTGCCCATGACCGCGCCCGCCCGGACCCCTTTCACCAGCAGCCAGAACGTCAGCCCCAGTTCGCCGAGCGCCGCCGCCGCGAGCAAGGCCGCCCCGGCGGTCCCGCCGAAGCCCGGCATCAGGAGGCGCCCGAGGTTGTCCGCGCCGTACCCGATGCCGGAAGCGGCCACGAGGACAGCGAGCACTCGCGGGACCGCCCCCGACCGGACGAGCAGATAGCCGAGCACGATGAGGTGGAGGCCGAAGCAGACCAGCCCGAGCTGGAAGCCGGTGCCGTAGGCATCGAGGGCGTGCAGCACCTGGGCATTGGCCTGCCCCGGCGCGAGGGCATGGAACAGGTTCAGCAGGTTGGCCCCCTGGATGGCGGCATACAGAACCCGGAGCGCGGCGGCGAGCAGAGACGCCGCCGCGCCGGCGGGCTTGAGCAGGATATATAGGGTGACCGCGACCGCGACGTCGGCCGGGAGGACCAGCAGCCACACAACGAGGCTGGCGCGGCCCAGAGCGAGCGACGCGAGGACGTGGTGCGCGGTGGCGGCGGCATCGCCGGGCACAGCGAGGCCCCCACTGACGGTGCCAGCGAACATGCCGCCGACAGCGATGAGCAGATAGAGGAAGCCGGTCAGGCGTGCCAGACGTTGCCGGGTCCGTGGCTCGTGGTCCATGGTGTCCTCCCTCGGGCGATAGCCAGGGGCTGACCCGCTCGCCGCCCCGCCTTGACGCCCCGCCCGCTTACACTGTAAGTGCTTCGTTGTCAAGGGGTTAAGGCTTACGATGTAAGGTAGAATGGATGGAGTAAAGGAGGCCCATGGCACCACATACTGAACCGACCGCGCCGCCCCGCTCCCCCCTGACGCG
>DASSSV010000878.1:0-9693 GCA_035708265.1 Thermomicrobiales bacterium | reverse complement strand
AGGTGGGTGGTCGCGCCTGTCAAGGGAGGGCGGCAGATGGCATCCTATGACTCGTTCGGGCGGATGAACCAGAAGCGCCGGACCCGCGCGGCGCTCAAGGCGGCCGCGGCCGAGCTCGTGCGCCGCGGCGAGACGCCGACCGTCGCGCAGGTCGCGGAGGCGGCGCTCGTCGCCAAGAGCACCGCCTACCGCTACTTCCCCTCCCAGGAGGCGTTGCTGGCCGAGGTGCTGCTGGACGAAGCTGTCGCGCCCGACCTGGCGGCCGTGGACGCGGCGGCGGCGATGTCCGGCCCGGCGGCGGCGCGGCTGGACGCGGTGGTCCGCGCGGATCACGCCCTGGTCATGAGGCACGAGGCGGCCTTCCGCACCGCGATCCGGGCCATGCTGGCGCCGCCCGCCGCCGACCCGGCCACGGTCCCGCGGCGGCCCGGTAACCGCCTGCGCTACCTCGCGGCGGCCCTCGCGCCGCTCGGCGACCGGCTCGGCGCCGAGCGGCTGGAGCGCCTGGTGATGGCGCTGGCGATGTGCGTCGGGATGGAGAGCGTCATGGTGCTGGCCGACATCTGCGGCCTGCCGCCCGACGAGGCCGAGGCGGTCAAGCGCTGGGCCACCGCCGCGCTCCTGCAAGCCGCGCTCGCCGAAGCCCCGACGCCGGCCGGCGGCGCCGACCACGCCGGCGTCGCGGACGCCGGCTAGCGGTCGCCTACGCCCCGCCGTAGACCTCCCCGACCGCCTGCTCGAAGAGTGCCAGGCCCTCGTCGGCCTGCTCGCGGGTGAGGATGAGCGGCGGGCAGAAGCGCACGGTCGACTGCCCGCAGGTGAGGAGCAGGAGGCCGCGCCGGAACGCGGCGGCGACGACCGCCTCGGCGCCGTCGTGGTCGGGCTCCTTCGTCGCGCGGTCCAGAACGAACTCGCAGCCGAGCATCAGGCCCCGGCCGCGCACGTCGCCGATCGCCGGGTGGCGCGCGGCGATCTCGCGCAGGCGGCCGAGCAGGTAGGCGCCGACGTCGGCCGCGTTCGCCATCAGCCCGTCGCGCACCAGGTCGAGCGTCTCCGCCGCGGCGACGCAGGCGAGCGCGTTGCCGCCGAAGGTGTTGCCGTGCGCGCCGGGCAGCCAGCTCGCGGTCAGCCCCGCGCGGGCGACGCAGGCGCCGATCGGCATGCCGGAGCCGAGCCCCTTCGCGCTGGCGATGATGTCCGGCACGATGCCGCTGTGCTCGAAGGCCCACATCTTGCCCGTGCGCCCGATGCCCGACTGCACCTCGTCGAGGACCAGGAGGATGCCGTGGCGGTCGCACAGGTCGCGCAGGCGCGGGAACCAGTCGTCCGGCGGCACGACGTAGCCGCCCTCGCCCTGGATCCCCTCGACGACGATCGCCGCGACCTCGCCGGGCGGTAGGACCGCCTGGAAGAGCGTCCCTTCGAGGTAGTCGAGGCAGGCGTCCACCACCCGCGCCGGGTCGCCGCCGAGCGGCGGGCGGTAGGGGTTGGGGTAGAAGGCGTGCTCGACGCCGGGCACCAGCGGGAAGTAGCGCTCGCGCTGCAGCGCCTTCGAGGCGGTCAGGGAGAGCGCGCCCATCGTGCGGCCGTGGAAGGAGCCGAAGAAGGCGACGAGCCCCTGCCGGCCGGTCGCGTAGCGCGCCAGTTTGATCGCCGCCTCGATCGCCTCGGTGCCGGAGTTGCAGAGGAAGACGCGCCAGTCCGGACCGGCCGGCATCGCCGCGACGAGTTTCTCGCCCAGGCGCACCTGCGGCTCGTGGTAGAAGTCGCTGCCGGTCATGTGGATGAAGCGCCCGGCCTGCTCCTGAATCGCACGCACGATGCGGGGGTGCGCGTGGCCGGTCGCCAGCACCGCGATCCCGGCCGTGAGGTCGAGGTAGCGGTTGCCGTCGACGTCCCAGACCTCGCAGCCCCGGCCGTGGTCGAGCACGAGCGGGTAGACCCGGCCGGCGACCGGGGCGATCACCGCCGCGTCGCGCCGCACGATCGCCTCGGCCCGCGGCCCCGCCCCGCGCGCCGTCGCCTCGTTCGCCGCCGTGCTCGCCATCGCCGTGCCTCCTCGCGAGACGATAGACGATAGACGATAGACGGTAGCCCGCCCCTCGTCACTCGTTACTCGTCACTCGTCACTCATCGCTCATCACCCGCCGCTCGTCTCACTTATGATAGCACTGCCCGATCCCCGACCGAGGTTGCGCGGGCGCGTGGGGATCGGGGTGGGCCGCGCCAGGCGCGGCGGGAGGGTGTGGCATGGACGTGGAGGAACGGCGACGGCGGGCGCAGGCGGCACTCGACGAGGTGGGCGCGCGCACGGTGCAACTCGCCGCCTACGTCGACTACCTGGCGCGGTTGGGGGCGGAGGGCGATCCGCTGGAGTTCGAGGCGTGGGCCGAGGAGTTCGGCGCGGCGGCGCTCGGCGGCTACCGCCTCTCCCTGCTCCGCGAGGAGACCTATCGCGCGATCATGCATCGCCTCGGCCGCCTCGCGCCGAGCGACGAGGAGGTCGACGAGGTCGCGCTGGCCTCGGTCCCCGAGTGGTTCTTCCGCTCGTTTAGCGAGGGGGAGGAATAGCCGGGCGGGCGCGTCGGGATGCGCCGGCGATTGAAATCGCCGCTAAGGGCGCTACGCGCCGCAAAACCCGCTTCCGCGGGTTGGGACGAACGCCCCGTCCTGGTCCGCGGAGGCGGACTTCGCGGCGAGCGGTAGCAAGCCTCCAGCCGCGGTTTCAACCGCGGGCATGGCGTCGGCGCAGCCGCCCCTGCCACCATGGCACCCGATTCCGCGCTTGCTTGACGCCCCCGGGGGGCCGTGCTAGGCTGTCGCGCACAGCAACCAGGCCAGTGCGCCGGCCAGCCGGCGCCCACCATAGCCGCGACGCAGCCGGGCACGCATCAGCCGATTGCCGCCGAACGGGCGCTCGGGCGGCCCGCGGGCCGCGCGGCGACGCACAATAAGGGGGGATTGATGGCGGGCTTCTTCCCCGACGGCGAGACCCCGGCCTCTCTGTGGCTCGACGGGCGCCTAGTCCCCTGGGCCGACGCCACGCTCCACATGACGGCGATGGGCGCCAGCGCACACGTCTCGGTCTTCGAGGGTATCCGCGCCTACGCGGCCGGCAGCCCGGACGGCGCCGACCTCCTGATCTTCCGCCTGCGCGAGCACCTGGAGCGGCTGCTCGACTCGATGACGATGATGCGCATGCCGCCGGTCTACTCGGCCGAGGAGTTGCACGACGCGACGCTCGCGCTCCTCCGCGCCACCGGCGCGCGCGGCGACACCTACATCCGCCCGGTCGCCTTCTACAGCGGGCTGGAGCACGCCTCGTTCGGCGACACCCTCGGCGCGCCCCCGCAGGTGCTGATCTGGCACCGCCCCACCGGCACGCAACTCCTCAAGGAGCGCGGCAAGCACATCGGCGTCAGCTCGTGGACGCGGCTGGCGGACAACGTGATGCCGCCGCGCATCAAGAGCATGTCGAACTACCAGAACAACCGGCTAGCCCAACTGGAGGCCCGCGTCAACGGCTACGACGACACGGTGATGCTGACCGCGGCCGGCAAGGTCGCCGAGGCGCCCGGCGCCTGCGTCTTCCTGGTCCGCCGCGGCGAGGTAGTCACGCCGGCGGTGACGAGCGGCATCCTGGAGAGCATCACGCGCGACGCGGTCATCCGCCTCTGCCGCGAGGAGTTGGGAGTGCCGGTCGTCGAGCGCGAGGTGGACCGCACCGAGCTCTACGTCGCCGACGAGGTCTTCTTCTGCGGCACCGCCGCGGAGATCACACCGATCTGGTCGGTGGACCGGATCCCCCTGCGCTCCAACGGCACCGGCTCGCTGACCCGCCGCCTCGACCGCCTCTTCTACGACGTCGTCCGCGGCAACTACCCCGGCTACGCGGAGTGGCGGGAGGGAGTCGGCAGTCGGCAGTCGGCGGTCGGCAGCGGGACGACGGGCGATGCGTAGATTGACCGGAGCGCGTTACCGATAGCCGACCGAGGACGAGCGGAACCACTGAGTCCTGAGTCCTGAGTCCTGAGTCCTGAGGAGAGCGATGCGCGCGAACGCGATGAAGGCCGCGCTGGCGGCGGGCGGCTGGTCCGCCGGGGCGATCGTGCCGGTGGCCGACCCGGCGCTGGTGGAGGTCCTGGCGCTGGCCGGGTTCGACCACGTCCTGATCGACGCCGAGCACGGGCACATCGGCGTGGCCGACTGCGAGAATCTGGTCCGCGCGGCCGAGGCGGCCGGCATCACGCCGCTGGTGCGCGTGCCGGTCAACGCGCCCGAGCAGATCCTGCGCTACCTCGACACCGGCGCGCAGGGCGTGCTGGTGCCGCAGGTCTCGACGGCCAAGGACGCCGAGCGTGCGGTCGCCGCCGCCCGCTACCACCCGCGCGGGCACCGCGGCCTGGCCGGCACGCGCGCGGCCGACTACGGCCTGCGCGGCGCGCTCGGCGACTACGCCCGCCGCGCCAACGACGAACTGCTGGTGCTGGCGCTGATCGAGGACGCGCGGGCGCTCGCCCACCTGTCGGCGATCCTCGCCGTGGACGGGCTCGACGTGATCTCGATCGGCCCGGCCGACCTCTCGCAGTCGCTCGGCCACCCCGGCGAGCGCGACCACCCGGCCGTGCGGGAGGCGATCACGACGATCGTGGCGCAGGGCGTGGCGGCCGGCAAGGTCGTCGGGATGAACGCGCCGACCGGGCTCGACGCGCGGCGCGAGCGCGAGCGCGGCGTGCGCCTCACCAGCGTCGGCGTCTTCGGCCTGCTGGCGCAGGGCGCGCGGGCCTATCTCGAGCAGTCAGCGATCAGCGATTAGCCATCAGCAGTCAGGAGTAGGGCCAATGGCTGAAAACTGATGGCTGATCGCTGACTGCTGATGGCCGATACGCGGCAACGGGGCGGTAGGTACGAGGAGGTGCAGCGTGACCTGGCCGAACAAGGGACTGGCGCATCGTCCGACGGTGATGGGACGGCGCGGCGCGGTGGCGTCGGCCAACCCGCTCGCCACGCTGGCGGGCTTGCGGATGCTGCTCCAGGGCGGCAACGCGATCGACGCCATCGTGGCGACGGCGGCGGCGCTCAACGTCGCCGAGCCCTACATGTCCGGCGCGGGCGGCGTCGGCTACATGGTGATCAAGAGCGCGAGGGAAGACAAGCCGGTCGTGCTCGACTTCATCGGCCGGGCGCCGGCCGCGGCGACGCTCGACGTCTTCAAGAAGTCCGGCGAGGGCAGCAAGGACTTCGGCATCCTCTCGCCACTGGTGCCGGGCAACCTCGGCGGCTGGCTGACGGCGCTCGAGCGCTACGGCACGATGGACCGCCAGACGGTCTTCGCGCCCGCGATCGAGTACGCCGAGGGCGGCGTGCCGGTGACGATCAGCAACAACGCGCTCTGGGGCCACTCGGTCGAGCGGCTCGGCCAGTGGCCGACCTCGGCCGAAGCCTACCTGCGCGACGGCGCGGCGCCGAAGACCGGCACGGTCATGAAGTACCCCAACCTGGCGAAGTCCTTCCGCGCGATCGTCGAGGGCGGCAAGGAGGTCTTCTACCGCGGCTCGATCGCCAAGGAGATCGCGCGCTTCTCGCAGGCCAACGGCGGGATCATCACCGAGGAGGACCTGGCGACCTACGAGCCCCAGTGGCAGACGCCGATCTCGACGACCTACCGCGGCTACGAGGTCATGTGCCCGCCGCTGCCCTGTAGCGGGATGCAGTATCTCGAGACGCTCAACATCGTCGAGGGCTACGACATGGCCGGGATGGGCCAGAACAGCGCCGAGTACATCCACTTCCTCGCCGAGGCGATGAAACTCGCGGTCGCCGACCGCACGACCTACGCGCCGAACCCCGACTCGCCGATCGAGTGGCTGCTCTCGAAAGACTACGCCGCCCAGCGCCGCGGCCTGATCGACCCGCAGAAGGCCGGCTACAGCGGCGGCGAGCGCTACACCTCGCACAAGTTGCCGCAGGAGGTCCGCGCCGGCAGCCCCGAGGCGAACCTGCGCGAGAGCACGACCCACCTCGTCGCGATCGACGCGCAGGGCAACGCGGTCGCCTGCACCCAAACGCTCGGCGCCGGGTTCGGCTCCAGCGTCGTCCACGGCGACACCGGGCTCCTGCTCAACAACTTCTTCCACTGGTTCGACGACGACCCGGAGAGCCCGAACGTCATCGCGCCGAACAAGAAGGTCGAGATGTGCCTGGCGCCCTCGCAGATCTGGCGCGACGGCCGGCTCTTCATGATGGTCGGCACGCCGGGCTCGTTCGGCATCATGCAGACGACGCCGCAGATGATGATGAACGTGCTGGACCACCAGTTCAGCATCCAGGCGGCGATCGAGGCGCCGCGCTTCCGCACCGGCACCGGCTACGAGCTGCCGATCGAGAACCGCGTCTCGCCCGAGGTCGTCGCCGAGCTGGAGCGTCGCGGCCACCAGGTCCAACTGCTCGACCCCTGGACGATGTTCGTCGGCGGCGGCCAGGGCGTCATGGTCGACCCCGACAGCGGCGCCTTCCTCGCCGGCGCCGACCCCCGCCGCGACGGGTACGCGATGGCGTTCTGAACGAGTGACGAGTGATGAGTGACGAGTAACGAGTGGTGAGCGGTGGCAGGTGGGCGATGAGCAACCTATGCCTCGTCCTACTCATCACTCATCACTCGTCACTCATCACTGAAGCGAGCGGAGCGAGCGATGCGGCAGCGAGTGGCGTCGGGGTCGCCGTACGAGCCGGTGATCGGGTTCAGCCGGGCGCTCCGGGTCGGGGACCGCGTGCTGGTCGCCGGGACGGCGCCGATCTGGCCGGACGGCTCCTGCGACCCCGACCCGGAGGTCCAGGCCCGGCGTTGCCTGGAGATCATCGCGGCGGCGCTGGCGGAGGCCGGCGCGGGGCCGGAGCACGTCGTCCGCACCCGGTCCTTCCTGACCAGCGCCGAGTACGCGGACGCGGTGGGGCGGGCGCACGGCGCGGTCTTCAGCGAGATCCGCCCCGTCAGCACGATGGTCGTCGTCGCGGGTCTGCTCGACCCGCGCTGGAAGGTGGAGATGGAGGCCGAGGCGGTCGTCGAATAGCGACCTCACGCGAGCGAAGCGGTGCGCGCTACCGCCCCGGCCGTCGAACAGCAGCGACATGTCGAATGCGAGCAAACCCCACTGAGTCCTGAGTCCTGAGTCCTGAGTCCTCTCCGAAGGAGGTCGAGATGGCACAGACGATTCCCGCGCAGGAAGTCAGCCGCGAAGAACTGGCCGAGCGGGTCGGCACGCTGCCGCGCGTGCGGGTGGCACACCTGCCGACGGCGCTGGAGGAGATGCCCCGGCTCCGGGAGGCGCTCGGGCCGGACGCGCCGCGCCTCTTCGTCAAGCGCGACGACGCGACCGGGCTGGCGCTCGGCGGCAACAAGGTCCGCCACTTGGAGTTCCGCCTGGGGCAAATCCGGGCGCAGGGCGCCGACACGCTCATCGTCAACAACGTCGCGCAGTCGAACCACGCGCGGCTGCACACCGCGCTCGCCGCGCGGTTCGGCCTGACCAACTACATCCTCAAGATCCCCAGCCAGAAGGACGACCCGGTCAACGGCAACCTGCTCCTCGACCACATCCTCGGCGCGCAGATCGTCGAGGCCAGCAGCGCCGACCCGGCCGTCTGCGACCGCGAACTCGACGCGCTGGTCGCGCGGCTGGAGGCCGAGGGGCACAAGGTCTACAACGTCGTCAAAGACCCCTTCTCGAAGGTCGCGGGCACCTGCGCCTACCTCGTGGCGGCGGTCGAGTTGCTTGACCAGCTCGACGCGCTCGGCGTGCGGGCCGACCACATCTTCCTGGCCGCCGGCACGTCGTCGGCGGGGCTGGCGCTGGCCGGCAAGCTCCTCGGCGCGCCCTACCGGGTCCACCCGGTCAGCGTCGGGCCCGACCGCGAGACGGTCGAGCGGCAGGTCTGCAACTGCGCCAACGCCGTCGCCGAGCGCCTCGAGTTCGCCACGCGGCTGACGCCCGACGACATCGCCGTCCACGACGAGTACGTCGGCGAGCGCTACGGCGTGCCGACCGAGGCCGGGCTGGCGGCGTTGCGCCTGGCCGGCCGCTGCGAGGGGCTGATTCTCGACCCGGTCTATACCGGCAAGGCGCTCTCGGCGCTGATCGACCGCGTGGGCCGGGGCGAGATCGGCCGCGACGAGACGGTCGTCTTCGTCCACACCGGCGGCCTGCCGATCACCTTCGCCTACAGCGAGGAAGTGCTGGCGGCGATGTAGTCGGGCGGTCGGGCGGTCGGGCAGTCGAATTGTGACGTGAGGAAGGGGGCGCCGGCGCAGGGCCGGCGCCCCCTACTTCTCGCGGAGCCTCGGACCCACTGGCTCAACCGCGCTGAATGGTTTACTGGGTGGCGGATCTACACAGTCTCATACGGACCCGGGCTGAACCCTGCGATGTTCGCGATCACATCCCGCGGCCTCACCGGGAGCGCAGGCGAGGGATCGCAGGTTTTCTGCCCAGGTCAGGATAAGAAGCTGTCTGAACAGGGTGGCGGTCAGCTGATGGAGCGTCGTCGTAGCACGGCATCGTCGATGGCGAAAATAGCGACCGCTGTGCTCTCTGCTCACGCGCCGTGGCGCCGGCTACCGACCTTGCCGCCATCCGCTCAGCGCCCGGCGGTGCCGAGGTCGTCGGAGCGGCCGGCCGCGAAGCGGGGCCACTGCGAGATCGGCCGCCCGTCGAGACGGAAGGCCTGGCCGGTACGGCCCACGAACGGCTGCGGCCAGCCCTCGGGCGAGTCCTCCCAGTCCTCCTGGCGACCGTAGACCGTCATGTCGAGCATCCCGTAGCTGTTCCCCATCGCCTCGCACCCGCGCCCGGTGGTCCAGTACGTCTCGAACACGCGGTCGCCGTCGCGCAGGTAGCAGACCTTCATCCCGAAGTGGCGCCCGGTGAGCAGCCGGTCCGCCGACGCCTCAGGCACGGCGTACCATGGCATCTCCCACCCCATGAAGTCACGGTAGCGGGCAGACTCGTCGTACGGGCCCTGGCAGAACACCGCGAAGGTGACGTCGCGCGAGTGCAGGTAGGCCAGCTCGAGCACGTGGCCGGTGTTGAACGTGCAGCCCTCGCATTGGTCGGCGGCGGGGCGGCCGGTGTGCCACATGTGGTACGACGCGAACAGTTGCGACCGGCCCTCGAAGGTGGCGATGAGCGGGACCTCGCCGGCGGCGCCGACCACCGGCGTCGCCGCGTCGACCTCGACCATCGGCAACCGCCGGCGGGCCGCGGCGATCGCGTCACCTTCGCGGGTGTGCGCCTTCTCCCGCACCCGCAGCCGGTCCAGTTCGACCTGGAAGGTGGCCCGGTCGACGGCCGCGAGTCGGCGCGGTGCGCCGGTGGCGGCGACTGGTGGCCCGAAGTGCTTCGAGACCTCCGTCATGGCGCTCTCCTCGTGTCGTGACACCAACGTGGCCGCAATCGCCGGCGCAACCGCGGGTCGACAACCCGCGCGCTCCGCCCGGTAGAACTTACGTTCTAGCAGGCAGCATAGGATGGGGCCGCGGCGTTGTCAAGAGGCATGGTCTGACATCCGGACGTAACTCAGTCGGGCGCCGGGCGCCCCAGGAGCGCGGCGATGCGGGGCGGTAGGCCGCCGTGCCGGTGGATCTCGGCGGCCAGGATGGCCTCGGTGGCCAGGTGGCCGAGCAGGCGGCGCAGGCCG
>DASSSV010000877.1:0-4988 GCA_035708265.1 Thermomicrobiales bacterium | reverse complement strand
GAGTCGTAGTCGAAGCCGAGGAGCGGCATCCACTCCCAGACCCGGTGCGTGGCGGGCGAGCGGAACCCGCTGGCACCCCAGCGCGCGGCGTGCTCGCGCATCGCCGGCAGCCGCCGCTTGAGGACGCGCAGCGACGCCAGGTCGCGCCCGTCGTGGTAGAGCCCGTGGACGCCGACCTCCCAGCCCGCCGCCGTGAGCTCGCGCACGGTCGCGTCGTCCACGGCATAGCGGCGCGGCACGAAGTTCCAGGAGGAGCGATAGCCGGCCCTGGCCTCCGCCCCGCGCAGCAGGTGGAGGTGCGCATAGCCGACGGCGGTCTCGACGTCGTGCGTCAGGACGAGCGCCCAGGAGTGCCCACCTGGCCAGGGCGCCAGCCAGGGGACCGGGCCGCCCGCCACGTCGGCGATATATTGGAAGAGCAGGTCGTAGAGGTCGTGCAGCGCCGGCTCGAGCGGCCAGCGGGGGAAGCGCGCGCGCGACTGCAGCCGGCTGAAGGCCCGGCGCAGCCCGAGCTGGGCCGGGCGGGGGAGCGCCGGGCGCGCGCGGTAGTACCCGCGCATGGCAAGCCGCTTCAGCCGGCCGACCGGCCGCGCGCGGCCCCGCGCCAGGTAGGCCTCGCTCCAGTAGTTCCGGATCGCCTCGGCGGGGTCGAAGGGGAGGAAGACGTTCCCCGCCCTGTCCCGCCGGACAGCGGCCACCCGCCGGCCGGCGGCGTCGAGGACCGGGATCGCCGGCGCCCACCCGCCCGGCGCCTCGCCCAGCCAGGCGTCCGCGATCCGGTCCGGCATGACCCGGCAGAAGACCGGGATCTCGCCGACGCGGTACTCGCCGGCCGGCAGCAGCCCGCCCGGCGGGAGGGCGCCCTCGTCGACCGGCCAGGCCAACGAGCGCGCCGGGCCGCCGTCCCCCGTGCGCCAGAGCCGGGCGAGGCCGGGTCGTGGCGGCGAGGCCGGCCCGTCGCTGTCCGTCACCGCCCTGTAAGGGATGCGGAAGTAGTCGCAGAAGAGGACCGGCCGGGTGGCTTCAAACATCGGCAGCGCGCTCCCGACCGTGCCAGCCGCCGCGCGTGGCGCTGTCACCCGGGCTGAGGGCGTGCTCATAGACCGTCTGGATACGCCG
Source organism: Thermomicrobiales bacterium (assembly GCA_035708265.1). Lineage (GTDB taxonomy): Bacteria > Chloroflexota > Chloroflexia > Thermomicrobiales > CADCWN01 > DASSSV01. Next base: position 3,869 of record DASSSV010000877.1, on the reverse strand, counting down.
GGCGATGCGGTCGTGGCGCAGGTGGTCGATCCGCTCCCGGCCGTCGGTGCGGCCGGGCTCGCGCACGGCCTCGATGAGCTTAGCCGCGATATCCGCCGGGTCGCGATCGGCCAGGGAGCAGCGCGGCGTCCCGCCGATCACCTCAGGGACATCACCGACCGGCACCGAGACGATCGGGAGGTTACAGGCCATCGCCTCCTTGATGACCATCGGCGAGCCCTCGACCGATGACGTCAGGACGAGGACGTCGCAGGCGCTCATGTACAGGGGCACCTCGTCGTGCGGTCGCTGCGTCAGCAGCACGAGCTCGATATCGGGCAGCTCGGCGCGCGCGCGCGTCACCGCCCGCTCGGCCAGCTCGAAGCATTTCTCCGATCGCCAGTGCTCGCCGGCCCACAGGACCAGCCGCTTCTCGGGCGCCAGGCCCAGCCGGGCCCGCGCCTCGTCCTTCGGCAGTGGGATGAACCGCTCGACCTCCACGCCGCAGGGGATGACCCAGCCATCCCCGTCGCGCAGGGCGCGGCGGAGCTCCTCGGTCACGTAGATGACCTCGTCGAAGAGCGGCGTGACCAGCCGGCAGAGCCACCCTTGCCAGTGCGGATACCCCAGGACTTCCAGGCCGTGATGGGTCAGGACGACTTTGCGCCCCCACTGTGCGCGGGCGACGACTCCCGCCAGCACGTAGTGGGCGTGGATGAGGTCGTACTTGCGCCCGCGGAGGAAGCGCCAGTAGCGCGGGAAGGCGCGGAGGTAGTTCCAGGTGCTGGCTCGCCCGTTGATGAAGAACACGTCCACCGCGACGCCGGCCGCGCGGAGGGCCCGGACCTGGTCATACACGAACGACCCGAATGCCGGCATCTCCGGTGTCGGGTACATGTTCGTGACGATCAGCACCCTCATCGCGCGCCTCCCGGGCCCTGCCCCGCCCAGATGCGGTCGGGCGGATTCATCTGGCTGGGATTCGCCAGGAAGAGCGCATTGCGCCAGGTCTCGAAGCCTCGCATATAGGTCATGATCACCTCGCGGATCAGCGGGTCGTTGCTGCGGGCGAACGCGCCCTCCGTCGAGAGCGTGCGCAGCCCAAATCGCTGCGCCAGCGCGCGGTAGGCGTCCCGCTCCCCCTCCAGGTCGGGGTGCCAGGCCTCGTCGCGCTTGCGCTCGCGCGCTGTCTCGGGCGGCACGTCGAGGACGTAGCCGAGCTGCGGGCGTGGGACGAGCGCGAGCATCGCGGCGATCGCCAGCCGGCTCCAGCGCGCCCCGGCCGGCAGCGAGGCGTCCATCTCCACCGCCGTGTCGTAGGCGTAGCGATCGAGGACCACCACGCGGCCGCGGAGCGCCGGGAGGCGCGCGCGCAGCAGGTACGTGCCGACCTGGTCGGCCGCCACCAGCCAGGACCAGGCGAAGCGCGCCGGCGGGCTGGCCAGCCGCCCGCGCCGCCGGGTCACGCTGTCCGCCGCGGCGCTGTCTCGATCCGCCGCGGCGGGGCGCAGGCGGCGGCGCGCCCGGCTGACGAGGCCGAGCAGCCCCGTCGACCCACCGCGATTCCAGACGTAGCTCGCCTTGATGTCGGCGAGGTCGAGCGCCTCGACCAGCGCCCGCGCGTGCGCCGTCTTCCCCGACCCGTCGGGCCCACTGATCGTCACGATCGCGCCGGGCTGCGGGCGGAGGCCCGACTTCAGCTTGATGCCCGCGAGCAGCGTGGCGGCGACGTCGTACCGACGTTGCCCGGCCGTCCGCGCGGGGTCGGCGAGGATTTTGCGGTAGTACAGCCGCTTGCAGAACGGATACGAGAGGTTGAGTGGCAAGTCGGCCGGCTGGGCGCGGATCGCCGCTAGGCGGCGGCCGATGAACTCGTGCGCCCGCACGAGCTGCTCGAGCCGCTCCAGCGCCGCGCGCGGGATCAGCGTGGCGCCGAAGAGCGCCGTCTCGACCGCGGCGTGGACGAGGAGCATGAAGGCGAGCCCGTCGAGCCAGCCGCGCGAGGCGGCGACGCGCTCCAGGTAGGCCCAGTCGAGGCCGTCGCCGGCGTCCCGCAGCGCGTGCCGGACGCGCGCCACGTCGTTGAAGCGCAGGAGCTTGTTCTCGTAGCAGGCGTGGGCCAGGTTGATCAGGATGGCATCCTCGGGCGACGGGACGTTGACCGCGGGGTCGTCCATCGCGGGCCGGATCCGCGCCCACAGGGCAGACTCGTCCATGAATCCGACCTCCCAGCCGACCTGCTCGTGGAGGTGGATGGCCGAGACGCAGCGGCCGTCATGGAACTTGCGGAAGAGGAACTTCCGGGGCTCCTCGATGTTGCGCAACTCCACGTAGCCGAGGCGCCGCAGGGTGTCGCGGGCCGCGGGGCCGTGCTCCCGGCGCACCAGGATGTCGATGTTGTCGCTGGTGTGCGGGAACGAGGGCGCGTTGCCGGCCGACTTGATCGCCAGGCAAACGATACCGCGCTCCAGCCAGGCGTCGCGCACCGCCAGGTATTCCCCGCGCTGGGTGTCGTACCAGGCCCGCTCGGCGGCCAGTTCGCGCTGAAATGTCGCGTCGCCGGCGAGCCAGGCCGGCGCGCTCGTCGCGAGGGCCAGCAGGGGGTACTTGTTGCGCTGGAACCAGCGCGTCGCGTCCGCGGGCGAACACCCGACCGGCGGCGCGGCGAGCGGGTCGCCCTCGACGCAGCCCGCGAGGGCACGGCAGACGGGTATTACCTCAGGCACGCGGGGCCTCCTTGCCAAGCGCGTGGTCGAGCAGCGCTGTCGCGATCGCCTCCCAGGCGTAGGGCGCCACCAGCGCGCGGGTCCCGCCCGGGCGGGGCCGGCATAGGCGAGCCACCGCGGCGACGAGCGCCTCGGACGAGTCGACGAAGGCGAGCGCGTCGCACGGCGTCTCGCCGAAGAGACGGACCAGGCCGCCGAACCGCGTCGTCACGACCGGCAGGTCGCAGGCGCACGCCTCCAGCACCGACAGCGGCACCTCGATGGCGTTGTCCGCGGACTCGACCGGGAAGACGTAACAATCGGCCAGCTGGTAGAGCTCCTCGATGTGCGGCTGGTAGTCGGTCAGCACGAACACCCCGGCCGCGCGCAGCTCGCGCGCCAGGTCCGCCTCCCGGTCGGTGCTCGTGCTCGTCACCAGGAGGGGCCGGCAGACGCCGCGCGCGGCCAGCTCGGCCAGCACCCGGATATTCCGGCCGGCCTGGAGGTGGCCGACGTGCAGCGCCACCGGGGCGTCGGCGGGCAGGCCGTAGCGCGCGCGAAGCGCGCGGCGCCGATCCGCCGCGACCGGGCGGAAGGTCGACGTGTCCACGCCGCTGGGCAGCAGCGCGGTCGCGCAGCCGAGGCGTGTCAGGTAGCGCGCGCTCACCGCCGTCTGCACACAGACGAGGTCGGGCGCGAGGAAGCGCACCAGCCGCCGCTGCGGCCGGGCGTGGGTGCGGGGCTGGAGCCCGAGCAGCACGATCGTCGCGCCGGGGCAATAGGCTCGGAGGATGCGACAGCGCACGAAGGAGAAGAAGGTCGTCGAGGGGCACGCGGCGTAGACGAGCAGCTCCGGGCGGGCCCGGCGCAGCGCGGTGCGGAGCCGGCCGCCCAGGAAGGTGCGGGGGGCGGGGACCAGGCGGACCCCGTCCGCCGCGACCGGGCCGCGGGTCGACAGGACCGTAACCTCGTGCATCCCGCGCAGCGCGCCCGCCAGCGACAGGGTGAACTTCTTCACCCCTTCGTCGGGCGCACCCGCCAGGTCTTCGCTGAGGATGCAGATTCGCCGCGGCACGGGGCGGGCGGGGGGCTGCGGCGCCAGTTCGGCAGCCGGCCCTGGGTCGGTCGGGGTCACTACCATCTGCACACAACCATACAGCGCGATACCGAAGAGCGAACGGAATC
>DASSSV010000876.1:0-15609 GCA_035708265.1 Thermomicrobiales bacterium | reverse complement strand
CGGCGACGTCCCAGACGCAGAGGCTGTGGGTCACTCGGTCGCCCGCCACGGTCAGGACGGTCACGCCGCGCACCGCCACCGCCCGGCCGGTCGGGGGGATGTGCAGCCAGGGGCCGCGGTGCGTGCCGCGCGCGGTCCACGTCACGACGACCCGGTTCCCCTGGACGAGCGTCTCCTCCGCGACGATCGCGAGGTCCGGGAAGGCGCGCAGGTAGCCGCCGATCGCCTCGCGCGCCTGGTCGCCGGCCTGCGGCGCGGCGAAGGCGATGTCGATCCCCTCGAACCCCGGCGCGAGGAGGGCCGCCACCCCCTCGGCGTCGTGCGCGTTCCAGGCGGCCAGCCAGCCGGCCGCCACGCGCGCCAGGCGCTCCGGCGCCCCCGTCACGGTCGCATCCATCGTCTCCCCCCCGCCCTTATACCGTGCCCAGTTGCCGCAGCGCCTCCGCGACGATCGCCGCGCCGGCGAGGGTGATCGCCAGCGCGCTCGCCGCGGGCAGCAGGCGCGGCAGGCGCGACTCGAAGGAGAAGCGGTCGAAGAGCCACCTGGCGCGCACCAGGAGGAGGCCGATCCCGGTCAGCACCCCCGCCAGCCCGGCGCTGAACGCCACGACCAGGGCGAGGCCGAGCCCGACCCGGCCGAACGAGATCGCGCTGAGCAGCAGGACGAGTGCCGAGGGGCAGGGGAGCAGCCCGCCGCTGACGCCGAGCGCCAGCAGGCTGCGCCAAGTCACGCGCGCGCCGTCGGCCCCCGGCGGGAGGTGGCTGTGGGTATGTCCGCCGTGGCCGTGGCTGTGCGCGTGCGTGTGCCCCTCGTGGACGTGGGGATGCGGGTGCGCGTGGTCGTGCGCGTGGTCGCTGTGCTCGTGCTCGTGGTAGACGTGGGCATGGCCGGCGCGCGCGCCGCGCCGCCCCCACAGGCCGCGCAACCGCTGGCGCAGCAGCCCTAGGCCGATCGCGACGACCAGCGCCCCGGAGATGGCGCTGAGCCACGGGTAGAGCCGCTCGGGTACCAGGTAGCGGGAGAGGTAGAGGGTCACGGCGCCGAGCGCGAAGACCCCCGCCGTGTGCGTCAGCGTCACCGTCAGGCCGAGGAAGACCGCGTGCCGGCTCGTCCCGCGCGCGCCGACCAGGTAGGCCGCGACGACCGTCTTGCCGTGCCCCGGCGTCAGCGCGTGCGCCGCGCCCCAGCCGAGCGCGACCAGGAGCGCCAGGGCGAGCGTCAGCGGCGTGAGGCGCTGGCCGCCCAGCAGCCTGGCCACCCGGTCCAGCGCGGCGGCGCTCGCCCCGGCCGGCAGCGGGACCGGCGCGGGCGCGGCGCCGGGCGCCGCACCGCCCGGCGCCAGCGTGAAGGTCGCCGCCGAGCGGTTGAGCGGGCTGGCGATCCGGTCCTGGGGGTAGGCGCGCAGTTCGTTCGAGAGATCCTCGGCCGGCGCGCTGGAGCCGGCCACGGCGACGCCGGGGCCGCCGCGGACGACGATCTCGCGCCAGCCGATCCGATCGGGGAAGTTGCCGTCGGCGTACTCGGCCGCGCCGGCCGACCGCCAGTCCGACGGGAGGTCGGCCCGCAGGTGGGCCTCCACGCGCAGCGTCGGGAGCCCGCCCTGCCCCGGCACGAAGGTCGCGGCGCGGTCGACGACCGCGAGCGGCAGCGTCCGGCCGCCGACGACCAGGCGCAGGCCCCGGAGGTAGCCGGGCAGCGCGGCGTCGAGGTAGGCGCCCGCCTCGGCGGCGGAGAGCGCGCCGTCGCCGTCGGTGTCGAGCTGCTTCATCTGCTGGAAGGTCGGGATCTCCGCGAAGTCGAGGACGTAGGTCAGCCGCACCGCGCCGTCGGCGAAGTCGAGCCGGCTGTAGTGGTTGATCGTGAAGTTGCCGAGCGGGTGCGCGGCCGCCCGCCCCGCGGCGAGGTGCGCCGCGAGGAGGCTGAGCAGGAGGAGCGCGCCGACGGCGGCGCGGCGGCGGAACCGTGCTGCGTGAGAGCGTGGGGACGTGGGAGCGTGGGAGCGTAGGAACCGAGCCATGCCGACCTCCGGTCTGGTGCCGCCCTTCGCCGTCACGCCGGCGCGCCGCGGCCGGCCGTCAGGGCCCCTCCAGCCGCGCGAGCGTCGCGCGGGCGACCGGCGCCTGCAGCAGATCGAACTGCGGGTTGAGCGCCAGGGCGGCCGCGAGCAGCGTCCGGGCGCGCTGGCGGTCGCCGAGGGCCGCGGCGATCATCCCGGCGTGGTAGTCGAGCAGGGCATCGCGGGTGCCGAGCGCCAGCGCCGCGTCGCTCGCCGCCGCGGCGTCCTGGTAACGGCCGTTCTTGTAGAGCGCCCAGGCGAGCGCGTCGGCCCCGTAGACGTCCTTGCGGGCGGCGTACTCCTTCGACGCCAGGTCCAGCGCCACGTCCACTCGGCGGTCGTGGTTGGCCGCGAAGAGCGCGAGCTGCCGGTTGTAGACGACCTTGTTCAGCGCGGCGAGGTTGCCGATGAACTCGACCGTCTCGTACTGCTGCCGCGCGTCGTCGGGCCGGCCGGTCAGCGCGTCGAGGTCGCCGAGCGCGGCCAGGAAGTCGGGCTGGGGCACGATCGCCACGGCGCGCTCGTAGAGGGCGATCGCCTCGGGGTAGCGCCTCTGCGCCGCGCGGGCCTTGCCGAGCCCGGCCAGCGCGAGGTAGTAGTTGGGGAAGAGCGCCTCCGCCGTCGCGTAGTGGCGCGCGGCCGCGTCGTACTGGCCGGTGTTGAAGGAGAGCTCGCCCAACTGGAACTGGTACCAGGCCGCGCCCTCGCCGGTGAGCCCCAGCGCCGTCGCCTGGTCCGCCGCCTGCTGCATCAGCGCGAGCGCCTGGTCGGGGTGGCCCTGGAGCCAGGCCAGGCGCGACAGGCGGCTGGCGACGGCCGGGCCGGGCGCCAGCGCGGCCAGCGCGCGGTAGCTCGCCCCGGCCGCGGCGTAGTCGCCGAGCTCGAGCTGCGCGTCGCCGATCGTCGCCAGCGCCTGCGCGGCGCGCGGGTTGGCGGCGTAGATCCGCCCGGCCAGGTCGAGCGCGCCGGTGAAGTCGTGCTGCACGAAGAGCGCGGCGCCCATGTACGCCTGGGCGACGTCGTAGTCGGGGGCGAGCGCGAGCGCCTGCTCCAGCGCCGCCTCGGCCCGCTGGTAGTCGGCCACGTCGCCGGTCTCGCGCCCCTTGCGCAGGAAGGCTTCGCCCAGGAAGGCCGCGCTGATGTAGTCGCTCGGGTTCTGCGTGAAACGGTCGCCCCAGAAGACGATCAATTCGTCGGTCGACTTCATGCCGTAGCCGGCGCCGCCGTCCTCGAGGGCGATCGAGAGGTCGGCGGGCGACTGGGCCGCGGGCGCCCGGCCGGCGACGAGGTACGAGCCGGCGATGACGCTCAGGCAGGTGACGACCAGGAGGATCGTTTTGCGGCGGCTCATCGCGCGCCCCTTTCCGCCGAGGTCGCGGGCCTCGCCCGCGGGGCGGGAACTATCCGCCCCGCGGGCGAAGCCCCACGGGTCAGTCCTGCCGCGATGCGTCGCGGCGGCGGCCGGCGAGCGTCGCGCCGCCCGCCACGCCGAGCGCGGCCAGGACGCCCAGGCCGGCGATCAGCAGCCAGGACGGCCCGCCCTGTTCGCGCGCCGCGCCGCCGCCGGTGTTCGGCAACCCCGGCATCGGCGAGGGCGACGGCATGGATACCGCGTTCGGCGGCCCCATGTAGGGGAAGGTGTTCCGGTAGTCGGCGTGTTGGCCGACGCAGTCGGTGGTGACCTTCCCGTTGGTCAGGAGCGCCAGTTCGGCGTCGATCACGTCGTCGCTCAGCTTCCGGCCGTTGAGGAAGCCGGCCGAGGACGAGGTGTCCACGGTCAGGATGTCCGGCAGTAGCGCGTCGGCGAGCGTGCCCGCCCTGGCGTCGTCGTTGCCCAGGGCCTTGAGCGTCGCGACGACGTCGGCGCGGAAGTCGCGCCGGTCGTTGGCGGGCACCCCCGCGTTGAAGGCGTCCTTCTTGCCCTCGGGCATCAGCACCGTGTTGATCGCCGGGCGCCCCATCCGGTCGAGCTGCTGCCCGTTCACGGCCGTGCGGACCCAGACGCCGATCTTGCTCGGGCCGAGCATGGAGGACGGGAGTTCCAGCACGATGCCGGTGACGTTGAGGCCCTTGAAGAAGTCCGTGCCCTTGCCGCCGGGGCAGAACTTCAGGCCGTTCTTGAAGGCCGCCAGGTCGAAGAAGAAGGGGTCGCTGAACAGGCCGGCGCGCATCATGCCGCCGCCACTCACCGGGATGTTCGTCTCGGTCGGCCCCGAGGCGAGCAACGTCCCGTCCTTGCGCAGGGTCGCCGTCTGCCGGCCGGCGCTATCGGGCTTCGAGAAGGTGACCGACAGCGTCGTGCTCTCCGTCGCGGTGCCGGTGGTGTCGATCTTGAAGTCGTACGACGCGTCGGGATGGAAGGTCATCGGACTCTGGACACCGGCCAGGGGGTTGACATTCAGGATGAGCACGGTATAGGCGGGATTCGCCGGCGATTGGAAGGCGTAGAGGTCGGTGATGTCGATCCGCCCGTCCTGTTTGACCAGCGGCGCGTCGAGGTGGTCCGCGGCCAGCGAGGGCAGCGCGACCACGCCGACGAGCAGCGCGATGGCCGCCAGGCCGTAGGTCGCGAGCATCCTGAGGGTACGCATCGGTAACCCCTTTCCCGTATGAGCGGCTGATGCCCCCGGAATGAGCCGTCCGCCGCGCCGCGCGCGGCGGGGCGCGCGCCCGGTGGCCGCCGGGGGATCGCCGGGACCATGCCTGCCTTCGCGCCATGGCCTGCTCTCCCTCTGCCGACGCCGCGACGATGCCCCAGGGTACGCCCGCGCGGTGCTCGGGCTCCAGACCAAAGGGTGCTCATTTCCTGCTCATCCGGTGGATGTGGGGGCGGGCAGTCGGGTGGTCGGGCAGGCGGATAGAGAGGGGCGACCGGCGCGGCGGCTACTGCGGCGCGGCGACGATGTCGCGCTGCCAGAGCGCGCCGGTCACGCGCTCGACGTCGACTTTCCGGTGGCGGCGGTAGGTACTGCCGATGGGGGCGCCCCGCTTCGGTGGAACAACGTCACCACCGGCGTGGCCGACCTCGGCGCTGCCCGCGGCGGACGCGCGCAGCCCAATCGGGTCCGGCAGCCGCGCGATCGTCGCCCGCCAGGCACACCACGGCGCCGAGGGGCCGCCCGGCTGGGGCTTGCGTCCCGCGCGCCGACGATCGGCCGCGCCGCTGGCCGCGTGGAGATGTCCCCGCCGCGCCGCCGCCCCGGCCCGTCGCGCCTCACCAGGGCATCGTGCGGCCCGCCAGGTGGCGCAGGTCGTCGATGAACGCATCGGTCTGCGCGGTGACGCTGGAACTGCGCACGCCCAGCGCGTACAGCTCGCGCCAGTCGGCCAGGCGCATCGTGCTGTAGAGCGCGACCCCGCTGGCGATGCAGGCGTCGCGTACCCGTCGCCGAGACGCCTCCATCGCCGCCCCGTACGGCGGGTCGTGCGCGTAGTCAGGGTCGGGCTCGTAGCCCTCCCGGAAGTAGCGCGGGGCCAGCGACATGCCCATGTCGCCCGGGCCCCACTCGATCATGCCGACGCCGGGCACGGCCGCGATCGCCTCGCAGGCGGCCAGGCCGCGCCGGTTCTCGATCTTCACCGCCAGCAGCAGCTCGCCGGCCGGGTTGAGCGGCCAGGGGTCGGCTTTGGCTAGGTACTCCTCGACCGGCAGCCCCCAGATCGCGGCGGCGTCGGCCTGCCCGCCGCCCCCGCGGCGCCCGACGGTCGCGTCGTCGGCGCCGGGCGTGTTGAGCGGGTAGCGCGCGTGGGCGACCAGGGCCCGCGCGGCGTCCTCCGTCTCCGCATGGCAGAGGATGAGGCCGTGGACGCCGGCCGCGAGCAGGTGGGCGATCTGCCAGGCGTTGGCGCGCACCGCGTCGGCGGAGACGCCGGTGACGGGCAGGGTCGCGACGACCGGGGGCGTGCGGTGGCCGCTGCGGGTGGGGCCGCCGTCGACCAGGCCGCGCAGGAAGGCGCGCAGCCCGCCGATGTCGAAGGGCTGGTGCTCGAACTCGACGATCAGGTAGTCGTAGGGCGTCTGCGCGGCGGCCACCCCGGCCGCGTGGGTGAGCACCGGGGCCCGCGCGCCGAAGGTCGGCTGGTCCTGCTCGAACAGCTCGATGAGTCGGTTGACGCGCGCCATCGCTCCTCCTCCGCCGTGCGGGCCGGGGCCGGGGTTGCCGCCCGCGGTTATAGCAGGTCGGGCCCGCGGGGGGAAGCCGGACCGGCGGGCACCCGGCTCGTGTATCCTTGTGCGTGGTCGGCGCGGCGCGACGTCAGGAGCCGGGGGAGGCATGAAGGACGAGCAGGTGTGGGTGCCGGTGGAGGTCGTCTGGGATGTCGAACTCCGACCAGCGGCCGACCCCCGGCCGGTACGCGCCCCGGACCCGCCGCTCCGCCACTTCGTGACCGAGGCGCGCCGGGAACGGCGCGACCGGCCGGCGCGCGCGGTCGACCATGCCGCGGACCGGCTGGAGCGCCGGGATCTTCCTCGCCGGCACGGGCGTCCGCGGCCCCGGCACAAGAAGCTCCGTCCGCAGGATCTCGACGACCTGGAGTGACCGCCCGGATTGCTCGCCCGGTGTCGAGCGGAGGCGCGTACCTCGTGGACCGCGACGGCAAAGCGCACGCGACGTCGTGCGCGCGGGTGGCCGCGCAGCGGTGGAGGCGCGGATGATCGGTCGGCGGCGCACGCTCCTCGCCCTGGCGCTCGGCCTCGCCCTGGCGGCCTGTGGCGGGGCGACCCCCACGCCCGCCCCGCGCGCGGCGAGCCCGTCGGCGGCCGTGCCGCGCTTCCGCCTGACGAGCGCGGCCTTCGCGAACGACCAGCCGATCCCGGTCCGCTACACCTGCGACGGCCAGGGCCTCTCGCCGCCGCTCGCCTGGGACGGCCAGCCGCCCGATGTCGCGAGTTACGCGCTCGTCGTGGATGACCCGGACGCGCGCGGCGACTTCACCCACTGGCTGCTCGTCGACCTGCCGGGGGCCGCCGTCTCGCTCCCAGAGGGCGTGCCCGCTGGCGACCGGCCCCCCGTCGGCGGCGTCCAGGGGAAGAACGACTTCGGCAAGTCCGGCTACGGCGGCCCCTGCCCGCCGGCCGGCGCGGCGCACCACTACCACTTCACCCTCTACGCCCTCGACGCCACCCTCGGCCTCGCCCCCGGCGTCGCGAAGCCGCAGGTGCTGGCGGCGCTCAACGGGCACATCCTGGCCGAAGCCCAGCTCGTCGGCGCCTACCGGCGGCAGGGTTAGGTCGGGGCAAGATGCCCGCCCGCCATCCGCCGATGGGGGGTAGGCGCCGGCTGGCGCGCCAGCTACCGGGCCGACGGCGCGGAGGTATGGACAGCCGGGGAAACAGCGGATGCCGCCGCGTCGTTGTACCAGCAGACCGGCGCGGCCCGCCGCTGGGGCGACCGGCCGCGCGGTGGGGCGAGGAGCGGAGGGGCGGGATGGCAGGGCGTCGCGCGCGCGCACCGCGGCCGGTCGCGCGGGCCGCGGCGGTGCGCGTGCCGTTCCCCCCCGAGCGCCTTTGGCCCCTGGTGACCAGCACCGACCGCATGGACCGCGTCGTGGGCCTCCCGCCCGCGCGCTTCACGCACGCGCCCCTGCCGCAGGGCGGCGAGGAGCACCGGGGCGCCTACACCATCCTCGGCCGGCCCGTGGTCCGCTGGGTCGAGCACCCCTTCGAGTGGGAGTGGCCGCGGCACTACGCGGTGCTCCGCGAGTACCAGAGCGGCCCGCTCGTCCGGTACTACGGCGGCGCCGAGCTCGTGCCGGTCGCCGGCGGGACGCGCCTCCGGGTCTTCAGCGGCTTCACCCCGCGCCACCGGCTGCTCGCCCCGCTGATCCGGTTCGCGCTGGCGCCTCTCGCCCTGCGCCGCGCGAGCCGCCAGTACCGGGCGTTTGCCGCCTACCTGGCCGGGCGCGCCGACGACCCCTTCCCGACCCTCCAGGCGGTCCGCACCCGCGCCGACCTGCCCCGCCTCGACGCGCTCGTCGCGCGGCTGCGCGCCGAGGACGCGCCCGCAGAGCCGCTGGCGCACCTGCGCCGCTGGCTGGCCGAGGCGGCGGACGAGGACGTCGCCGGGATGCGCCCGCTGGAACTGGCCGCGCGCTGGGGCGCCGACCCGCGCGCGACGCTGGCGACTTTCCTGCGGGCCACCGTGGCGGGGCTGCTGGAGTTGCGCTGGGAACTCCTCTGCCCCGGCTGCCGCGGCGTCAAGGTGGCCGCGCCGCACCTGCGCGAACTGCGCCTGTCGGGGCGCTGCCCCGCCTGCAACCTGCACTTCGTCGCCACGGCCGACGAGGCGATCGAGGCGCGCTTCTACCCCGCCCCCGCCGTCCGCGCCGTCACGCTCGGCACCTACTGCGTCGGCGGGCCGATGGCCACGCCGCACCGGCTGGCGCAGGCGGCGCTGCCGCCCGGCGCCGCGCGCACCTGGCGGCTCGACCTGGCCCCGGGCGCCTACCTCCTGCGCTCCCCGCAGGGCCCCGGCGTCCTCGCGCTGGAGGCGGCGGCCGGCGGGCCGGCCCGGCTGGAGGTGCGCCTCGACGCCGCGGGCGTCGCGCCGGCGACCGCCACGATCGCCGCCGGCCCGGTCGAACTGCGGCTGACGAACGCGGGCGCTGCCGGGGCCACGGCCACCCTCGACGACGCGCGGTGGTCGGCGCTCGGCGCCACGCCGGGCCGGCTGATGACTCTGCCCGACTTCCGCGGCCTCTTCTCCGCCGAGGCGCTGGCGCCCGGCGCCGAACTGGCGGTCGGCCGGGTCGGCCTGCTCTTCAGCGACCTGGCCGGCTCGACCGCGCTCTACGAGCGGGCGGGTGACGCGCGGGCCTTCCGCCTGGTGGGCGAGCACTTCGCGCTCCTGCAGGCGGAGATCGAGGCGGCGGGCGGGGCGCTGGTCAAGACGATCGGCGACGCGGTGATGGCGGCCTTCCCCGACGGGCGGGCGGCGCTCGCCGCCGCGTTGGCGCTCCAGCGCGCCATCCGCACGCTCGACACGGCGGGGCTCGCCGACCCCGGCCGGCTCCTCAAGGTCGGGGTGCACGCGGGGGCCTGCTACGCCGTCACGCTCAACGAGCGGCTCGACTACTTCGGCGCGGCGGTCAACCTGGCCGCGCGGGCGCAGCAGGCGGCGCGCGGCGGCGAGGTCGTCGCCACCGCCGCGGCCCACGCCGAGGGCGCCGACCTCGTGGTGGCGGCCGGCCTGCGGGCGGAGCCGTGCGACCTGCCGCTCAGGGGCCTCGACGCGCCCGCGCGCCTCTACCGCATCGCCTACCGGGCGCCCGGCCCGGCGGAGTCGCCATAGCCCGCCCCGGAAGGAGGCCCGCATGCGCCCGCCGTCCCCGCCGGTCTTCCAGCCCCTGAGCGCCGGCCTGCGCCTAATGCTGGTGTTCACCAGCGTCCTGGTCGCCATCGCCGGCGTGCAGCTCTATGTCCTCACCGAGCAGACCGCGCACTACTTCGCCTGGACGGTCGGGCCGCCGCTGACCGCCGCCTTCCTGGGCGCCGCCTACTGGGCCAGCGGCCTCCTGGAACTGCTGGCGGCGCGCGAGCGGCTCTGGGCGCGGGCGCGCGTCGCCGTGCCGGCCGTGCTCACCTTCACCGTGCTGACCCTGCTGGCGACGCTGCTGCACCGCGACCGCTTCCACTTCGCCGCTCCCGCCGCGCTCACCCGCGCGGCCGCGTGGGCCTGGCTCGCCATCTACGTGGCGGTCCCCCTGCTCCTGGGTGCGCTGCTGTTGCGCCAGTTCCGGGCGCCGGGCGAGACGCCACGCCGCGAGCGGCCCCTGCCGACCGGGATCCTCGTCGCGCTCGCCGTCCAGGCCGGCACGCTCCTGGGGTTCGGCCTGACGCTCTTCGTCGCGCCCGAGGCCACCGCCACGCTGTGGCCCTGGGCGCTGACGCCGCTGACCGGCCGGGCGGTGGGCGCGTGGCTCCTCGGGCTGGGCGTCGCCGCGGCGCAGGCGTGCGCGGAGGACGACTGGTGGCGCATCGGCGCGGCGATGCGCAGCTACACGCTCTTAGCGGCGCTGGAGCTGGTGGGGCTGGCGCGCTATCCCCGCACCATCGACTGGACCAGGCCGGGGGGCTGGATCTACCTGGCCTTCCTCGTCAGCATCCTGGCGGTCGGGCTGGCCGGCTGGCTGGCGACCCGGCCGGCGCCGCGCCGGGGGGACGCGCCGGTCGGCTGGCCCGCGGCCGGGTGACCGGCGCGCTCAGGGCTGGTGGCGCCCGTAGCGCTCCCAGGAGACCAGTTCCTCGAGCGGCCTCCGGCCGACGGGCACCGCGGCCCGCACGCCCGGCGGGGCGGCGCTCAGCCGCGTCGCCGCCGCGTCGGCCGGGTAGCCCAGCGCGATCACGGTGCGGAGCGTGCGGCCGGCCGGTACCCCGAGCAGGTCCCGCGCGCGCTGCTGGTTGGCCTCGGGGTAGAGCGAGGCGATGCACGAGCCGACGCCGTGCGCCCAGGCGGCAAGCATCAGCGTCTGCGCCAGCCGGCCCTCGTCGAACGCCGCGCCGGGGCCGGCCAGGACCAGCGCCAGCCCGAGCGGCGCCCCGGCGAGGTGGCCGGCGTACTGCCCGAGCGTCGCGAGTTGATCGAGCGTGGCCCGGTCGCGCACGACGACCAGTTCCCAGGGCTGGGTGTTCTTCGCCGAGCCGGTCCAGCGGGCGGTCTCCAGGATGTCGCGGAGCGCGTCTTCGGCGACGGGCCGCGCGGCGTAGCGGCGCACCGCGCGCAGGCCGCGCAGCAGCCGGGTCTCCTCCATCGTCCCTCCTCACGGTCGTGGCCAGTCGAGGCGGTATGCTAGCCCACCGCGCCCGCGCGGCACAACCGCCGCCCCCGGGGCGCGGGGAGTGGGCGTCAGCGTACGGGGAATGGCCCGTCCGGCGCCGGCCTGTCCGGCGGGCCCTCCGCCCCGTTGAGTAGCCGCTTGAACTGCGCGGCGGTCTCGTGCCAGTGCTCGGCGACGACGGCCTCGGCGCGCCACCAGTCGCCGGCCCGGAAGACGGCGATCACCTCCCGGTGGCGCGCCGCCATCTGCGCGAGGCGCAGCGGCAGGTGGTGTTGCACCGTCACGAAGAGGGCGTAGACCTTGGCGTCCATCGCCCCGTAGAGGTCGATCAGGGCGCGATTGCCGCTGCACGCGACGATGCGCCGGTGGAAGGCCAGGTCGAGGTCCGCCGCCGTCAGCAGATCCTCCTCCGCGCCCAGCCGATCGGCCATCTGCTCGACAGTACCGGCCAGGAAGGCGATGTCGGCGTCGCCCACGCGACCGCGCGCGAGCCGGGCCGCCAGCCCTTCGAGGTGGCCGCGGACGATGTAGAACTCGTACGCCTCGCGCAGCCCGAGCATCGAGACGACCGCGCCGCGGTGGGGGGCGAGCTGCACCAGCCCCTCGCGTTCCAGTTGCTTGAGGGCATCGCGGACCGGCCCCCGGCTCACCCCGGCCTCGGCGGCGAGCGCCTGCTCGGTGAGATGTTCACCGGGGCGGTACCGGCCGAGCATGATGGCCCGCCGCACCTGGGCCGCGACCGTCTCCTGCCGCGCCGTCGCCGCGCACCCCGCCAGTTGCATCGCCCGCCGTCCCCGCCGATCCCGCGTCGTGTCGCGATTGTCAACAATCGCCATGCGTACCCTAGCGATTCCGCCGCGCCCTGTCAAGCGAATCGGGGGCGGCGTGCCGGACGATGCCGCCCCGCGCCACCCGCCATTCCCGAGTGTTGACGCGGAAACGCGACCGCCGCGCGCCCCGCGCCGCCGCTTGACACCGCGGATCCCGGCTGCTAGACTGAAGCCGCGACGTTGTTGACAATCCCGGCGCTCACGGCCACTGGACGGGGGCTATGCAGATCGATCTCGGCGGTCGGGTCGCGGTGGTTACCGGGGCGGCGCACGGCCTCGGGCGCGCGATTGCCCTCCTGCTCGGTCAATGCGGCGCGGCGGTCTGGGCCGTCGACCGGCTGGCCGACGAGCTGGCCGAGACCGCCGCGCTGGCGGAGGCGGCCGGCCTGGCCTGCACCGCCGCGCCCTGCGACGTGACCGACTCCGCCGCCGTCGCGGCGCTGGTCGAGCGGGTCGCGGCCGACGCCGGGCGCATCGACATCCTGGTCAACGACGCCGGCGGCGTTTGTGGCCAGGTCGGCCGCCCGGTCGAGGAGGTCGGCGACGCCGACTGGGACGCGATCGTGCGCGCCAACCTCTACGGGGCCTTCTACTGCATCCGCGCCGTCGCGCCGGTGATGAAGCGCCAGCGCGCCGGGCGTATCGTCACCATCTCCTCCGGCGCCGGGCGCTCCCACAGCCTGACCGGCATCCAGGCGTACACCAGCGCCAAGGCCGGGCAGATCGGGCTGACCCGGCAGATGGCGAAGGAACTCGGCGCCTGGAACATCACGGTCAACACGATCGCGCCGGGCTTCATCCGCGCCAACCCGACCACCGAGCGCCAGTGGGAGGCGATGGGCGAAGCCGGCCAGCGTCGGCTGCTCGACAACCTGGCCCTCCATCGCCTCGGCACGCCCGACGACATCGCCAAAGGCGTGCTCTTCTTCGTCTCCGACCTCGCGCCCTGGGTCACCGGGCAGACGATCAGCATCGACGGCGGCTCGCAGATTTTCTGAAGTTGCGAGTTGTGAGTTGATAGTTGATAGGGGACGAAACGGCGTCGCGCTGTCAGGGGGAGGACGCCATGACGGCCGCGGGACTACAGATGCCGGGCGCGGGCCAGCGCCACGAGGGCGAGCTCACGGCGGGCCTGCCGGTGCTCGCGGGCTGGTCCTGGCCCTACGTCGCCATCAGCGGCGCCCAGGACGGCCCGCTGACGACGATCATCGCCGGCATCCACGGCTGCGAGTACGTCTCCATCCGCGCCGCCGTCCGCCTCGGGCGCGAGCTGGAGCCCGCCGAACTGCGCGGGCGCGTCCTGGTCGTGCCGATCGTCAACCTCCCGGCTTTCTGGTCGCGCACCCCCTTCGTCTGCCCGATCGACGGCAAGAACCCCAACCGGGTCTTCCCCGGCGACCCGGCCGGCACCTTCACCGAGGCGCTGGCGCATTTCATCTTCACCACCTGCATCGCGCCGAGCGACGCCTTCCTCGACCTCCACGGGGGCGACCTCGTCGAGGAGTTGGTCCCCTTCACCGGCTACGCCGGGGGGGCTGATGAGGCGGTCGCGGCACGCTCGCGGGCGATGGCCGAAGCCTTCGGCTGCCCGTACATCGTCGCCGGGCGCGGCGGCGCCGCCGGCGGGCGGGCCGGGCTGACCCATCTGGCGGCGGCGCAGCATGGCGTCCCGAGCATCCTGGCCGAGGCGGGCGGCATCGGCCAGTTGACCGCGCCGGAGGTCGACCTCCTGGTAGAGGGCACGCGGCGGGCGCTGCAGGTGGCGGGCAACCTGCCGGGCGAGCCCCGGCCCTCCGTCGCCGCGCGCCACATCCGCCAGTCGGCCACCGTCACGGCCCCGGCCGACGGCTTCTGGGCCGGCGACGTGCGCGCCGGCGACACCGTGCATGCCGGGCAGCGCGTCGGCCGCCTGTACGGCCTGCTGGGCGAGGTGCTCCACGAGATCGACGCGCCCCAGGACGGCGTGGTGCTCTATCGCACGACGAGCGCGGCGGTCAAGGCGGAAGGGCTCTTGATGAACATCGGTGCGTGAGTTGGTAGTTGGTAGTTGATGGTTGATAGTGGACGGGCTCTTGCCGCTAGCGACGAGCCAGCGCCAACTATCAACTCGCAACGATCAACTCTCACCTCAAAGGAGGCGCGGCGTGCAGGATCACTCGACGCGGACCGACGCGCGACTTCGACTCAGCCGGCGGCGGCTACTCGGCGGGATGGCGACCCTCGGCGCGGCCGGGGCGCTCCCGGCGCTCCTCGCCGCCTGCGGCGGCAGCCCGGCCACCGCGACCACCGCGCCGGCCGCGGGCGCCACCGCTGCGCCGACCGCGACCGCGGCGCCGATCACGATCAACCAGAACATCACCCCGACCCCGACGACCGCCAGCAGCGCGAGCCCCGCGGCCGGCGGGGCGGCGGGCGCCGCTTCGCCCACCGCGGCCGCGGCGCCGACGACCGCCGCCCCCGCCGGCAAGGCCGGCGGCTCCTTCACCTTCTCGCGCGCCGCCGACTCCGACAACCTCGACCCGGTCACGCAGGACGGCAACGTCGATATCTGGATCTTCATGAGCATCTACGACCAGCTCATCCGGGTCGCCGACGACGGACTCTCGCTGGCGCCGGCGCTGGCGGAGAAGTGGGAGGTCTCGCCCGATGGGCTGACCTATACCTTCCACCTGCGGCAGGGGGTGATGTTCTCCGACGGCACGCCGCTCAAGGCGAGCGACGTAGTCTTCTCGCTGATGCGCGCCAAGACCAACCAGAAGAGCGGCTGGACCTTCACGCTGGAGCCGGTCAAGGACATCACCGCGCCGGACGACGCCACGGTCGTCGTCACGCTCAAGCAGGTCTGGGCCCCCTTCCTGGCCGACATCTCGATGTTCAACAGCAGCATCATGTCCCAGGACTTCGTCAAGAAGATCGGCGAGGACAAGCTCGTCGACCAGACGCTCGGCACCGGCCCCTACGTGCTGGCCGAGTGGAAGAAGGGCGAGCACATCCTGCTCAAGAAGAACGACAAGTACTGGGAGAAGGGGCTGCCCCTCCTCGACCAGATCACGATCACGACGGTTCCCGACGACAATAACCGCATCCTGCAACTGCAGGGCGGCGAGATCGACGGGATGTACGACGTGCCGCTCAACCGCGTGCCGGACCTGAAGAAGGACAGCAAGTTGCAGGTCAAGGAGTTCACCTCGACCTACAACAACTTCGTCGTCATGAATATCCGCAACGCGCCGCTCAGCGACGTGAAGGTGCGCCAGGCGCTCAACTACGCCACCGACAAGCAGTCGCTGATCAACGTCATCAACTTCGGCGTCGGCCAGATCTCCAACAGCTTCATGCCCAACGGCGCGCTCTACTGGAACAAGGACCAGGCGGGCTACCCCTTCGACCTGGACAAGGCGAAGGCGCTGATGCAGCAGTCGACCATCCCCAACGGCGGCAAGGTCGCCATCCAGATCACCCAGGGCTCGGCGGGCGGCCAGGCGCTGGCGACGGCGCTGCAGCAGATGTGGGCGAAGATCGGGATCAACCTCGACATCCAGCCCCTGGAGCAGAGCGTCCTCACCGACAACTACCGCAACAACAAGTTCGAGATGCGCGCCAGCGGCTGGACCAACGACATCATCGACCCCGACGAACTGGTCTCCTACGCGATCCTGCCGCAGCAGACGCAGAACTACCACACCGGCTGGACCAACCAGCAGGCGATCGACCTGGCCAACCAGGGCCGCACGACGACCGACGACGCCAAGCGCCGGCAGATCTACTACCAGATCCAGCAGATCCACATGGACGACGCCCCCTTCGTCTACCTCTACGTCCTGCCCTACGTGGACGTGCTGAAGACGCAGGTGCAGGGCTTCTTCCACCACCCGATGGGCCAGTGGGACTTCCGCAAGACGACCGTCGCGAAGTAGGGTAGACTGTCAGGCGCGGCGGCCGGG
>DASSSV010000875.1:0-3438 GCA_035708265.1 Thermomicrobiales bacterium | reverse complement strand
CCTCCATCAAGACCGACGACGAGAAGTACGGCTGGTCGCTGCTCGTGACCGACTGGCGCGAGCGCCCGGCCTATCAGGCGATGAAGGCGCTGCCGAAGTAGGGGGTAGGCGTTAGGCGTTAGGCGGTAGGGGATGGACGATAGACGACAGACGATAGGCGGGAGGCGGGAAGTGGGAGACGATAGGGTCTCGGAGACCAGGCGCACGCTCATCCGGTCGGCCGCTGCCCATGCACAGTCCCCTAACGCCTAACACCTACCCCCTACCGCCTGGCCGTGCTATCCTAGAGGGAGTGCGAGGGCGGCGCGCCGCGCGCTGGCCGGTGGCCGCCGACAGGGAGCCTATGGACGAGGTACAGCACGACTTCGAGCGGATCAACCGTCTGGAGGCCGAGGCGATCGGCCAGCCGGGGCAGCGCACCTTCCGCGTCATCGCCGGTAACCCGCGCGGCGAGACGGCGGTGCTCTGGATCGAGAAGGAGCAGTTGCAGGCGCTCGGCGAGGCGATCGACCGCCTGCTGGCCCAGATCGGGCCGCGCCGCACCCGCCGCCTGGACTCGCGCCCCGAGCCGCCGCGGCCGGTCGAGCCGCTGGTCGACGCGCCGACCGTCGAGTTCAAGATCGGCCAGCTCGGCCTCGGCTACGATGCCGAGCAGAATGTCTGCCTGCTCGTCGCGCACGACGTCGAGGATCTCGTCGCCGGGGGCGAGGGGCCGCCGACGCTGCGTTGCCTGATCACGAGGGCGCAGTTCCGCCGCCTCAGCGAGCAGATCGCCGGCATCGTCGCCGGCGGGCGCCCGCTCTGCCCGATGTGCGGCGCGCCCCTCACCGACGCCCCGCACTTCTGCCCGCCCTCCAACGGCCATCTGCACCACGAAGAGGAATAGCACACCGGCGGCGCTCTCCGGCCGCGCGGTTTACGTCCCGACGCGCGCCGGCGTTGCAACCGCGGCTGGGGCTCGCTCAGGCCGCGCGTTGCCACGCGACCGCGAGTGTGCGAAGATGGCGCACTGACCATACCCACTGGCGGATCGGAGGAGGGCGGCCATGTCCGACTACTACGACCTCGGTAGCCACACCCGCGCGATCTCCACGACCTCGCCCGACGCGCAGCGCTGGTTCGACCGCGGCCTCGCCTGGACCTACGGCTTCAACCACGAGGAGGCGATGCGCTGCTTCGAGCAAGCCATCGCCGCGGACCCCGATTGCCCGATGGCGCACTGGGGCCTAGCCTACGCCGCCGGGCCCAACTACAACAAGCCCTGGGAGTTCTTCGACCCGGTGGACCTCGCCGCGACGACCGAGCGGTGCTTCCGGGCGACCGAGCGCGCCCTGGCGCTGCTGGACAAGGCCAGCCCCGCCGAGCAGGCGCTCATCACGGCACTCGGGGCGCGCTACCAGGCGGCGATCCCGCCCGACCCGGCCGACGACCTGGCCGGGTGGGTCGACGCCTACGCCGACGCGATGCGGGCCGTCTACCGCGACTACGGCGATGACCTCGACATCGCCGCACTCTTCGCGGAGGCGCTGCTGAACCGGACCCCCTGGCGGCTCTGGGACCTGCCCACCGGCGAGCCGAAGGAGGGGGCGAGCACGGACGAGGCGCGGCGGGTACTGGAACGGGCGCTGGAGCACCCCGCGAGCCGCGACCACTCCGGTGTGCTGCACATGTACGTCCACCTGATGGAGATGTCGCCCTTCCCGGAGCGCGCGCTGCGGGCGGCCGACTGGCTGCGCGGGCTCGTGCCCGACGCCGGGCACCTGCAGCACATGTCCACCCACATCGACGTCCTCTGCGGGCACTATCGCGACGTCGTCGCCTGGAACCAGGCGGCGATCGTCGCCGACCGCAAGTTCCTCGCGCACGCCGGGGCGATGAACTTCTACACGCTCTACCGCGTCCACAACTACCACTTCGCGATGTACGGCGCGATGCTGCTGGGGCAGTACGAGGTCGCGCGCGACGCCGCCGCGGAGATGCGGCGCACCATCCCGGACGAACTGGTGCGCGTCCCGGTGCCGCCGATGGCCGACTGGCTGGAGCCGTTCGTGCCGCTCGGCCTGCACGTCCTGATCCGCTTCGGCAAGTGGGACGAGCTCATCGCCACGCCGCCGCCGGACGACCAGGACCTCTACTGCGTCACGACCGCGATGACGCACTACGCCAGGGGCGTGGCATTCGCGGCCACCGGCCGGGTGGCGGAGGCCGAGCGGGAGCGCGACCTATTCCGCGCCGCGCTCGGCCGGGTGCCCGAGTCGCGCTACTTCCAGAACAACCCGAGCGTCGACGTCCTCGCCGTTGCCGCCGCGATGCTGGACGGCGAACTGGAGTACCGCAAGGGCGCGTACGAGGCGGCCTTCGCCCACCTGCGCCGCGCCGTCGCGCTGGAGGACGGCCTGCCCTACGCCGAGCCGTGGGCCTGGATGCAGCCGTCGCGCCACGCCCTCGGCGCGCTCCTGCTCGAGCAGGGCCGGGTGGAAGAAGCCGAGGCGGTCTACCGCGCCGACCTCGGCCTGGACGGCACGCTCGCCCGCGCCTGCCAGCACCCCGACAACGTCTGGAGCCTGCACGGCTACCACGAGTGCCTGGTGCGCCTGGGCAAGCACGAACTCGCCCGGACGATCGGGCAGCGGCTCGACCTCGCGGCGGCGCGCGCGGACGTCCCAATCCGGTCGTCCTGCTACTGCCGGCTCACCGACGCGGCCTGAGCGGCCGCGGCGGGCGGCGCGCCGCTCACACCGCCAGCGCGCCGTCCGCCAGGCCGAGGTAGTCGCGCGCGTCGGCGACGAGGAAGAGGGAGCCGGTGACGCAGATGAGGGCGTCTGGGCCGAGGTCGCGGGCCAGCGCGGCGGCGAGGTCGAGCGCGGCGCCGGCGGTCGCCGCCTCGGCCAGCGGCGCGCCGTAAGGCGCGGCCTCGGCGCGCAGGCGGTCGAGCGGCGCCGAGCGTGGGTGCGACGAGACGGTCAGGACGACCCGCGCGGCGCCGGGCACGAGCGCGCGGACGATGCCGGGGATGTCCTTGTCCACCGACGTGCCGAGCACGAGGACCAGCGGCCGGCCGGGGAAGAGGTCGGCCAGCGCGCGCCGGAGTTGCTCGGCCGAGTCGGCGTTGTGCGCGCCGTCCACGATGGTCAATGGCGCCTCCCGGACGATTTCGAGCCGGCCGGGCCAGCGCGCCGCCGCCAGCCCCCGCGCCAACGTCGCTTCATCGAAGCGCCCACCGCCGTCGCGTCCACTGAATCCTGACGCCCAGAGGGCACCCGGAGTCCTGAGTCCTTCTTCGAGCAGGAGCGCCGCGGTGAGCGCCGTCGCCGCGTTCGTGCGCTGGAAGTGGCCGAGCAGCGCCAGCTCGGCGGCGAAGGCGCGCGCGGGCGCGCCAGGGCGCGGGAAGTCGGCCGCGATCTCGACGCGCACCGCCTGCCGGCCGGTCAGCGGGTC
>DASSSV010000874.1:0-4091 GCA_035708265.1 Thermomicrobiales bacterium | reverse complement strand
CCGTTTGAGGCGAGCCCCCCCTCTCCCAAAGTTGGGAGAGGGGGCCGGGGGGTGAGGGCCGCCGCCCTACCCACCAGCCGCCGCCCCTGGTACTATCGCCGGAGAGGCGCCCGCCGAAGGGGCGCGGAAAGGTCTGGCGGTGAAGGCGACGGCACTCGACCCACGCGATTTCGCGCCCGAGGAGGCACTCGGGCGGATACTGGCCCACGACGTCACCCACGAGCGAAGACCCGTGTTCCACAAGGGACATGTGATCGGCCCGGAGGATCTGGCGCCGCTGCGCGAGGCAGCCGGGCCGTACCTGCACGTCCTCGAACTGGAGCCGGGCGATCTGCCGGAGGGCGAGGCCGCGCGCCGGCTGGCGGAGGCGGTGGTCGGGGAGGGCGTCGCGCTCAAGGGGCCGGTCGAGGGCCGCTACAATGTCGTCGCGGACGCGCGGGGCGTGCTGCGCCTCGATCGCGCGACCTTGCAGGCGCTCAACGAACTGGACGACGTCTCGATCTTCACCCTCTACGACGGCCAGGTCGTGCGGCCGGGCGAGGTGCTGGCCGGCGTGAAGGTGACGCCGCTGGTGACGCGCGAGGCGATCGTCCGGCAGGCGGAGGACCTGGCACGCGGCGCAGGCGGCGGCGTCGCGGTCCACGCCTTCCGCCCGCTGCGCGTCGGCGTCGTCATCCGCGAGGCGCTGAGCGACCGCGAGCGCGAGCGGGTGCTGCGGCGATTGGGTGACAAGATCGCCTGGTTCGGCTCGGAACTCTTCGCCGCCGACGAGGTGCCGGACGACCCCGGCGCGGTCGCCGACGCCTTCGCGCGGCAGGCGCGCGCGGGCGCTGGGTTGATCCTGGCGACCGGCGGCAACGCGCTCGACCCGCTCGACGCGATGCTCCAGGCGCTCGCGCGAGTCGGGGCGCGGCTGGAGGCGTTCGGCGCGCCCGCGCACCCTGGCAGCCTCTTCTGGCTGGCCTACCTCGACGGCCCGGACCGCGAGGTGCCGCTCTTCGGCGTCGCCTCCTGCGGCATGTTCTCCAAGGCGACCTCAGTGGACCTGCTCCTGCCGGCCGTCTTCGCGGGCGAACGCCTCGACGCGCGACGCATCGCCACGCTCTGGGAAGGCGGCCTCTTGAACAAGCAGATGGCCTTCAAGTTCCCGCCTTACGACGGCAAGGATTGACGGTCACCGAATTACAGATTGCAGACGTGCAGGCCGTGGGACAGCCTCAGCGCGCGCTCCCTGACAAGCGCCCATCGTCCAGCCGCGCCCATCGCTCGTCGCTCGTCACGCCTTCCAGCGCCTGGCGGTCGCGCACGAGTAGCCGGCCCCGCTCTCGGCCGACCCAGCCCGCCCGCGCGAAGTCGGCCAGCGCCCGGTTGGCGCTCTCGCGCGAGACGCCAACCATCCGCGCCAGGTCGGCCTGCGTGAGCCGGTAGCGGATCCGCCGCCCGGCGTCGTCCGCTTCCCCGAACTCGTCGTCGAGCTCGAGCAGCAGCCCGGCCAGCCGCGTGCGCGGCCCGCCGGCCCGCCGCCGCTCGACCCAGGTCTCGGCCAGGAAGACCTGCTCGGCGAGGGCGCGCGTGAGCCGGAGGAGCATCCGGGGGCGGCGGGCGCCCAGCTCGAGGAGCCGCGGCCAGGTCGTGCGGCAGACATAGGACGGCGCGACGGTGACCGCGCCGAGCGCGGGGTCGTCCACGCCGATGGCCGACGAGAGCCCGAAGAGCCGGCCGGGGCCGAGCAGTGCCAGCGTCACCGGCCGCGGGTCGCCGGCCGTGTAGAGCCGCACCGCGCCGTCCTTGACGAGGTAGACGCAATCCCGGTCGCGCGCCGCGAGGAGTTCGGCGCCGGCCGGGAAGTGCCGGTCGTCGAGCAGGCTCGCCATCGCCGCGAGGTCGGCGCCGGCCAGTACGCTGAAGAGGTCGAGCCGCCGCAGATACCAGACTTTGGTGCGCTCGGCGCCGCTCATGCCGCCCGTCCCGCCCGCCGGGCGTCGCCCGGCGCGACCGCGACGACGTGCCCGCGCTCTAGCCAGACCTGCCTCGCCGCGGAGAGCGCCCGGAGCGCCCTGGTGACCGTCGCGCGGTCGGCGCCGACCAGTCGCCCCAGGTCGGCGTGCGACAGCCGGACCCCGAGCGGGCACGACCCTTCCGCCACGCCCGTCGCTTGGCCGGACGCGCGGGCCAGGGCGCGCAGCAGGCAGAGGAGGCGCGCGGCCGTGTCGGGCTGAGTGGCGCGGGCGAGGTCGGCGCGGGCCCACTCCATCCGCTCGACCAGTCCCCTGGCGAGCCCGGCGAGGAATGGCGGGTGGCGGCACCCGAGGTCCAACGCGACCGCGATCGGCAGCTCCGCCGCGCTCACCCGCGCGAGCGCGACCGCATCGCTATCGTGTACGTCCACCCCGCGCAGGGCCTCGACGCCGAGTAGGCCGCCGGCCGGGACGAGCGCCCTGGTGACCGTGCCGCCCGAGCCGCCGGGCCGACCGAGGGAGACGAGCCCGTCGAGAACCACCGCGAGGCGCCGGCAGGGCTCGCCGCGCCGATAGAGGATCGCCCCGCGCCGGTAGCGGCGCAGGCTCGCGGCGCGCGCGACGGCCGCCAGGTGGTCAGGGGGCAGCGCCGCGAAGAGGGGCGCGCGGCTGAGGTCGATCGGTTGGACGGGCATACCGGCGCCATCCTCCACGCTCGTGATCGCTGAGGGCCGGGCGCGACCGCCGCCGGCCGTGGCCGCGCCGCTCCGGCCGCGCCGCTCCGGCCCGCAAGATGTGCGCCACGCCACATTTTCCCGCCGGCTGGCACGCGCGTTGCGCCGCCGGAGTGTAGAGATCGAGTGCGCCCGGCGCTCGCCGCGAACGAGATCGAATGGAGGAGGAGAGCGATGCCGATGTGGTTGGCGGGGCTGATCGGGGGACTGATCGGCGGGGTGGCGATGGCGATGGTGGCGATGATGCTGATGCCGATGCTGAAGCAGTCGCCGCTCTACCCGGTGCAACTGATGGCCGCGACCGTCGAGGGGCCGTCCGCGGTCGGCGGCGGCATGAGCGCCGACATGCTCGGCGCGATGATCCACATGGTCATGTCCGCGATCTTCGGCGTGATATACGGCGTGGTGCTCGGGGCGCTGGGCTGGACCGCGCTGTGGGTGTTGATCGTGGCGGGGATTGTCTGGGCGCTGTTCCTCTACGTGGTCAACGAGTACGGCACGCTGCCGCTCATCGACAAGGTGATGGCCGAGCGGATGCCGCCGCTGGCCTTCATGATGTCCCACGTCGCCTACGGCGCGGTCCTCGGCGTGCTGGTGTGGGTGCTACGCTGAGGGCAAGAGGGAACCTGCGCGGGGGCAGCGTCGCACCGCCCCCGCGACAGCCTTGACGGCGCTACTCGTGCCCGGTCGTCGTGCTGGCGGCCGCCGCGCCGAGAGCGGTCGTGTCGACCTCCTTGACGGCCGCGTCGGCGATGCGGATCGCCGTGTCGCGGTCGAAGTCCTCGGGCGGGATGGCGAGGCTCTTGCCGATCAGGAAGACGAGCCCGACGCCGAGCGCGACCAGCGCCGCCCCGACGCCCAGGAGGATCGCCAGCCGGCGATTGCTCGCCGCCAGCTCGCGCTCCTCCAGCGCCTCCCCGCGCGCGATGCTCCGTTCCTTGTCACTCATCGCTCATCGCTCGGCACTCATCACTCGCTACTGGTACGTGCCGCTGCGCCGGCCGACCGTGCGCGTGGCCGAGACGCCACTGGCCGGCCGGTCGATCACGATCTGGAGCAGCCGGACGACGATCCAGGCGGCGATCAGGTAGACGACGATCGCCAGGATCGACGACAACTCCAGCACCGACCCATTGCTCGCGGCCGGCGTGCCGATGATGCCGGCGAAGGGCGCGACCAGCGGTCCGGTGACGCTGTAGATGAACGAGCTGAAGCCCGCATTCGGGTTGGCCGCGAGCAGCTTGAGGATCACCCGCAGCGCGATCGCGATCGCGACCACGCCGAAGATGAAGTAGATGATGCCGGTCAACCAGCTCGCGGTCGAGCGGCGCGCCGCGACGTTGTCGACAACCTCGGAGGACGCGACCTCCTGGTCGACGACGTCGCCTTCCGGCGTCAC
>DASSSV010000873.1:0-13596 GCA_035708265.1 Thermomicrobiales bacterium | reverse complement strand
GCGGACCTCGAGTTCGACCTGCGCGGCCTGTCGGAGTTCGAGCGGGCGGTGCTGCTGAAGGCGCTCGACATCCCGCGCGGGCAGGTGCGTCCCTACGCCTGGGTCGCGCGGGAGATCGGCCGCCCCGGCGCGGTGCGCGCGGTTGGGACGGCGCTCGGCCACAACCCGATCCCGCTCTTGATCCCCTGCCACCGCGTCGTGCGCAGCGACGGCCGCCCCGGCGACTACGCCTTCGGCGGCGCGGCCAAGCGCGCCGTCCTGGCGGCGGAGGGCGTCGCACCGGAGGACCTGGAGGCGCTGGCGAGCGCGGGCGTGCGCTACTACGGCAGCGACACGACCCACATCTACTGCTTCCCGACCTGCCACCACGCGCGGCGCGTCACCGACCGCCACCGCGTCACCTTCGCCTCCGCGCGCGAGGCCGCCGCGGCCGGCTACCGCCCCTGCCTCGTCTGCCGCCCGTGACGACGTGGGAGCGTGGGAGCGTGGGAGCGTGGTGCAGGAGAGGGGGACTACCCAACGCTCGTCGGGGCTGGCCCCCGGGCGGGACCATCGGTTGTCCAATCCCCATGATGTCGTCACGCTCCCACGCTCCCACGTCCCCACGCCCCCGCGGCCTCTCCTGGCCGATGGTACAGGCGCTTCTCCGCCCAGTCGCCGCTTGTCCCCGGCCGCGGCGGACTCTAGACTTGCCCGAGTATAGACGCGAGCGCTGCGCGGCCGGGTGGCCGCGCGTTGCTGTCCCCGGATGGAGCGCCCGCGGGCGGGGGAGAGGACGCGGTGGCTGTCGAACTGGACGAGCGCGAACGGACCGAGCGGCCCGTCGTCGCGCCCGCGTTGCCCGACACGGCCGCCGCCGCGCGCCCGGCGGGGATGTCGCGCCGCGTGCTCGGGCTGGCCTGGCCGGTGATCGCCCAAAACCTGCTGGAGACGCTGGTCGGCGTAATCGATACCCTGCTCGTCGCGCACCTCGGCGCGGTGGCGATCGCCGGCGTCGGCGCCGCGCTGCAGGTCGTCTTCTTCCTGCTGGCGATCCTGAGCGCCGTCTCGATCGGCGCCTCGATCCTGGTAGCACACGCCATCGGCGCGGGCGACCGGCCCGGCGCGGAGCGGCTGGCGAAGCAGACGCTCGTCTGGGGCCTCCTCGGCGCGCTGCCGCTGGCGGCGCTCGGCGCGCTCGCCGCCGGCCCGCTGATCCGCGCCTTCGGCGTCGCGCCCGACGTCGCCGCCGTCGGCGCCGGCTACCTGCGCATCACGATGGTGATGCTGCCGCCGCTGCTGCTCGTCTTCGCGGGTGGGGCGGTGCTGCGCGGCGCGGGCGACACGCGCACGCCGCTCTTCGTCTCGGTGCTGTCGAACATCCTCAACGCCGTCCTCGCCTACGGGCTGATCTACGGGCACCTCGGCCTGCCCGCGCTCGGCGCGGACGGCTCGGCCTGGGCCGCGGCGACCGGGCGGCTCGTCTCGGCGGCGACGCTCGTCGCGGTGCTGATCTGGGGCCGGAGCGGTCTCTCGCTGCGCGGCCGGCTGGACTGGTGGCCGCGCTTCGCGGCGGTGCGGCGTGTGCTGGCGCTCGGCGTGCCGGCCGCGCTGGAGCAGACGCTCACCTCGGCGGCCTTCACGATGCTGACGGTGATCGTCGCGGAACTCGGCACGCAGGCGCTGGCGGCGCAGCGTATCGCCTTCAACGCCCTCTCGGTCGCCTTCCTGCCGGGGATCGGCTTCTCGATCGCGGCGAGCACGCTGGTTGGGCAGAGCCTCGGCGCGGGCAAGCCGGACGAGGGCGCGGCGGCGGCGCGCGCCTCGGCTTTCTGGGCGATCGTCTGGATGGGCGCGATGGGCCTCGCCTTCTTCCTGCTGGCCGGGCCGATCATGGACGTCTTCACGGATGACGGCGCGGTGTCGGACCTGGGCGCGGGCAGCCTGCGCGTGCTAGCGGCGGCGCTGCCACTCTGGGGCATCCTCTTCGTCTTCTCGGGCGCGCTGCGCGGCGCGGGCAACACGCGCTTCCCGCTGCTCGCCAACGCGGCCGGCACCTGGCTGGTCGTCGCGCTCGGCTACGCCGCCGTCAACCACTTCGGCGGCGGGCTGGTCCTCGTCTGGGGCTTCTTCCTCCCGGCCTCGCTGCTCAACGCGCTGGCCAACTGGTGGCGCTTCCGCCGCGGCGACTGGCGTGGGGTATCGCTGGCGCGATAAGTTGAAGGTTGAAGGTTGAAAGTTCGGCAGCCGAGGCATTTCTACCGCGGCTGCCACATGGAACCTTCAACCTTCAACCTTCAGCTCCCGCGTCACCGTGCCGCCCTTCTCCGACTTCGCGGTCAGGGTGACGGGGCCGCGGCCCTGGACCAGCCACTCGGCGCGCTTCTCGTTCTGGACGAGCTGCATGCCGAAGGAGGGGCCGGCGGCCTGCGCGCGCCCTTCCAGGTGGCCGAGCGTCTGGCGGCGGTCGCCCATCAGGATCTCCCCGCCGCTCAGCTCGACCGTGACCGGCTGCGCGACGCGCTGGTTGACCGCCTTCTGCGTGAGATTCGTCGGCAGGTAGCCGTCGTTCTCGATGGTGGCGCGGACGATGTAGAGGTCGCCACCGAGCGGCTCGACCTCGACCTTGTCGAGCAGCAGCCGCGGGAGGAGTTTGGCCTGGCGCAGAGCGAAGCGGTGGATCTTGGCGCACTCCTCCTCGAGGAACTTCGGCGGCGCGTTCTGCCGCACTGTCTTCGTGTGCCAGCCGCCGATCTCGACCGGGCCGAGCTGCGGGTGGTCGAACGGCCGCCACGCCTCGAAGCCCTCGCCGCCGAGGTTCTCGTCGAGCCAGTGGAGGATCTTGAGTCCTTCCTCCTCGGTCTGGTCCTTGACGTGCCACGGACCCTGCCAGCGGCCCTCGATCCCGGCGCGGCCCTCGATGTCCCAGAGTTCCGGCGCGAAGCCGAAGATGCCGAACGCCTCGTAGGCCCACTCGCAGAAACTGCCCGCCGCCGAGCGCGTGCCGCGGTCGTCGATCGCGGGGTAGGTCTCGTAGACCGAGCGGCAGGGGTAGCCGGTGACCTCGGTGCCCAGTTCGCCGATCCGCTGGTAGAGCGCGCGGTCCCTGAGCGGCATCATCTCCGCCTCCGGCCGCGACGCCGGCATGCGGAAAAGGACGCCGCCGGTGGTGTGGTAGTTCTGGATCATGCCGATGTTCGGGTGGGCGCCGACGAATGCCGCGAGCGCCCGCGTCTCCGGCTCCGACAGCGGGTACGGCCCCGCGCCGCCCTGTGTGCTGATCCAGTTCCCGGGGTAATTCCGGTTGATGTCGAGCCCCCACTTCGGCGGCGCGGCCGTGACCGGCCCGCCGCGGTACTCGCGCAGCAGCCCCTCGGTCAGGAGCCGGTAATACTCGCCGCCGGTCTCGTCCGGCGCGCGCTTGAGCATCAGGCGCGGGTCCTGGTCCGAGACCTTCCACTCCCCCTTCGGGTCGGGGACGCGCAGCTGGAGGATCAGCCCGTCGCCGTCGAGGTCTTCCGGGTAGAGGCCGGGCAGGTCTTCCTCATAGGGGTAGGGGCGGACGCTGGAGCGGAGCATGTAAGGCGTGGTGAGATACTTCTCGGCGCCGTCGGGGTTGACGCGCGGCAGGACGTAGAAGGTGCGCGTGTCGACGAGGGCGGTGATCTCGCCGTCCTTACCGTGCTTCGTCAGCAGCTCGTTGATCGTGTAGAGCGCCGCGGCCGAGCCGGTCACCTCGCCGGCGTGCATGTTGCCGTCGATGTACTGCGCCGGCTTGGCGTCGTGGGGGCCGGTCGCGCGGTTGGTGATCGTCAGGCACCAGATGTCGCGACCCTCGTGGCTCTGGCCGATCGACGCCAGCGCGGCGAGGGCGGGATGGCGCTCGGCGTAGCCGCGCAGGAGCGCGGTCAACTCGTCGTGCGTGTAGAAGCGATCGAACGCGATCTCGCGTGTGGCGGCCGTCACGGACTCCTCCCTCCGTCTCCCCGGTCATGTCCTCGCGGCGCGGCTCACGCGGGAGCGGCCCGGCGGCGCATCACCCGCCGCCCGTCGCCTCGCCGCCCTCCGGCGCGAGCGGCTCGACCGCCTCCAGGACGGCGGCGATCGCCGCTTCCGCGTCGCGTAGATTATCACGGATCGCGGCGAGCGTCGGCGTCGCGATCGCGGCGGGAGTCGGCTCGCGCGCGAGTTCGTCCGCGACGTAGGCGCGGGCCAGCGCGACCGCGCGCCGGAGCGGGATGCCGTGCTGCAGCGCCTGCTTGATGAGCACGCAGAGGTCGACGGCGTCGCCGCCGTAGCGGTCGGGGTGATGGGGCGACGGCGGGATGTAGCCGCGGTCGGTCCAGTGACTGACCTGGCGCGCGGTCAGCCCGCACAACTCGGCGAGCTGAGTCTTGGTCAAGGCCAGGCGCGCCCAGAGCGCGCCCCGGTTCGGCATGGACAGGGTGAACTCCTGCAACATACGCCCTCCCCTGGCTGATCGCCGGTCGCTCGCATCGCGGGCCCTCGATTGTCCGATGTCCCACATTATACATGAGTGCGCGGGGCCCTCACCCCCCATCCCCCCTCTCCCAATGCTGGGAGAGGGGGGCGACTGCCGGTACATCGCGCTGCTCTTCCAAAGTACCGGCCAGGAGGGCGGAGGAACCCACACCCGGACATCTCCCCCTCTCCCAATCCTGGGCGAGGGAGCCGGGGGGTGAGGGCCAAGCCGCCGCATTGCGTCGCGCCCTCCGCGAGCCGAGAATGCCGGGAATCGGTCCGCCGGTGAAAAATGGAGGAGGGCGCATGGAGTTCGCGGGGCGAGTGGCGGTCGTGACCGGGGCGGCGCGGGGCATCGGGGCGGCGACGGCGCGGGCCTTCGCGCGGGAGGGCGCGCGGGTCGTCGTGGTCGATCTCGACGCGGCGGCGGCTGAGGCACTGGCGGACGAGCTGGGGGCGGCGGAGGGGCGCGCGCTGGCGCTCGCGGCCGACGTGTCGCGCGACGCCGACGCGCGCCGGATCGCCGCAGAGGCGGTGCGCGCGCTCGGCGGCGTGGACGTGCTGGTCAACAACGCCGGCATCCAGACCTACGGGACGGTCGAGGAGATGCCGGAGGCGGAGTGGGACCGCACGCTCGCCGTCAACCTGAAGAGCGTCTTCCTCGTCTCGAAGTACGTCGTGCCCGCGATCCGGGCGCGGGGCGGCGGGGCGATCGTCAACACCGCCTCGGTGCAGGGGCTCGCCACGCAGCCGGCGGTCGCGGCCTACGCGGCGTCGAAAGGCGGCGTGATCGCGCTGACGCGCAGCATGGCGCTCGACTACGCGCGCGAGGGGATCCGCGTCAACTGCGTCTGTCCCGGCTCGGTCGACACTCCGATGCTGCGCGCCTCCGCCGACCGCTTCGGCGGCGGGCGGCCCGAGGCGGCGCTGCGCGCGTGGGGCGACCTCCACGCGCTCGGGCGCGTCGCGCGGCCGGAAGAGATCGCCGAGGTGATCCTCTTCCTGGCGAGCTCGCGCGCCTCCTTCTGCACCGGCGCCGCCTACCTGGCCGACGGCGGGATGCTGGCCTCCTTCGCCTGAGTGGCCACCTCGTCGGCCGCGTCGAGGCCCGCGTCGGCCAGCGCGGCGGCGAGGTCGTCGTGGCGCGCGACCCGCGCGACGCGCCCACCGGCGACGCGGTAGGCCGAGGCGAGGTCGCGCTCGCCGGTCACAGCGCCGGTGTCCAGGTCGCGCCAGACGCCGCGCTGCGCCAGGACCACGGCGTCGCCGCGCGCGAAAGCGCGCAGGGTCGCGAGGTGCAGGCCGGCGCGGTCGAGCCAGGCGCGCAGCGCGGCGTGCCCGTGGCTCGCCCCGCGCGGGCCGGCGACCTCGAGCGCGGGGTCCGAGAGCGCGACGAGGCGCGCGGCGTCGCGGCGGTTGGCGGCGTCCTGCCACTCTCGGACGAGCGTGAGCGGGCGGGTATCGGGCATCGGCCTCTCCTCCACACTTCTCGTGAGCGAGAAAACATGTACTCTGCACGCATATTACTTCCGACCCTATGCCGCCGTCAAGTGGTAGGATGCCGCCATGAGCGGAACGGGCGCGACGCCGCCGACCGGCGCACCGGAGGCCGAACCATCCCCCGCTGTGGGCGATACCGCCGCGGTGCTGGACGAGGCCGGGCGGGCGCTCTTCCGCCTGGGCCGACTCTTCGGCCGGCAGCCGCCGCCGCAGATCCTCGCCGGGCGCGGCGGGCGCGCCGTCGAACTCTCCCGCATCCTCGTCGCGGAGGCCGTCGCCGCGGGGATAGCCGCGCCCGGCGAGGAAGTCACCGTGGGCCTCGTCGCTGATCGGCTGGCCGTGGACCCCTCGACCGCTAGCCGCCTCGTCGCCGACGCGACCGCGGCCGGCTACGTCACCGCCGCCGCCTCCCCCGCCGACGCCCGCCGCCGCCGCCTCGACCTCACCCCGGCCGGTCACGAGTTGGTCGCCGGCGCCCGGCGCCACCAGCGCGCCGTCTTCGAGCGCGTCACGCGCGACTGGACCGACCGCGAGCGCCTGGAGTTCGCCCGCCTCCTGGTCCGGTTCGTCGCCGCCGTCGCGGAGGAGTTGAGCGTGGAGCGTAGAGCGTAAAGCGTTGAGCCGGGGACGTTGAGCCTGGCGCGCGACCGCCCTCTATCCACGGACCACTCTTCTGCCGTCTGCCGTCTGCCGTCTCATCCCCGCCGTTGCCGCCCCGCCGCGCATCGGGGATAATGGCGTGGGAATAGGTGATCTGGCGCGCGGCGCACAGCGCCGGCGGATCGGGAGCGATGGCGGATACCTCGCAGCGACGGCGCTACCTCGAATGCCCGCGGTGCGGCGCCGAGAATCTGCCGACCAGCAAGTTCTGCAGCCAGTGCGGTGCCGGCCTGCGCGGCGACGTGCCGGCCCCGCCGGGCGCGTCCGCCGGCCTGCCGCCGCTGCGGACGAGTGGCATGCTGCCCTACATGCCGGGTGCGCACGGGCCGGGGCCGCTCATGCGGGTCGCGCTCGTCTTCCTCGTCATCGTCCTGATCGCCTGCGTCGTCTTCTTCTACTTCTTCCTCCTCTCCGGCGCCGACCGCTCGCCCTCGCGCATCACCCTCACCCCCTCCGCACTGTCGTGGGGGATGTGGGGCGTGGGCCGTGGGGCGTAAGGCCGTGGGCCGTAGGGCGTAACACGGCATCGGGCCAGGCGATGGCCCTCCTCTCGTAAGGGCTGGTCCCCGCGCCGGCCCTGTTTCCAGGCCGACCAGCACCGGTGAGCGCTGGCGGTTGAACCCACGCCTCACTGGCGCCGCGGCGCCACGAAACCCGCCTCCGCGGACTGGGACGTCCCAACCCGCGCAGGCGGGTTTCGCGGTCGCAGGCCATTCAGGCACGGTTTCAACCGCCAGCCTCGTTCCCGACCTATACCCTCCCCGTGCCAACTCGCCCGTACCAGGCGCCCGACCGCATCGCGGTCGGCGGGACACCGGGCCGGTCGGCCCCACGCCTCTGCCGACCCGGATGCTGAGAGGTAGGGAAACAGGGCCAGCACGGAGGCCGGCCCCGACGAGGGCGTGGCGATCGCCCGAGCCCACACGGAATCTCACGGCCCACGCCCTACGGCCCACGGCCCACGCCGTCCAGCGCGGCGTGGGCGCGGCGGAGGTAGGCGTCGTACTGCGCCTGCATCGTGCCCAGCCAGTCGGCGGGTCGGGCGGCGAGGCGCTGGTCCAGGCCGCGCGGTACGTCGTGGAGGAAGCGGGCGCAGCGCACGGCCCACCAGACCAGCAGCAGGTGGGCGTAGGCGCGGATGCGCGTCGCGAGCGCGGGGTCGGCGAGGCGCCGGCAGTATTCCTCGATCACCCAATCCCATCGGTCAGACGACACCGCGCGGTATTTCGGGTGGGTCAGCAGGTCGGCGAGCTCGAAGGCGGGGTCGCCCCAGCCCGCGTTCTCCCAGTCGACGGAGGCCCAGGGGCCGTCGCGGCGGACGAAGTTGCTGGTGTTGGGGTCGCAGCGGCAGAGGGTGAGCGGGGGCGCGGGCCAGGCGGGGAAAGTCGCGCGCTCCGCTCGCGCGACGAGCGTGCGCAGGGTTGGAGGCTGCGCATCTGCCGGGATCCTGGCCAGTTCCTCCGCGATGCGCCGGCGCGCCTCCGCCGCGTCCCGCGCGGTGAGCATCGCCGCGGGCAGGGCGAGCGACGTGCCCGCCGGCGTGACGGTGTGGACGGCGGCGAGGTGGTCGAGCAGAGCGCCCCACGCCGCGTCCGACGCGGGCGGCTCGTCCGCGACCCTCCCCGCCAGCCAGGTTTGGACGACGACGGGCCGGCCGTAGCGCTCGCGCGCCAGCAGCACCGGCTCCGGCGCGATCGCCAGCCCCGCCCCTCGCAGCGCCATCAGCGCGGCATACTCCCGCCCGGCGCGGTCGCGGTCGTCGGCGATGGTGAACTTGACCGCCAGGTCGTCCCGGCCGCGCGTGACGCGGTACAGCCGGTTGTTCGCCCCGCCGCCGACCGGCGCGACCCGCCACCCCCGCCACTCCGTCGCCGCCTCCGGCGCGTCCTCCGCCAGGAACATCAGCACCGGGTCAAGCGCAACTTCCAGCGCCGCCCCGCCCTCACGCTCCACGCTCCCACGCCGTCACGCCATCAGCCGCAGGCCCAGCTCGTGCAACAGCGTCGTCACCGCGACGTGGCAGGCGAGCGGGATCGCGTCGACGTCGGAGTCCACGCGGCCGGCGGGCGAGTTGATCAGGCCGAGTTCCACGCCACGCCGCAGCAGGACCTCCTCCCGCTCGGGCGTGTGCAGCAGGTCCGGCCGGCCGAGGATGGCGGCCAGGCAGGCGACGATCGCATAGCAGCCCCAGTTCGACACCGCCGCCGTCACCAGCACGTCGGCCGCCGTCACCGCGCCGATGCCCCCGCCGCAGCCGCAGGCGCAGCGGTCGCCGAAGGGGACGTGGCGGCGGATCGACTCGGGGATCAGGCCCATGCCGATCTCGTTGCCGCCGTCACCGACCGCCACCGAGGGGATGCCGCGGCGCCGGGCCTCGTCGAAGACGTAGTCGAGGCGCGCCCGGCCCATCCCGAAGTCGACGCCGCGCGCGTTGTGGTAGATGTCGCGGTCGTTGCGGCCGGCGCGCTCGGTCGAGAAGACCAGCGCCGGTTGCAACTCGTCCAGCACCGCGCCGGCCCGCGTCCGGCCCTGCTCGTCGTCGGTCGGGTAGTCGCCCAGCACGGCCACCGCCAGCCGCCCGCCCGGCATTGCCGTGCGTCGCGCCTCCTCCAGCGACACCAGGCTCAGCCCGGCCGCCTGCACCACGCCGCCGATCGGCCCGAGCAGCGCCCGCTCGGCCAGGACTACCGGGATCGCGTCGAGGCCGAGCGCCAGCGCCCGCGCCACCGCCGCCGCCCCGGCCGGCCCATCGTTCTCGGCGATCGCCGGCGAGACCCAGGCGCGCGACGGCGAGCCGGTCGTCACGAGCACCGTCGCGCCGCGCGGCACCGCGGCCAGCTTCTCCGCCGCCGCCCGCGCCAGCGGCGCGCCGATCCGCTCTCGCGCCGCCGCGTAGAGCGCCTCCACCCCGCGCCCGCCGAAATCGAGGTTCACCAGCCGGTCGATCCGCTCTTCCACGTCGCCTCCGTTCGCCGCGGCCCTCACCCCCCCATCCCCCTCTCCCAATGCTGGGAGAGGGGGAGCCCGCAGTATACGCCGTGCCGCTCTTCCAGATCTCAGGCCAGAGAGGATCGTCACGGACCGCCGGTCCTCTCCCCTCTCCGAGCATTGGGAGACGGGATGGGGGGGTGAGGGCGAAAGCCCTTGCCTCACCCCTCTCACACGCAGTATATTGACGTGGACGGAAGATGATGCCGTAGAGGGAATGCTGATGGCCGGGACGGCGTTGACGGAAGAGGCGGCGGAGGCGGGGCTGCGGCCGATCGGCGCGGTGGCGCGCGAGGTCGGGCTGACGCCGCGCGCGATCCGCTACTACGAGGAGGTGGGGCTGCTGCGCCCCGCCGTGCGCGTCAAGGGCGCCGACCGGCTCTTCGACGCCAGCGACGTCGAGCGCCTGCACCAGATCAAGCGGCTGCGCGAGGTGATCGGCTTCTCCCTGGCGGAGATCCGCGAACTGCTCGACACCGACGACACGCGCGCCCGGCTGAAGCGGCAGTTCACCGACGCCACCGAGCCGGAGGCGCGCGCGCGGGTAATCCGCGACGCGATCGCGCTGGCCGAGCGCCGCCTGGCGATCGTCGAGGGCAAACTCGCCCAGGTCGCCGCCGTGCGCGACGAGGAGGCGGCGCGGCTGACCCGCCTGCGCGCGCTGTTGGCGGACGCTGGGGCGGGGCCCTGAGCGCGGGGCGACTCGCGGCGGGGATGATGAGCGGACGATGACGATGGAGTCGTTGGAGACGGATCGATGAGCGCGGTATCGCAGCGGCGGGCGGGCACGACGGGTGAAGGGGAGGTCGATCCGGGCTACGCCTGGGTCGCGCTCTCCGTGACCACGCTGGGCGCGCTCCTGGCAGCCTTGCAGAGTTCGGCCCTGCTGATCGCCCTGCCGGACCTCCTGGTCAAGCTCGACGCGAGCTTCCTGACGATCATGTGGATCCTCCTCGGCTACCTGCTGATCACCACGGCGCTGGTGCCGGTGATCGGGCGGCTGGCCGACATGGTCGGGCGCAAGACCCTCTACAACGCTGGCTTCCTGATCTTCACGCTCGGCTCGCTCGGCGCAGGTCTCGGGCAGCCGCGCTTCCACGGCTTCGACGTCCTGCTCTTCCGCGTCGTCCAGGGCGTCGGCGGCGCGCTGCTCATCACCAACAGCACCGCCATCGTCACCGACGCCTTCCGGACCGGCCGGGTCGGGCTCGGCCTGGGGGTCAACCAGATCGCGGCGGCGGCCGGCTTCGTCCTCGGCCCGGTCGCCGGCGGCCTGCTGACGGCGATCTCCTGGCGCTGGGTCTTCCTGATCAACGTGCCGATCGGCGTCCTCGGCACCCTCTGGGGCATCTGGCGGCTGCGCGAGCCGGTGGCGATGCCGACGCATCAGCACTTCGACTGGTTCGGCAGCCTCACCTTCGTCCTCGGCCTCGGCGCGATCCTGGCGGCCCTAAGCCTGATCGCCTTCCCCGCCTGGGGCCCCGGCGTGATCGTCGCGCTGCTTATCGTCGGCGTCATCGGCCTGGCCGCCTTCTTCGCGACGGAAGTGCGTGTGCCGCAGCCGATGCTCAACCTGCGGCTCTTCGAGGATCGGCTCTTCTCGCTCGCCAACCTGGCGAACTTCCTCAACGGCATGGCGCGCGGCGCGGTCCTCTTCCTGCTGATCTTCTTCCTGCAGGGGCCCTACGGCAAGGACCCGCTGATCGCCGGCCTGATGATGGCGCCCTTCGGCCTCGCCTTCATGGCGATCGGCCCGCTGAGCGGCTATCTCTCCGACCACCACGGCGCGCGCGGGCTCGGGACGGCTGGCCTGATCGTCTCGGCGCTCGGCCTGGCCGGGCTCGCCACCGTCACCGACCGCACCGCCTTCTGGCTGCTGGCGCTCTGGATGGCGCTCATGGGCGGCGGCTCGGGCTTCTTCAGTTCGCCCAACACCAACGTCATCATGACCGCGGTGCGGCCCGACCAGCGCGGCATGGCGGCGGGCGCGCGGACGATGATCATGTACACCGGCCAGATGCTCAGCATCGCCATCGCCTTCCCGCTGGTCCTGGCGAACATCCCGCAGCAGGTGATGATGAAGGTCTTCATCTACGGCGGCGGGATGAGCGGCACGCCGGCCGCGCTCGCCACCTTCCTGCACGGCCTGCACCTGGCCTTCGTCATCTCCTGCGTCATCAGCGTCGTCGCCGCGCTCGCCTCGCTCCTCCAGCCGTCCCACCGGCCGGGCGGCGCGGCGCCGGCAGCCGTGCCCGCGACGGCCGGCGGCGAGGGGGCGCATTGAGGGTTCCTGGCGCCTAAAGGCGCGGCTTGACGACCCAGCCCGCGGAGGCGGGATTCGTGCCGCGCAGCGGCCCCCAGCCGCGGCTTCCGCCGCCAGAACCCTTCGCGTTCAGGCGCGCGCCATGCGCTGCACCAGCGCGTCCACATCGGGGCGGCGAGGGAGCGAAGGCTGCGCGCCGGGTCGCGTGACGGCGAGGCTGCCGGCCGCGACGGCGGTCGTCGTCGCCGCGAAGAAGTCGGCGCCCGCGGCCACCTCGGCGGCCAGCGCGCCGACGAAGGCGTCGCCCGCCGCGGTGGTGTCGACGACGGCGACGGCGGGCGCGGGGACGTGGCGGACCTCGCCGCCGCGCCCGGCCACCGCGCCGTGCGCGCCGAGTGTCAGCGCCACCGCGCTCGGCCCCCTGGCGAGCAGGGCCTCGACCGCCGCGCGCGCGTCGCCGGGCGCGACTCGCGCCGCGCCGAGCGCGTCGGCCGCCTCGACCTCGTTGAGCACCAGGACGTCGGCCAGGGCGATCAGGTTAGGGGCCTCGGTCGTGTAGGGCGCGGCGTTGAGCAGCGCGGTCGCGCCGCGGTCGCGCGCCCGGGTTAGCGCCGCCGCGACCGTCGCCGGCGGCGTCTCCAGTTGCGTCAGCAGCACGTCGCCCGCCCCGAGCGCGAGGCCGGCGACGGCGTCGGGCGCCAGGAGCGCGTTCGCGCCGGGCACGTAGATGATCGTGTTCTCGCCGGACGCCTCGACGGCGATCAGCGCGACGCCGCTGGTGGCCCCGCCGACGTCGAGCGCGCCGCCGAGGTCGATCCCCTCGGCCGCCAGGTCGGCGCGGCGCGCGCGGCCGAAGTCGTCGTCGCCCAGGCGGGCGATGAGCGCCACCCGCGCGCCGAGGCGCGCCGCCGCCACCGCCGCGTTCGCCCCCTTGCCGCCGCCGACGATGGCGAAGCGCTCGCCCGGCACCGTCTCGCCCGGCCGCGGTAGCGCCGCCACGCCGACGACGAGGTCGGTGTTGACGCTCCCCACGACGTAGACGGTAGACGGTAGACGATAGCCGATAGAAGAGGTCATCCCGCCCATCTCCCGCTCCAGACACTCCCCTACCGTCTATCGTCTATCGTCTACGGGCTGTCGCCGGTGCTCTGCGGGAGGACGAAGGTGCGGCCGACCAGCTCCTTGATTGTGGGCCAGTCGCCGAGCAGGACTTCCTCGCCGTTCGGCGTGGTCCAGTCGCTGGTCATCGTCTGGTCGATCGAGTAGAGGCCGATGCCGTCG
The DNA here is from genome assembly GCA_035708265.1 of Thermomicrobiales bacterium. Lineage (GTDB taxonomy): Bacteria > Chloroflexota > Chloroflexia > Thermomicrobiales > CADCWN01 > DASSSV01. Next base: position 443 of record DASSSV010000873.1, on the reverse strand, counting down.
TGCTGCATCGCCAGGGCGACCCGGCCGAGGGCCAGTTGCTCGTCGAACGTGAAGTTCGTCTGCACCGTGCCGGCGAAGGAGCGCAGCAGGGAGGGGAGGCGCGGCGCGATGTTGATCCCCTTGGCCTTGTCGAAGAGGGCCAGGAGGACCTGCTCCTGGCGCTGACGGCGGGCGAAATCGCTGTCCTGGTGGCGCGTGCGGACGTATTCGAGGGCCGTCTGGCCGTCCATGTGGTGCGGGCCGGGGAAGAACTCGACCGTCTTGGTGCCGTAGTTCTCGGTCGGGTAGTCGTCGTCGCGGATGTAGTAGGGCACGTCGACGTCGATGCCGCCGACCGCGTCGACCACCTTCTGGAAGCCGCGGAAGTCGATCGAGATGTAGTAGTCGATCGGGATGCCGAAGTTCGCCTCGATCGTGCGCTTCGCCAGCGCCACGCCCGCGGC
>DASSSV010000872.1:0-2696 GCA_035708265.1 Thermomicrobiales bacterium | reverse complement strand
CGTCCCACGTCCGGGCGAAGATCTGCGCCGGCAGCGTGCCGCCGTAGACCGGGGAGACGCCGTGCACGTTCAGCATCGAGTGGGGCGTGTTGGCGTTGAGGTACTCCTTGTCGTAGCCCATCCACACCGTGATGCAGAGGGTCGGCGTGCAGCCGGTGAACCACGCGTTGGTGTAGTCGTCGGTGGTGCCGGTCTTTCCGTAGACCGGGAAGGGCTGCTGCGCCGCCGTGCCCGTGCCCTTCGTGACGACGTCACCCATCGCCTGCACGACCTGGTCGGCCACCGACCGCGGCATGACCGCGTTGCCCGCCGGGTCCTTCGGGGCGGTGTACGACGCGGCACCGTCGGCGCTGCTCACCGCACCGAGCACCCGCACGTCGTGGTGGACGCCGTGGTTCATGAGCGTGCTGTAGGCCTCGGCCTCCGACAGCGGGCTGATCTCGACCCCGAGTGCCTTCGCCGGCTGCAGCCCCTGGAAGCTCGACGCCGGACCCATGCCGGCCGCCTGGGCCAGGTCGAAGACCTTGCGCAGCCCGACCTGGTTGGCCAGCGGCCCGTAGACGGTGTTGATCGAGTCCGCCAGCGCGGCCCGCAGCGAGACGTAGCGGCCGCCCTCGCCATCGCCGGCGTTGCGGACGACGTAGGGGTTGGGTGTGCCACCCGGGTTGGGGATCTTGGCGATGCGCGGCGCGTAGACGACCTCGTCGAGCTTGTGGCCGGCCTCGAGCGCCGCGGCCAGGGTGAACGGCTTGATGGTCGAGCCGGACGACCGGCGCGCGTCGCTGACGAGGTTGAACCCGCCGCGCTGGTAGCCGCCGTCCTTCTTCTCGGTCATCGCCCGGATGTCGCCGGTGCGCGGGTCGACCGCGACGACGGCCGCCTCGGGGTCGGATGCGTCCGGCAGCACCTGGGCCAGTGCCTGCACCATCGCCTGCTGCAGCCTCAGGTCGAGAGTCGTCGTGACCTTGAGCCCCCCGACATCGACCGCCTGGTCGCCGAACCGCTGGCGCAGGCTCTGCTCGACCAAATCGCGGAACTCCGGCGCGATCGTCGGGAACTCCGGTGCGCGCTGGGCGACGATCGTCGGCAGGCTGTGCCCGTAGGCCGCCGACGCCTGGTCGGCCGAGATCATGTCGTTGGCGACCATCCGGTTGAGCGTGTAGAGCTGGCGCTTGCGGGCGGCGGCGGGGTCGCGGATGGGGTTCCAGACGCTCGGCGCCGGCCCCATGCCGGCGAGCAGGCTGGCCCGCGACAACGCCAGGATCGGATCGCGCTTGCCGGTGGTGGCGTCGAGGTCCAGGTCCTTGACCGGTACGCCGAAGTAGAACTTGCTCGCCGCCTGGACGCCGTAGGTGCCGTTGCCGAGGTAGATGCCGTTGAGGTAGCGGGTCAGGATCTCGCTCTTGGACACGTGGTGCTCGAGGCGAAACGCCAGCGCCGCCTCCCGCAGCTTGCGCAGCGCGGTCCGCTGGTCGCCGACGTAGACGTCCTTGACGTACTGCTGGGTGATGGTGGAACCGCCCTGCAGCGGGGAGCCGCTGATGTCGCGCCAGGCGGCGCGCAGCATGGCCAACGGGTCGACGCCGCTGTGCTGGAAGAACCGTTCGTCCTCCGCCGCCACGATGGCCTGGCGCATGACCTTGGGGATCTGGTTGCCCGGCACCTGCTCGCGCGACTGCGGCGAGCGAATGGTCGCGAACAGCTGTCCGCTCGCGTCGAGCAGCAGCGCCGACTTCGGCGGTGCCGGCTGGGCGAAGTCGACCGGCGCGGCCAGCAGCCCACCGGTGAAGGCGCCGAGCCCCACCAGCAGCGCGACGACCACCCACAGCGCGATCAGTCGGCGGCGGCGGCGGCGCTGGCGGGCGCTACGCCGGCGTCGAGCGACCACGAGCGCTGCCGCCGGGCGCGTCGACGAACCCGGCCGCGACGGTGGACCGTCGGCGGGACCCACCGGCTTCGCCAGCTGCCCGGTGGGCGGCGGTGACACCCCGTGAGAGTACGCCGAACGGCCGAGAACCCCGGAGGAGATTGGGATGGCCCGTCACGAATGGTGACGAAGGGCTACGGGAAAGTTACCGTCAGCGCATGGTCGAACGTGACCAAGGGCATTTACCATGTCGGAACGGGGCGCGCGCGGATCTAATCCGGTGACATCGGTCACGTAACGGGGCCCCGCCGTGGTCCCCGCCCGCGGTTGTCGAACAAGGAGCGTCCCCATGACCGGCGCTGCGACCTACGTCGTACCGCCGATCACGCTCGGTAATGGGTTGGCCGCTCTCCGCGAGGTCCTGCGCACGATGATGTCCGTGCCGACGCAGCGCGCGCGACTCACCGCGGTGTCGGCAACCGCAACGAGCGCGAAGGCCGAGGTGCTGGCCCCCCCGGCCGGAGGCGGCGATGCCGCGCCGGAGGAGCCCGCAGGCGAGCCGCAGGGCGACCATGCCACCGTCATGGCGATCGTCGGCCGCGCGCAGGCCGGCGACCCCGATGCGTTCGGCGAGCTCTACGACCGCTACGTCGACCTGGTCTTCCGCTACGTCTACTACCGCGTCGGCGGCAAGCCACTGGCCGAGGACCTGACCAGCGAGACCTTCCTGCGCGCGCTGCGACGGATCGGGTCGTTCACCTGGCAGGGGCGCGACTTCGGCGCCTGGCTGGTGACGATCGCCCGCAACCTCGTCGCGGACCACTACAAG
>DASSSV010000871.1:0-5694 GCA_035708265.1 Thermomicrobiales bacterium | reverse complement strand
GCCTCCTGCTCCTCGACGCGCGGGAAGCGGACGTCGGTACGCCGGGCGCGGATGCCGAACCGGGCACGATGGTGGGGGCGACCGCCGAAGGCTTCCTGGTGCGCGCGGGCGCAGGCGCGGTGCTCGTCACCGAGGTTCAGGCCGAGGGGCGACGGCCGGTCGCGGCGCGCGAGTTCTCCCGCGCCCACCCGACCTTGCGGGGCGCGATCCTGCGCCCCGAACCCGACGAAGGGAATGCAGCGCCATGACCGAGCGCGAACCGGCCGTCCAGATCAATCGGCGCTTTTCCCCCGACCAGTCGCTGACCCCGTCCGAGGCGATCGCCTTGCAGCGCGAGTGGGCCGGGCTGATCGTGGAGGCGCCGCTGTCGACGCCGCCGCGCGTGATCGCCGGCTCCGACGTCCACATGCGCGGCGACCGCGCGCTGGCGACGGTCGTCCTGGTCCGGTTTCCCGACCTCGACGTGATCGAGACGGCGCGCGGCGAGGCGGCGCTCGGCTTCCCCTACATCCCCGGCCTGCTCTCCTGGCGCGAGGTGCCGGCGCTGCTCGACGCGCTGGCGCACGTCAGCGTGCGCCCAGACCTCCTCTTCGCCGACGGGCAGGGCGTGGCGCACCCGCGCGGCCTCGGCCTCGCCTGCCACCTCGGCCTGGCGACGGGCCTCCCGACGCTCGGCTGCGCGAAATCGATCCTCCGTGGCGACCACCCGCCGCTCGGCGAGGAGCGCGGGGCGCGCGCGCCGCTGGTCTACAAGGGCAAGGTCGTCGGGACGGCGCTGCGGTCGAAGGACCGCGTCAAGCCGCTCTACGTCTCGGTCGGCGACCACATCACCCTCGACGAGGCGACCGACTACGTCCTGCGCTGCTGCACGCGCTACCGCCTCCCCGAGCCCAACCGCCTGGCGCACAAGACCGCTCAGGCGTGGGCGCGCGGCGGAGGCTGAGTTCGGAGTTCCGGGGCGCCCATGGATGCTTTCCGGCAGGCGGAGGAGGACGAGTTGGCGGCGGTGTACGCCCTCCGCGAGCGGGCCTTCGGGCGTGGGGCGGCGTGGTTCGCCGCCCACGACCGGGACGATCCGTGGCGCGCGGCGGGGGCCACCTACGTGGCCGCGCGGGACGGCCGGGTGGTCGCGACCGTCCGCGTCTTCGCCCGCTCCATCCGGTTCGGCGCGGACACCCCGGCGGTGGCCTGCCTCGGCGACGTGGCGACCGACGAGCCCTATCGGAGACAGGGCTACATGCGCCGGCTGCTGGCCTTCGTGAACGAGCAGAATGCCGGGCGCGGGTACGCGCTCGGGCTCCTTTCTACCGGGTCACCGGGCGCCTACATGGGGGCGGGTTTCCGCGTCTTCCCGGTGCCGTGGTATGCGCTCGACCTGCCCTTGCCTGCCGCGGGCCGTGCCGCCGAGTTGGTTCGGAAGGCGGAGAGCGGTGGTCGGTGGGCCATCGCATCACCGGCAGCGGTCGGCCAGGAAGACTCGGGCGCCGTCTACGAGGCGTTCGGCCGTGGACGCCCCGGCTACCCGGTGCGCGACGAGAGGTTGTGGTCGCCTGCCTGGAGCCGGGTACGGGAGGGCGAGGCCGGCTGGCTGCGCCTCGCCGTCGCCGCAGATGGCAGCGTCGGCGCCTACCTGCTTGCCCGCCGGAGCCACCGGAACCCGCGCGACCTGACGATTCTGGAGTGCCCGTACCTGCCCGGCGCCGAGGACGCCGCCCACCTGCTGCTCGCGGCGCTTGCCGGCGACCCGGAGGTCTCGCGCGGGGGGCAGGTATCGCTCGCCGGCGCCCTGCCGGCCGACCATGCCTTCTTCGCACCCGACGCGCCGCTCCCTGGCCGGCGCGACACGGCCGGCCATCTGATGCTCCGCGCCTACACCCGAGAAGGGGCGGAGGCGGAAGAGACGCTGCGGCGAGCGGCGGGGAGCCGCTTCGTCTACTGGCGCGGCGACAATGTCTAGGTCACGGCCGCAAATCAGGGGGCGGGCTCTGAGTTTGGGATGTCCTCTGAGTCGTCGAGGTCGAATGTCTCGTCGGTAAGCAACTTCTCCAACCATTCGCCGAAGGAATCGGCCACCTGCTCGGCTGACGGGGGATATTCTTCGTGGGCGTAGTACATGACCGGGTATTCGCCGTCTCGTAGGCCACGGGCCACATCAAACAACACCTGGTCTCCGTCGGCCTCCAGCCAATACTCAGCGAAGCAGAGCATTCCTTGGCTCGGCGGGGGCCAGGAACCGCCCTTCCGGCGTACCATCTCTTGTTGTTTTGCCGTGAGTGTAGCGAGCGGAGGGAAGTCGTGGAAGAACGGCATCTCCTCCCCGAACGCGACTACCCCGCCGCGCAACCAGAAGCCCCGAGTGCAAAGCAGGAACTCCTTGTAGGAAAGTGGCAGCAGGAGCCCCAGGCGCTCCTCGATAGCCCTGACCTCGTCCTCGGTCGCCGCAGGCAGGACGTTTTCGATGGGATTGCCTTTGCCCTCCTCAAGTAGCCGATAGAACTCCGGGAACAGATCCTTCAAGCGCTCCATTTCCCGGCGTTCCCCTCACTATCGAAGGCCCGAAGCCAATCCTCGGAACAACCCCAACCGCTATAACCGGATGTCGGACGGTATAGGGGGCTCTTGCGGCATCCTCACGATTTCGCGCCCCGCGCGCCCCGCCCCGCGCTCCCGAACGCCTGGTGGTACTCCTCCTGCACCTCGACGGCGGTCTTGTGGACGTAGATGCGCGTCGTCGTCGGGGAGGCGTGGCCGAGGATCGTCTGCACGGTCGACTCGCGCACGCGGCGGCGCACCAGCTCGGTGGCGAGGCCGTGGCGGAAGGAGTGGGGCGTGACGTCGCTCTCGATGCCCGCGCCGCGGCAGACCTCGGCGACGATCCGCTCGACCGTCCGCGCGGTGATCGCCGCGCCGGGCACGCCGGGCTTGTCGCGCCCGCTGAAGGCCGGGAAGGCGCCGACGCCGCGGCCGGCGTCGAGGCGCGCGCGCCAGTAGCGCTCCAGCGCCGCGGCCGTCTCGTCGTCGAAGTGGACCGTGCGGCTCTTGCCGCCCTTGGCGCGGTAGACGAAGGCCGTGCGGCCGGCCAGGTCGACGTCGCGGCGGCGCAGCGCGCAGAGTTCCGAGACCCGGACGCCGGTGCGGTGGAGCGTCAGCAGGAGCGCGATCACTTTGAGCCGGCGCAGCTCGCGCGGCGGCTTCTCCTCCACGGGTGACAACTTGACGTAATCGATGGCCCGCTGGAGGTCGTCGAGGTGGACGTCGGGCGGGGGCGGGGTGAAGCGGGGCATGATCGCGGCGATGCGCACGCGGAGTTTGTCGGTGGCGAGGGCGGGGTGGAGGTCGTAGGCGGCGAGGAAGGCGTAGAACTTGCGGATCGCGGCGAGCTGGTTCTGCACCGTGCGCATCCGCGCGACCTCCTCGGGCGAGCGGATGTCCTCGGGCATCATCGCGGCGAGGAAGTCGGTGACCTGGTCGATCGTCAGCGCCGTGACCGGGGCGGTCGCCGGGTCGAGCCCGGCGTCGCGCGCGACGAAGGCGAGGAAGTGGCCGAGGCCGATGCGGTAGGCTTTCTGCGTGCGCGGCGAGAGCCGCAGCGTCGCGAAGAACTGGTCCGCCGCCCGCGCGATCGTCGGCGTGACGCCCTCGGCCGTCGTCATGTGCTTCTCCATCCAGGTCCCGGGGCGCGCCACCCCGCGCCGCCTGTACGTACAAGCAGTCTACCATATTGCGGCGCCTGGGCACGTAGCTGATGCGCGCAGGTTGAGCTTCGGGGCAGCGGTAATTGGGATGCGAGGATACAATGGAAAGGTCTACTCGGGCTAGGTACATGAACGGGACGATGGTGAGGACAAGCGCATGGTACAACCCGAGGATGAACAGCAATTAATCGCACCATGGATCGAGCCGGACCTCCACAGTGATGACCCGGCGGAGGTTCGTCTGGCTGGATCCCTGGTCCCCGTCTGGGCGATCATCGGATACCTACCAGCCGTGAGCCAAGATCTCGCGCAAGCCGCCGCCGACTATGTTGTACCGGTGGAGGCCGTAGAGGCGGCGGTCGCCTATTATGCCCGGCGCCGCTGCTTGATCGACGCTCGACTCGCCGCCAACGCGGCCTGATGACGGATCTCTACCTGGACAATGACGTCGCGTTGCAGGTGCTTCCCATCCTGCGCGCCGCCGGCCACGGTGTCTGGGCTACTCGCGATTTGGGTCGGACACGCGCCTCGGACGCCGACCAACTCCTCTTCGCCGCCAGGAATGGCTGGACTCTCATCACCCATAACCGCGGGCACTATGTACTGCTCCACGACGCCTGGCGGCGCTGGTCGGCCGATTGGGGGGTGAGAACCAGTCATGCCGGTATTGTTGTCGCCCCGTAGAACCCTCGCTGGCCGCTTCCTCAACTGGTGCGCGAACTAAGCGTGCTCCTGGCCGCTAACTCTATCCCTTGGCGAATGCGTTGTATCAGTGGCGAACTCCGGGGGGTTGGACTCGCGTACCATAACCGGCCGATAATTGCGTACATCGGACGAGTCAGCCTGCGCGTGACGATGCCCGCGCTGGGCATGAGGCGAGGAGGTGCCGATGGCGATACGAGTCCTGCCGCGCGAGGCGGTGCTGCGCTCGACCGACGCGACCTGGACCGCGGCCGACTGGGAGCAGTTGCCGGACGACGGCCTCCGCTACGAGATCATTGAAGGGGTGCTGTATATGGCGACGGCGCCCAGCTTCTTCCATCAGTGGATCGCGCTCGAGGTCTACTCGGCCCTGCGACGGCAACTGATGGAGCCGGGACTGGCGGTGGTCGTGACCGCGCCGATCGGCCTCTTCATGCCGGGGTGCGACCCGGTGCAGCCGGACGTGCTCGTCGTCCGCCAGGACGATCGCGGGATCATCCGCGACCGGCGCGTCTATGGAGTGCCTGCCCTCCTGGTGGAAGTGCTCTCGCCGTCGAATGAAGAGCAAGATCTGGCCGTGAAGCGGGCGGCCTACGCCCGCGCGGGCGTGCCGGAGTACTGGGTGGTCCGGCCCGCCGAGCGCGACATCCTCCTCCACTCCGAGCCCGAGCGCGCGACCGGGCAGTATCTCCAGGTCACACACGTGCCGCCCGATGGCGAACTGGTCTCGCCGACGCTGCCCTTCCGCGCGCCGATCGCCGCGTTCTTCGCCGGCGCGCCCGATACGACGCTCTGACTCTCCGCCGCTCCCTGGCATACATCCTGCACGCCCGACGCCAAATGGCGGCCGGGATTCCCGCCGTCATGCCGGACATTCCCCAGGAAAGGCAGGACCGATGGGGCAGCACGAGAGCCAGGCGCACGACCACGACCGAGACGCCACCACCGCCGGCGAGGGGCACGAGGGCGGCGAGGAGGTGCGCAAGAACGCCCTCCCCGGCTATCGCTTCGAGCCGGATACCGAGCCGACGCGGCCGACGCCGTCGAGCATGCCGACGACCTCCGGCGAGGAGGCGGCCGGCGCCGCCGACTACGACCGCCCGCCGACGGGCCAGCCGGCGCGGGACGAGGCCGTGGAGCGCGGGGACGTGGAGCGTGGAGCGTAGAGCGTAAAGAGTGGAGCGTGGAACGCGAGGACGCGCTGGTTCCCCGTTACGCTCCGCGTTCTACGCTCCACGCTCCACGCTCTCACGCTCCCACAGGTCGAGCGTGACCGCGATGACGTCCGCCGCGGGGA
>DASSSV010000870.1:0-23114 GCA_035708265.1 Thermomicrobiales bacterium | reverse complement strand
GCGGGCGGGGCCGGCCCCGCCCGCGCCGCTCATGGCCCGGTCAGCGCCTCGTTCCAAGCACGGATGTACCAGTTGCGGACGACGCCGTGCTGCACGAACGGGTCGCCGCGGGCGAACTCCTCGGCGGCCTCGCGGGTGGTGAAGACGGACATCGCGCCCTCGGCCTGCGGGTCGCCGAAGGTGCCGATCATCAGGAGCGTGCCATTGGCCCGGAAGCCGTCCCACCAGGCGCGGTGGGCGGGGAAGTGGATGGGCGCCTTCGCGGCCAGGTCGTCGGCCGACTCGTAGAACAGCACGTACTTCACGGCCCCCTCCCGAGCGACGCCACCATCCCGCGCGTGCGCATCCTTGTAGCCGAGCGCCAGGCATGCGTCAACTCGCGGCGCCGCGCCCGGGCGGTGACAAGGTTGCGGCGATGTGCGATAATAGGCGCAGAGAGCCGCCCCGGCGGTCGTCGCCGTATGGGGCGGTGTTTGGTCACGCCGGCGACCCCGCGCGGGCGGGCGTGATGAGAGGGAGCATACCAGGAGGTTTGCGGATCGATGCAGGTTGAGTCACAACCGGGCGAGAGCTTCGAGGGACTGCTGCGCCGGTTCGGGCGAACGGTGATCAAGTCCGGTATCCTCGGCGAGGCCAAGCGCAAGCGACACTACCTGTCGAAGGGCGAGGCGCGCCGCGCCAAGATCAAGGCGAGCGAGCGCAAGAAGCGGCGCAAGGCCGCGCGCGAGGCGCAGCGGGCCGCGCGCAACGGCTAGCTCCGCCATCCTACCCAGGTCACGATGACGACCACGATTTACCTCTCCGTGCGGGGCGACGGCGCCTGGCGCGTGCTGGAGGGCTTTCGGCATGCGCTCGGCGAGGACGCCAGCACCCTCGTCGTGCAATCCAACCGCGACGAGAGCGGGTTCTATGGCAGCGCGGACGTCGGCGACGTCGAGGCCGCGCGCGCGGCCTTCGCCGCGGCCCGCCAGCCCTACCCCGGCCTCAAGGCCCACCTGAGCGCGCCGCCGCCCGAACGCGAGGAGGCGCCGCGCCGGCCGGGCAACCCGCCCACCGCGCGCCCACAACGTCAGGAGCAGCGTCAGGCCCGCGGGCGCGGGGCCGCGCCCGCGCCGAAACCGGTGCCCGAGCCGGGCGAGCAGCGCCGCCACGACGGCCGCCCGCGCCGCCGGAAGCCGACACAGTCCTGACGCGACGAGCCGTCAGCCATCAGCCATCAGGAGCGCGGCTGAACGCTGATTGCTGATCGCTGACGGCTGATTCCCGCGCCGGCCCGGCAGCCTTGCCGGCCGGCGCTTCGCGTTGCATGATGGTCGCGCGGAGGGAGGGTGCGCCGTGTTCGAGTGGTTCCGGCGTCGCGGGCAACGGCCCAAGCCGCTGGCGGAGATGACGCCGGAGGAACTGGACGTCGTGCTGGCGGCGCACCCCGAACTCGCCATCCTGCTCAGGAACGCGCTCGGCGTGATGCAGTTCGCGCCGGGGAGGTCGGCCGACATGGTCTTGGCGCGCGTCGGCGCGATCGTCGACGAGGCGCTGCGTCGCCAGCTCCCGCCCGACGCCGAGCGCGAGTACGTGTTGCGCGAGCTGGAGCGGCTACGCCGGGATATCGAGACGGTGGACGATAGACGGTAGTTGATAGAGCCGGCCACGGTGACGCCGGCCATTGCGCGCCAGGGAAAACCCCGGCGCCAATCCGTCCCCTATCGTCTATCGTCTACCGTCTATCGTCTCCTCAGGAGGGACCATGGGCTTCTCGGCCGACCTGTGGGCGCGCTACCGGGACATCTGGGACGCCGTGCATACCCACCCCTTCGTGCGCGGCATCGGCGACGGCACGCTGCCGGTCGAGCGCTTCCGCTTCTATATCGAGCAGGATTACGTCTACCTCGCCGAGTACGGCCGCGTGCTGGCGCTGGCCGTGGCGAAGGAGCGCGAACTCCCGGCGATGGCGCGCTTCGCCGAACTGTTGCACGCGACGCTGAACGTCGAAATGGCCCTCCATCGCGGCTACGCGGCGAAGTTCGACATCGCGGAGGAGGAGCTGGCGCGCGTCGCCGCCGCCCCGACCACCTACGCCTACACCCGCCACCTGCTCGCGACCGCCTACGCCGGCTCCGCGACCGACATCGCCGCCGCGCTCCTCCCCTGCCAGTGGGGCTACGCCGAGATCGGCCGCGCCCTCGTCGCCCGCGGCGTGCCGCCCGACCAGCCGCTCTACGCCGAGTGGATCGGCATGTACGCGGGCGAGGAATACCGCGAGCTGGCCGTGGGCCTGCGCGACCACTTCGACGCGCTCGCCGCGCGCGAGAGCGACGACGGCCGCCGGCGCCTCGCCGAAGTCTTCCACCTCAGCGCGCGCTACGAGTGGGCCTTCTGGGAGATGTCCTGGCGGATGGAGGACTGGCCCATCTGAAGTACGAGGGACGAAGTACGAAGTACGAATGAATGACGAATGACGAATGACGAGTGCGGGGCGGGGAGCGCTCAGCGTTCGGCGGTCGCCTCTCCCGGCACCTCATTCGTACTTCGTACTTCGTCATTCGTACTTCGCTCGATGCCGACGCGCAGGCGGCGCAGTTGCGTGGCGATGTCGGTCAGTTCTTCGTGGAGCTGGAGGGCTTTCTCGCGCTCGGCGCGGACGAAGCGGGTGTAGGGGGCGACGGCCTCGCGCATCCGGGCGAGCGAGCGGTCGAGTTCGGCGGCGAACTGCTCGCGCAGCGCGCCGATCAGCCGCTCCCGCAGCGCGTCGGAGCGCTCGCGGAACTGCGCCGTCGCCTGGCGGCGCTTCAGCGGCAGGATGCCGAAGCCGAGCAGCGCGATGAACGACGCCGCGGCGATGCCGGTGATGTCGACCGCCAGCGCCGAGGCCGCGGCGATGACCGCCGCGCCGAGCCCGACCGCGCCGACCTCGACGATGCCGGTGCTGACGACCGCGCCGCGCACCGATTGCGAGAGCTGGTGCGCCTCATTGCGCGCGTCGTAGTGCGTGACGACATCCTGCGCCTTGCGCGCGACCGAGGCGAGCAGCGCGCGCCGGTCGTACTCGAAGCCGCGCCCGACCTCACCGATGACTTCGCTGTTGTACTTGGTCAGTTGCCGCCGCGCGATGTAGTCGTTGATCGCCGTCCAGGTCTTCAGGTCGCGCTCGATCAGCCAGTCGATCAGCTCGTGGACCGTCGCCTCGATCTGCTGCTCGGTGTCGTGCGTGACTTCGTGCTCGAAGGCGGCGCGGACCTTGTCGGCGTTGAGGAGGTCGAAGACGCGACCGATGCGCAGCGTCTCGTCGAAGAAGGCCAGGCCGCGCTCGTTCATCGCCAGGATGATGTTCTCGACGCGCGTGATGTAGTGCGCGAACTCGCGCTCCATCTCCTCGCGGTAGAGCGCGAGCTGCGCCTCGATGTTCTCGATCGTCTTGTAGTCCTCGGCCAGCAGGTTGAGGCGCTCCTCGGCGACGCCGTAGTAGCGCTCGGTGACCCGCTCGGCCACGCCGAGCGGGTTGAGCAACTTCAGCCGGACCCGGCTCGTCTCGTCGAGCGTCTCGAGGATGTAGCGCTCCAGCGGCGCGAAGCGGCTGCGCGCCCAGAGCGCGTCGCGCTCCGACCCCGGCTCCAGCGCCTTCGCCTCTTCGGCCAGTTTGGCGGCGATGGGGAAGATCTCGGGCGCGATGCCGAGGAGGCGCGCGGTGTGCTCGCGGATGAAGCCTTCCACCTGCGCCAGCCCGCGCTCGTCGAGCAGGTCGATCTTGTTGAGGACGATGACGATCTTCTTGCCCCACTCCCGGATCTCCTGCATGAAGGCCCGCTCGCTCTCGCTGAACGGGCGGTCGGCGGAGGTCACGAAGAGGATCAGATCGGAGCGGGGGACGAAGCCCTGCGAGATCGCCTCGTGCTCGCGGATGATCGCGTTGGTGCCGGGGGTGTCGACGACGCTGATGTCGCGCAGGAAGCGCGCGGGGTAGCTGTGCTCCAGCAGGCCCTCGGCGTTGACATGGGTGGCGTGCGTCGGGCCGAAGCGCAGGACGTTGATCATGTTGGTCGTCGGCGTGACGCCCTCCTCCATCACCGGGTCGCCGAGCAGGGCGTTGATGAAGGCGGACTTGCCGGAGTTGAACTCGCCGACGATCACCAGGAGGAAGAGTTCGTCGAGGCCGCGGACGGCGCGGCGCAGCAGCGCCAGCTCCTCGGCCGAGGCGCCGAAGTCGGTCATGCGGCCGAGCAGCCGGTCGAGCACGCCCCGCTCCTCGCCGAGGAGGTCGTGCTGCCGGTCGCTCAGGATCGTCTCGGACTCCCGCGCCACTCGTCTACTCCCGCGCTAACGCCGCCCGGCGGAGGACGTTCACCGCAGAGGCACAGAGGGCGCAGAGAGACGAAGGAGAGAAGGACGAATTAATGAGGTCTCTTCTCTGCGTCTCTCTGTGTCTTCGTCCCTCTGCGGCTTGGTCCTCGCGGCCGTCAGCACCGGGCCCACTCGGCGTGTGCGAAGATGGGGAGATCGAGGAAGCGCCGCGCGCCCCATTCGTCATTCGTACTTCGCCTCAGCCCCAGTAGCCGAGCTCCATGCGCGCGTCGTCGGTCATGCGCGAGGGGTCCCAGGGTGGGCTGAAGGTGAGCGTCATCTTGACGTTCTTGACCCCCGGCAACGTGCCGACGACGCTGCGGATGTCGCGCTCGATGACCGGGCCGAGCGGGCAGCCCATCGAGGTGAGCGTCATCACCACCTCGACGTTGCCGGCCTCGTCGATGTCCAGCCCGTAGACCAGGCCGAGGTCGACGATATTCACGCCGAGCTCGGGGTCGTAGACCAGGCGCAGGCTCTCGATCACCTGCTCGTCGTCAACGCGCGTCGCCATCGTCTTGCGGCTCCCTCTGCGTGCTCCGTCGCACGCATCATCCCCTGTTGTCGCCCCGCGCTATGCGGGTCTCCCGGCAATCCTAGCACGAACGCGGGACTGCTGCCAGCACGGCGGCGGGTATAAGATGGGGGCGGACGCCGCGGCCGCAGGCCGGCCGCACACGAGGAGGAGGGGACGATGCCCGACCGCTACGCCCGGTTCGCCAGCCTGCGCTTCGAGCGGCCCGAGCCCGCCATCCTGCGCGTGACCATCAGCAACCCCGGCAAACTCAACGCCGTCAGCGCGGCGATGCACCGCGACCTGGCCGACGTCTGGACCGAGGTGGACCGCGACCCCGACACCCGCGTGGCGCTCGTCCAGGGCGAGGGCCGGGCCTTCTCGGCCGGCGGCGATCTGGCGATGATCGAGGAGTTGACGGAGGACTTCGCCGCGCGCGCCCGCGTGCTGCGCGAGGCGCGCGACCTGGTCTACAACGTGCTCAACTGCTCCAAGCCGATCGTCTCCGCCATCGCCGGCCCGGCCGTCGGTGCGGGGCTGGTCGTCGCGCTGCTGGCCGACGTCTCGGTCGCCGCGCGCTCGGCGCGGATCATCGACGGGCACACCAAACTCGGCGTCGCCGCGGGCGACCACGCCGCGGTCGTCTGGCCGCTGCTGTGCGGCATGGCGAAGGCGAAGTACTACCTGCTGACCTGCGAGCCGCTGTCGGGGGAGGAGGCGGAACGGATCGGGCTGGTGTCGCTGTGCGTGCCGGACGAGGAGGTCCACCAGCGCGCGCTGGGGGTCGCGCGGCGCCTGGCCGCCGGGTCGCAGACGGCGCTCCGCTGGACGAAGTACAGCCTCAACAACTGGCTGCGCCTGGCCGGCCCGACCTTCGACGCCTCGCTGGCGCTGGAGTTCCTCGGCTTCACCGGCCCCGACGTCCGCGAGGGCATCGCGGCGATCCGCGAGAAGCGCGCGCCCCGCTTCACGGGAGTTGAAGGTTGAAGGTTGCAGGTTGAAAGTTCGTAGCCGGTTGTGCAGCCGCGGTACTAGCGAACCGCCTTCAACCTTGAACCTTCAACTTTCAACCGGCCGGGGCGGCGTGCCGGCTGATCGCGTTGAGCAGTTCCGTGAGGCCGAACGGCTTGGGGAGGACGCCGTCGGCGGCGATCTGCGCGGCGCGCTCCGCCGCGTCGCGCGCGGCGGTGAAGACGACGATCGGCGCGTGGGGGCCGGGGCGCTGGCGGTAGGCGCGCGCGAACTCCCAGCCGTCCATGATCGGCATCCGCATGTCCAGCAGGATCACGCTCGGCGTGCGCGCGGCCAGCAATTCGAGCGCCGCCGCGCCGTGGGGCGCGGTGACGACGTCGTAGCCCTCGTCGGTCAGGGCCATCCCCACGAAGTCGCGGATGCCCTGATCGTCGTCGACCACCAGTATCGGTCCCGCCTCGCTCACCTGCTACCCTCGTCCGCGCGATCGGCCGGCCCGACCGGCAACGTCACGACGAACCGGCTGCCACCATCCTCGGGGGTCTCCAGCGCGATCTCGCCGCCGTGCATCGTCACGATCTGCCGACTAATGTACAACCCGAGGCCAAGTCCCGCAACCCGGTCGCCCGGGCGCCCCCGGTAATAACGTTCAAAGAGGTGCGCCTGTTGCGCGGCCGGGACGCCGATGCCGCGGTCGCGCACGGCCAGGCGCACGCGGTCGGGCGCCGGGCGCCCGAGGTCGACGTCGATCGGGCCGCCGCTCGGGCTGTACTTGATCGCGTTGCTGAGGAGGTTGCTGAGGAGTTGTTCGATGCGCAGCGGGTCGACGATCGCCACGACCTCCTCGGGCGAGTGCAGGCGGATCGTGTGCTCGGTCGTCCCCAGTTGCGCGCCCGCGGCGACGTCGCGCACCAGGCGCACCAGATCGGTCGGGACCAGGTCGAGCGCCAGGCGGTCCGACTCCAGCCGGGAGATGTCGAGCAACTGGCCGACGAGGTGCGCGAGGCGCCCCGATTCCCGGTCGAGCGCGGCGAGCGCCCGCTGCACCCGCTCGGGGTCCGGGCCGCGCTCCCGGCGATACTGCCGCAGCGCCAGCTCGGTGAAGCCGCGCACGTTGGTCACCGGCGTCTTGAGTTCGTGCGCCGCGACCGAGAGGAACTCCTCGCGCGCGGCGAGCGCCTCCTGCGTCGCTTGGTAGAGCCGCGCGTTCTCGATCGCCACCGCCGCGCGGCGCGCCAGGTCCTCCGCCAGCGCCAGGTCGGCCGGGCCGAAGCGCCGCTCGCCCTCGCCGACCGCCAGGGTGAGCGCGCCGGCGACCTCGCCCTGTACGCGCAGCGGCACGATCAGGCCGGAGCGGAAGCCGAGCGGCCGCACGGCATCGCGGAACGCCGCCTGGTCGGTCATCGCGGCCAGGTACGCCTCGGTCACGTCGGGCACGAGCACCGGCTGACCGGCGCGCAGCACCTCGCGGAGGGGGTTGGCCGGCTCCGGCCCGGCCGCGAAGCGCTCGGCGACGGCGGTGATCGCGGCCTCCCGCGCCGGGTCGGCGTGGGCGGCGGCGAGCCGGCGCAGCGTCCCGTCCGGCTGGAGGATCTCGACGGCACACCAGTCGGCCAGCGCCGGCACGACCAGGCGGACGACGCTGGCGAGCGTCGCCGCGTAGTCCAGCGACGACGCCAGGACGCTGCTCGCCTCGGCCAGGAAGGCGAGCCGCTGCCGCGCCGCCGTCAACTCGGCGGTGCGCTCGGCGACCCGCCGCTCCAGGTCCTGATTCAAGCGACGGACGACGTCCTCCGCCTGCTTGCGCTCGGTCACGTCGCGGTCCGCGCCACGGAAGCCGGCGACCTCGCCGGCGTCGTCCAGCACCGGGACGGCGGAACTCTCCAGGTAGCGGTAGCCGCCGCGCCGGTGGCGCCAGCGCATGACGATGTCAGTCCAGCCCTGCTTCTCCGCCACCCAACCGACCAGGCGCGGCTCCACCCAGCGGCGGTCGTCGGGGTGGACGTAGTCGAGGCTCTGCTGGCCGAGCAGTTCGGCCGGGGTGTAGCCGAGGATGTCCTCGACGGCGGGGTTGTTGTAGGTGAGGTGGCCGGTCGCGTCCATCGCCCAGATCCACTCGCCGGTCGTCTCGACGATCGAGCGGAAACGGGCCTCGCTCTCCTGCAGTGCCGCGGCCGCCTCCTCGCGCGCGGCGAGCAGGGCGGCCCGCAGGTCTTCCTGCTCGGTCAGGATCAGGTCGCGCGCCGCGGCGAAGTAGCCGGCCGCGACTCCGCCGAGGAGCGCGGCCAGGCGCGGTTGCAGCGCCGCGCCCGCCTCCGGCGGCAGGTCGGCGACGAGTTCGCGCGCGAGGACTTCCTGCGTCCGCCCCAGCGCGGCCGGCTGCAGGTAGCGCAGCCGGGCTAGCGCCGCGCCGATCGCCTCGGCGGGCGGAGCGTCGAACGACTCGGCCAGCAGGACCTCGATCGCCCGCTCGACCAGCCCGCGCAGTTCGCGCTGCACCTCGGCGTCGGCGAGCGGGACGAAGCAGGTATCCCGGATAGCCTGCTGCCAGGCGGTGGCGATCTCCTCCCGCCGCGCCTCCAGCGCCGCGCGCAGCCGGTCCTGCTCTCCCACGCTCATCCGCGCCGCCGCACTACTCGCGCCGCCGCTCCGGCTTACGGCCGACGCCGGCGAAGCCGTGGACGCGATCCGGCTCGTCGTGCCAGAGGTCGCCCGGGCCCTCGGGCCGCCAGGCCGGCACGTAGACCAGCCCCGGCTCGACCAAATCGAACCCCGCAAAGAAATCCGCGATCTGCTCGCGCGTGCGGCTGCGCACCGGCGTCGGCGTGCGCGTGTAGAGCCCTTCCAGGCGCTCGCGCACGTCGGTCGGCATGTCGTCGTAGGAGGCGTGGCTGATGACGAGGTAACTGCCGGGCGCGAGCACGTCGCGCAGCCCCCGCACCAGGGCCTCGGCCTCGGCGTCGTCCTGGAAGAAGTGGAGGAAGGCCAGCAGCAGCACCGCCACCGGCCGGTCGAGGTCGAGCAGGCGGCCGACCTCGGGGTCGCCGACGATCTGCTCCGGTCGGCGCGCGTCGGCCTGGATCACCGTCGCGTTAGGGTTGCCCGCCAGGATCGCGCGGCTGTGCGCCACCGCGACCGGGTCGATGTCCACGTAGACCACGCGCGCGTCGGGGTTGATCGCCTGGGCGACCTCGTGGACGTTGCCAACCGTCGGGATGCCGGAGCCGAGGTCGAGGAACTGGTCGATGCCCTGCGAGGCGAGGAAGGTCACGGCGCGACGCAGGAAGGCGCGGTTGGCGCGCATGATCAGCGGGAAGTCGGGGTACGCGGCGACGACCTGCTCGGCGACCGCCCGGTCGATGGCGAAGTTGTGGTAGCCGCCCAGGAAGAAATCGTACATCCGCGCCACGCTGGGCCGGTCGAGCGGCACCCCCTCCGGCGCCCACGACGGATTGCTCACGCCCACCTCCTCCGCTGTCCCGGGTCGCTCCCGGCGACACCGAGCGATTATACATAGATACGCGGCGGGCGGCCCCCCGATCCCCCGCTGGCGGTTTCAACCGCCGGGCCCCGCCCCCTGTGCTACAGTGTCCCCCGCGCCGGGGAGCGCCCGGCGCCAGCCGCAAGAAGGGGGGATGGCCATGCCGGAGCCCGCGGTCGCCGACCTCGTCCGCCGCGAGGCGGCGCGCATCCTCGCGCAGAACCGCCGCACCGGGCACGCCGCCTGGAACGGCCAGGACTACGCCTACGTCGTCCCCTCGCCCGGCTCGTACCCCTTCCAGTGGTTCTGGGATTCCTGCTTCCATGCCATCGCGCTGACGCACGTCAACCCCGACTGGGCGCGCGAGGAGCTGGTCACGCTGCTGCACGGCGCGCAGCCGAACGGCTTCATCCCCCACCAGATTCTCTGGGAGAAGGACCGCTACCCCGAGGCGGCGGCGCGACAGTCGGAGGACTTCGGCCCGCGCTACACCAGTTCCTCGATGCAGCCGCCCGTCCTCGCCGTCGCGCTGGAGCGCGTCTACCGCGCCACCGGCGACGAGGACTTCCTGGCCCGCTGCCTGCCGCCGACGCTCGCCTTCTACCGCTGGCTCGCCGCCGCGCGCGACCCCGACGGCGACGGGCTCATCGCGATCATCCAGCCGGACGAGTCGGGCGTGGACGCCTCGCCCAAGTTCGACCCGCTGATGGATTATCCGCGCGACAACGCCGACCTGGTCCGCTGGATCAAGTGGCTCTACGCGCAATACGCGCCGCTCCGCTTCGACGACCGGGCGATCTTGGCGCTCGACCTCTTCAACGTCGAGGAGTTGATCACCAACGTCTTCTACGTCCTCGGCCTCCAGGCGCTCGCGCGCCTCTGCGCCGGCGACGCCGCGACGGCCGCGGAGTGCGTGGAGCGGGCGGCGCGGACGCAGGCGGCGCTCGTCGCGAAGTGCTACGACGAGGCGGCGGGCGCGTTCTTCGACCTCGCGGGCGCGGGCGAACGCCCGCTGCGCACGCTGACGATCACCTCACTCGCGCCGCTGGCGCTGCCGGACCTCGACGAGCGGATCGTCGCGCGCCTCGTCGCGCACCTGCGCGACCCCGCCGAGTTCGCCCTGCCCTATCCGGTGCCGTCGGTCGCGGCGAACGAACCGTCCTTCATGCCCGGCAACGCCCGCGGCTTCATCTGGCGCGGCCCGACCTGGATCAACAGCAACTGGCTGATCCACGAGGGCCTGCGCGCGCATGGCGTCGCCGACCTGGACCAGACCCTCGTCGACGCCACCTGCGCGCTCGTCGTCCGCTCCGGCTTCCGCGAGTACTACAACCCCTACACCGCCGAGGGCTTCGGCTCGCGCGACCACAGTTGGAGCACGATCGTGGTGGACATGCTTGACGAGACGATAGACGATAGACGATAGGCGGCGCAGGACAGGCGCGCGCCCATGCACAATACGGGCGCGCTCGGCACCGATTGACATCGGACCCCGTCTTCTATCGTCTATCGTCTACCGTCTATCGTCTCGCCGTACACGGCCAGGAAGCGCTCGGCGACCGCGGCCCAGGCGTGGCCGGCGGCGTGGGCGGCGGCGGCGCGGCCGAGGGACTGGCGGCGCGCGTCGTCGGTGAGGAGGGCGAGGAGGGCTGCTTCGGCCGCGGGCGCATCGTAGGGGGGGACGACGACCGCGCCCGCGCCGGCGATCTCCTCCGTCGCGCCGACCGCGTGCGTCAGAACCGGGACGCCGTAGGCCATCGCTTCGAGGTAGACGAGGCCGAACGCCTCGTAGCGGGAGAAGAGGACGAAGAGGTCGGCGTGGGCGTACCAGCGGCGCAACTCGGCGTCGTCGACCTCGCCGGTCAGCAGCACGGCGTCGTCGAGGCGGTCGCGGCGCACGCGCTCGCGCAGCGCCGCCTCGTCCCCCTCGTCCCGGCCGACGAGGACGAGGCGCGCGGGGTGATCGAGGCGGCCGCGCACCGCCAGGAAGCGATCGAGCAGCCACGCCTGCCCCTTGTGTACGCCGAGCCGCCCGACGCAGAGGACCGTCAGCGGGCCGGGCGTCCAGCCGCGCGGCGCCGCGCCGTCGGCGGGCGGCGCCGTCACGCCCCAGCCGATCCGGCGCAGACGCGCGGGGCGGGCGACGTAGGTGCGGCGCACCGCGCGCCACTCGCGCGCCGAGAGGACGGTGACGCGGTCGGCCGCGCGCGTCAGGAAGATGTTGAGCGGCTGGAGCCAGCGATAGGCCGGGCGCAGCGTGTGGAACGAGGGGGTGAAGACGAGCCCGGCGTCGCGCCGCGCATACCACCAGCACCAGAAGTGCGCCCAGAACCAGCCGTCGCCGACCCAGTGGATCACGTCGGGGCGGAACGCGGCGAGCGCCGCTTCGATCGCGCGCGGCGGGAACCAGACCAGCGGCACGGAGAAGAAAGGCGGCGCGCGGTGCGGCCACGACGGCAGCCGGTAGACCTCCACGCCGCCGTCGATCGTCTCCCGCGCCGGCAGGCCCGGCTGATAGCGCCGCGGGAAGGCGTAGTGCGTCGTCAGCACGCCGACCGCGTGGCCGCGCGCCAGGAGCTGCGCACCCAGTTGCTCGATCGCCCGCTCGATCCCGCCGAGGTAGGGCTTGTAGTAGGGCGTGACGAAGAGGACGCGCAACGAGCCCTCACCCCCCCTTCCCCCCTCTCCCAATGCTGGGAGAGGGGGGTGACTCCGCTCCAACATCGCGCTGCTCTTCCAGAGCAATTGCCAGGAAGTCAGAAGAAGCGTCTCTGCGGGCTCCCCCTCGCCCAGGATTGGGCGAGGGGGACGGGGGGTGAGGGCGATCCCGCTCACCCCGCCGGCAGCGCCAGGATGGTGTCGCGCAGCGCGTCGGCCACACGCGCCGCCGCGCCGAGCGTGCGGTAGTTGTGGTCGGCGCCGGGGAGCACCAGCCAGTCGGCGACGCGGTCGCCGGCCACGCGCCGGAGCGCCTCGGGCTGCGCGAGCGGCACCGACTCGTCGGCGGCGCCGTGGACGACGAAGATCGGCGCCGTGATCTGCGCGACGACGGCCGGCATGTCGAACTCCGCCGTCCGGTCGAAGAGGGCCGAGAGGAAGAAGACGGCGGCGACCTCCGGGCGGCGCGCGGCGACGACGAGGACGACCATCCCGGCGTAACTGTGCCCGGCGATGCTGACCCGGGCGCCGGCCAGGCGCGGCCAGCGCCCGAGCGCGTCGAGCACGTCTTCCAGGTCGTCGGCGTACCCGGCGACCGACGCGCCGGCGAGCGTCCCGTCGCTCTCCCCGGCGCCGTTAGCGAAGTCGAAGCGCACGACCGCGATGCCGGCCGCCGTCAGCGTGGCCGCGATCCGGCGCAGGTACGGGCCGTCCTTGTCGCCGCCGTAGCCGTGGCAGGCGACCAGCACGTCGCCGACCGGCACCTCGCCGGGCGGGGAGTCGAGCAGACCGACGATCCGCGCCCCGCGCCGGTTGGTCAGGGTGAACCGCTCGGGTTCGGCCATCGCCCGCGCTCCTAACCGAATTGGGGGATGGCGGTTGCCATCGCCACGCGCCCGCGATTGAAATCGCGGGCGTGCGTCTCCCGCCTACTCCTCCCGGTGCTCCGGCAGCGCCACGTCGAGGCGGCCGGCGAGTTGTTCCAGCGAGCGCCAAGTCGCCTCGGGGAGCGGGATGCCGGTGTGCCCGCGCTCCTCCCGCGTCAGTTCCTCCGGCTCGCCCGGCGCGAGGACGCGCGGGACGCCGGGCGCCGGCGTGACGCCGCCGACCGCGTCGAGTGTGGCGCCGACCCGCGCCGCGTAGGACGTGTCGGCCCCGCCGAACGCGGCCGGGTCGAGCGCGAGGACGGTGACGCCGCCGATGTTCGGCCGGCCGGCGCCCGCCTCCGGCGCGGCGTCGGCGCTCATCGACAGCCCGCCGACCATCGCCGCCGCCATCGAGTAGCCGTAGCCCTTGTGCCCCGCCGTCTCGCCGCCGACCGGCAGCAGCATCCCGCCGGCGTAGAAGTCGTCCGGCGCGGTGCTCGGCCGGCCCTCGGCGTCGAGGATGCAGCCGGGCTGCAGCGGCACGCCCTTGGCCTGCGCGACCCGGATCTTGCCCTCCGCGATGACCGAGGTCGCCGCGTCGTACATCATCGGCGGGCGCCCGGCGGCCGGGACGCCGAAGGACCAGGGGTTCGTCCCCAGGAAGCGCTCGCGCCCGCCGAACGGCGCGACCAGTCGCCCCGTTTCCCCCGCCGACCCGATCGTCACGATCGTCACGAGCCCCTGGCCGGCGCCGCGCTCGGTGTACTCGCCGAGGCGGCCGATGTGCGTCGAGTTGCGCACCGTCGCCGCCGCCACGCCCTGCGTGCGCGCGTGCGCGAGCGCCCATTCCAGCGCGACGAGGGTCGAGTAGTGGCCGAAGCCCCGCCCGGCGTCGAAGAGCGCCGCGCCGGGCGTCTCGCGCACCACGCTCGGGCGCGCGGCCGGGTGCAGGTCGCCGCGGGCCACCTGGTCGGCGTACCAGGGCAGGCGCAGGACGCCGTGGGAGTCGTGGCCCGACAGGTTGGCGCGCACCAGATGGTGGGCGACCTCGGCCGCGATGTCGTCCGCCGCGCCGAGCGCGCGGCAGGTCCCCGCGACGAACTCCTCCAGCGACGGGGCAGGGCACCAGACGGTGGTCATGCGCTCCCTCCGTGGTAGTTGCGAGTTGATGGTTCGTAGTCGATAGAGGAACACGCCCGGCGGCCCTATCAACTGTCGCCTGTCAACCCGTTTCCGCGACTCCGCACCGCGACGGTCTCGGCCGGCTCCGGCTTGGCATCTTATCACCCCGAGCGGGTCACGGGTCGCGCCGGGCGGTCCCACTGGCGACCTGCCCCGCCCCCGTGGCAACGAAACGCCAGGTCAGGCTGGCGCGTCGAGGCGGGACCCAGCCCGCCGGGTGCCCTCTGGGCGTGGGCTTCGTGGCGCCGCAACGCCATTCAGGCGCGACTTCGGACGCCGGCCCCCGCCCCGGCAACGATTCGCCCCCGCGGGGGAACAGGGATTGCGCGCGCGGCGTTAACAGGAGTACGCGGCCGTGGATGCACGGCCTGTGTTGTCCATTCGGCTCTCGCAGGAGGATGTCGTATCCCCAAGCAAGCACAGACCACCGAGCGCCCCGCCGAGCACGCCCTCCTCGTCGCGGTCGACTGGAATCGGCCCGCGGAGGACGGCGCACGCTGGTCGGTCGAGGATTCCCTGGAAGAACTCGCGCGCCTGGCCGAGACGGCCGGGATCGAGGTCGTCGGCGCGGTCTCGCAGCGGATGGCGCGGCCGCACTCCGGCACCTACGTCGGCAAGGGGAAACTGGCCGAGATCGTCGCGCTGCGCGAAGACCTCGGCTACGACCTCGTCATCGCCGACGACGAGCTCTCGCCCGGCCAGCAGCGCCACCTGGAAGACGAGGTCGGCGTCAAGGTGCTCGACCGCACCGCGCTGATCCTCGACATCTTCGCGCAGCGCGCGCAGACGCACGAGGGGCGCCTGCAGGTCGAGGTCGCGCTCCTCGAATACCGCCTCCCCCGACTGACGCGCATGTGGACGCACCTCTCGCGCCAGGCGGTCGGCGGCGTCGGCCTGCGCGGCCCCGGCGAGACGCAGCTCGAGGTCGACCGCCGCGCCGCGCGCGCGCGGATCGCGATGCTGAAGGAGCAGCTCAAGGAGATCCATCTGCAGCGCGAGCTCTACCGCGAGCGGCGCCGCGCGCGCGAGATCCCGGTCGTCGCGATCGTCGGCTACACCAACGCCGGCAAGTCGACGCTGCTGAACGCGCTGACCGACGCCGGCACGCTGGCCGAGGACAAACTCTTCGCCACGCTCGAC
This sequence comes from Thermomicrobiales bacterium, assembly GCA_035708265.1. Taxonomy (GTDB): domain Bacteria; phylum Chloroflexota; class Chloroflexia; order Thermomicrobiales; family CADCWN01; genus DASSSV01. The sequence goes on along the minus strand of DASSSV010000870.1, from coordinate 7,966 downwards.
CCGACGACGCGGCGGGTGCGGCTGCCGGCCGGGCGCGAGGTCCTCATCACCGACACCGTCGGCTTCATCAACAACCTGCCGACGATGCTGGTCGCCGCCTTCCGCTCGACGCTGGAGGAGGTCGGCGAGGCCGACATCATCCTCCACGTGCTCGACATCACCCACCCCAACGCGGCCGAGCAGGCGCAGACGGTGCGGCAGGTGCTCGGCGAGCTCGGCGTGGCCGGCCGCCCGACGCTGGTCGCGCTCAACAAGATCGACCTGCTCGACGCCGACGTCGACCCGGCCGCGCTCGCGGCCGACCTGGCGCTGCCGCCCGACGTCGTGCCGATCTCGGGCGAGGGGCGCATCGGCCTCGACGCGCTCCTCGGGCGGATCGAGGCGATGCTGGAGGGCGACCTGGTCTCGGTGACGGCGCGGATCCCCTACGCGCGCAGCGATCTGGTCGAGGTCTTCCACCGCGAGGGGCAGGTCGCCTCGGCCGACTTCACCGAGGACGGCACGACGATCTGCGGCCAGTTGCCGCCGCGCCTCGTCGCGCGCTTCCGCCCCTTCCTCGCCGGCGACCAGCCGCGGGCCCGGCGCCACGCCAAGCGCTCCGCGGCCCCGGCCGTCGCGACGCCCTGAGCGGCCGGGGCTGCGCCTCAGCCGGCCGGCCGCGCGGGCAGGGTGACCTCGTCGGCCTCGGTCCTGTAGGGTAGGAAGCCGCGCGCCCGGTAGTTCGCCAGCGCGTGCGGGCCGTCCAGCGAGCAGGTGTGCAGCCAGACGCGCGGCGCGCCGTCGTCGAACGCGCGGCGCACGCCGACCGAGAGCAGGTGCTTCCCGAGCCCGAGTCCGTGGAAGGCCGGGATGACGCCGAAGTAGGCGATCTCCGTGCCGGGCCCGTCCGGCTCCTCGGGCGCGGCGTCCAGCTCGATGTAGCCGGCCGGCGTACCGCGCCGGTAGAGCACCAGCAGCGTCGTCGCCGGCCGCGCCAGGTGCGCGGCCAGCTCCGCGTCGCTCCAGCCGAGGCGGTCCACCCAGGTATAGCCGCGCCCGACCGCGTCGTAGAGGAAGCGGTAGAAGGAGGGCAGCGGCTCGCGCGCCGCCATGACGAGCAGGTCGGGGTCGTCGAGCGTCGCCGGCCGGAAATGCGCTGGCGAGGGCAGGTGCAGGTAGGTCGTCGTCACCGCCACGGTCGTCGCCATCGTCGCTCCCGACCTCTCTGCTCCACTCGCCGGGCGCGTCGCTCCGGCCGCCGCGCCGCCCGGCATCTTGCCAGCGCGGCCGGCCGCGGTCAAGGCCGCGACGGCGTTTCGCGAGAAAAGCGCACGCGGGGGGGTTGACAGGGCGGCACGGCCGTGCTAGAGTACGTTCATCAAGGGCGCGGCCCCCGACGGCGGGCCGGGGAACTCGCAAGAGGGAACCGGAACGTAGGGCGGGCGGAGCGGCAAGCAGGTAGCCTTCGGGTTCGCTGCTACCGGCTCACGAGTATCGGCGTCGCAAGACGTCCGTTCGGACGACGCGAACTTGATCGAACTGATGCCAAGGGCCTTTCGGGGTCGTTGGCATCGTTCGTTTAACCCGCCTTCCTCACCAGGCACACCGCCGATGACCGGAGCAGCCGACAGCCAGGGCGCGCGGCTCGCGGTCCGCTTCGCCCGGCCCGCCGACCGCGACTGGTGCGCGGCGCAGGATCCGCACATCACCCCCGAACTGCTCGCGCAGAAGATCGCCGCGGGCGAGGTCGTCGTCGCCGAGCGCGACGGCCGCCCGGTCGGCTACCTGCGCCTGGAATACCTCTGGGCCACCCTCCCCTTCATCAGCCTGATCCGCGTGCTGGACGAGGAACGGCGCCAGGGCGTCGGCCGCGCCATCCTCGCCTTTCTCGAAGCCGCGCTGCGCGGCCGCGGGCACGACCTCCTGCTCAGTTCCTCCCGGGTCGACGAGCCGCCGGCGCAGGCGTGGCACCGGGCGGTCGGCTTCGAGGAGTGCGGCATCCTGGCCGGCGTGAACGCGGGCGGCGTCGGCGAGGTCTTCTTCCGCAAACGCCTCTGAGAGAGTTGCAAGTTGCAAGTTGATTGTTGATAGTGTGTCGCGGATGCCGAGCGGCGGAAGGCGCGCGACCGTCCTCTATCAACGATCAGCTTGCAACTGTCGAGAGGAGCCAGCGCGTTACCTGGCCGTCCGGGCGACCTCCTCGCGCGGCGAGTGCCGCATGGCCGGGGGAGAAAAGTGTACGTACATTACCCGCCGCAAGGGCTTGACAGCGGGGCACGGTCGTGGTAGTGTACGTACACAGCGAGGGCGACCCGCTGGACCCGCCCGGAGGGGCTCGCAAGGGCCGAACCGGGCGGGGCTGGCGGGGGGAAACGGATCGGCGGGCTCCTCATCGGCCGATCCGGATCCGGGGGCAGTCGGCAGTTGCGGAACCGCCCGGCAGCCTGCCCGCCCCGCTGACCGAGCCGGGTAGCGCCGATGGCCCGCGAGGGCTGTCGGCGCTACTCGTAGTACTCGGGCGCGTGCCGCAGCGTCGCCCACTGGGCGGCGTCGTGGCCGTAGACGAGCGTCGCGCCGGCCTCGCGCGCGATTTCCTGCACCTTCCTGGCGCTGGCCCGCGCCGCCTCCTGATCCGCGTAGGCGCCCCAGTCGTCGGCCGCGAGCTGGTCGCGGTTGTAGATCGCGTCGATCGTCAGCAGGAACGCGCCGTCGCGCGCGGTCGTCACCAGGAGCGACTGGTGGCCGACAGCGTGGCCGGTCGTGCCGAGGAGCCGGACGCCGGGCGCGAGGTCGGTGTCGCCCTCGACCAGCCGCCAGCGGAGGCCGGGGATCTCCACCGCGCTCCGCCCCCAGCGCCCCCCGCCCTGCGCCGCGTCCACCGCCGCGCGCTGGGCGACGATCGTCGCGCCGGGGAAGTCGGCGAGGCCGCCGGCGTGGTCGAAGTGGAAGTGCGTCGCGACGACGGTGGTGATGTCCTCCGGGCTGAGACCGAGCGCGGCCAGCCGGTCCACGACGTAGGCGCCCGCGCTGTCGACCGGGTGCATCCGCCCCCCGAAGTCGACCTCGCCGGCGAGCACGTCGCGGCCCATGCCGGTGTCGACCAGGATCGTGCTGCCGTCGCCGGGCTGGATCAGGTAGCCGGGCACCGGCAGCCGGATCCGCTCGCCGGGCGGGCTCGCGGGCATGATGACGCGGCGGTCCATGTCGAGCGTGCCGAGGTCGAGGAAGTAGAGTCGCACAGTCCCCTCCCGTCTCCGAATCCGGCGCACAACGCCTGCGCGCCTATCCTGCCCGATCGCGCCGCCGCGGGCAAGGGGGCGGCGTTCCCGCGCCACGCCACGCGCTTGACGGCGGCAGGCCGCGGCGATACGATTCGCGCCACGCTTTCCCCGGATCGCGGCCACGCCGCCGTGGGCCGCGCTCGTGCGACGCCACGCACAGGCCCTCCGCCGGCGCCACGGCGCCCTCGTGCGGAAGGAGGTGATCCGCCCGCGCGCCATGCGTGGATGGCGCGGTTGGCCGTGCGCCCCGCCCGCGGCCGGCGAGCGCCGACGGCAGGATGACTCCGGAAACTCCCCGCGCGGATTCGGTTCGACAGGGAGGATACCGTGAAAAAACACCCCATCTTCGGCGTCACCGTTGCCCTCACAGTCGCGCTGGCGCTGCTCGGCGCCGGCTGGCAGGACGGCGTCTCGGCCGCCGCGCCCACCTACGACATCACCACCCTCGCCGGCAAGGTCGCCTCGGTCAACGGCACCGCCGGCCTGCAGATCCGCTTCTCCGCCTTCATCGAGCAAGAGGCGGACATGGATCCCTTCGCGTCGATAGCCCCCGACGGCGTCATGCTCGCCGGCACCGCCCCCGGCGTCGTCGCGCCGGACGTGACGGTGAACCAGGACACCGCCGGTGCGCCGCAGAACGAGACGGCCATCGCGGTGGACCCGCACAACCCGAACCGGGTGGTCGGCGCGGCCAACGACTACGTGACGCGCACCTGGAGCTGCACCGTCGGCGGCAAGCCGTGCAGCGCGCTCGGCGACGGCTACTCCGGCACCTACTACTCGAACGACGGCGGCGCGACCTGGTGCTGCACCTCGTCCGACCCGCAGCACCTCGGCACGCTGATCCCGGGCGTCGACCGACTGGCCGGCGGCATCTACGACGCCGGCGGCGACCCGGCGCTGGCGTTCGACAGCCGCGGCAACGTCTACTACGCCGGCCTCGGCTTCGATCGCACCGCGCCGCCGAACACCGTCGCGGTGAACCGCGGCACCTTCGACGCGAGCGGGCACCTGACCTGGAGCGCCCCGACCTTCATCAACCCGACGACCTAGCCCGCGGTGTTCAACGACAAGGAGTGGATCGCGGCCGACGCCAACCCGACGAGCCCCTACCGCGACCGCGTCTACGTGACCTGGACGCGCTTCGTCTTCAACCCCAGCAACGGCAACTACGTGCAGTCGCCGATCGCCTTCGCCTACTCGGCCGACGGCGGGCGGACCTTCAGCAGCCCGCAGTTGATCTCGGGCAACGTCCTCTACGGCCAGGGCTCGCGCCCGATCGTCGGCCCGGACGGCACCCTCTACGTCTTCTGGGACGGCGCGACGCGCCTGTCCACCTACGACAGCACCTGGATGGTCAAGTCGTCCGACGGCGGCGCGACCTGGAGCAAGCCGGCCGCGGTCGCGCCGCTGATCGACATCGTCCCGCCGCACAACACCGCCTTCCGCGTCAATAGCTTCCCGGCCGCGGCGCTCACCCCCGACGGTACGCTCTACGCCGCCTGGACGACGGAGCTGAAGAACGGCGCCACCGGCTACAGCCTCGATCGCGCGTGCGCGGACTTCCTGACGCCCGGCGACGTGAGCGTCGGCTGCCACGCGGCCGTCGCCTACAGCACGTCCGCTGACGGCGGCGCCACCTGGAGCGCGCCGACGCTCGCCTTCGGCGCGGCCGACCGCACCGCGGTCGCCTACCCGGTGATGCAGCCGGACGGCACGACCCTGAGCGCCCCGGCCGCGCGCCCGGTGGACACCTTCTTCCCGGCGATCGCGGCCGGCCCGGACGGCACGGTCTACCTGTCGGCCTACGCCGCGGACGTCGTCTCGCCATGGCAGAGCTGCGCGAAGTACGACCCGAACGCCAGCGTCCACTGCCTGACGCCCGGCCCGTACATCAACAACGCCAAGCTCGACTACGTGGTCAAGAACCTGGGCGCGGGCACGGTGACGACGGCGACGCAGAAGCCGATCAACACGCGCTACCAGTTCCGCGGCGCCTTCATCGGCGACTACACCGACCTGGCGGTCGGCTCCGACGGCACCTACCACGCCCTCTGGACCGACACGAACAACCAGCAGACGATCTACTGGTGGTACGGCGTCAACCTCGGCGGCCTGCTGGCCAACGAGCAGGACGTCGTGACGTACGCCGGGAGGTAGGCGGCGCGAGTTCGCCCTCACCCCCCATCCCCCTCTCCCAATCCTGGGAGAGGGGGAGCCCGACTCGAACGGAGTGGTCGTCCTCCTGAGCCGAGATCTGGAAGAGCGGCACCCTGTTGGGGCGGAGTCACTCCCCTCTCCCAGGATTGGGAGAGGGGGGCCGGGGGGGTGAGGGCGAAACACTCACCCGTGCGAATGCAGCGCCATGTCGGCGTGGAGCGGGCGGAGGGTCGGCTGCTCCAGCGCGAGCTTGTCGAACTCCATCTGCACGCTGACCGGGTAGTCGCCGGTGAAACAGGCGAAGCAGAAGTCGCCGGCCGGGACGTCGAGCGCGCGCCCCAGGCCATCCAGCGAGAGGTAGGCCAGCGAGTCGGCGCCGATGAACTCGCGGATCTCCTCGACGCTCTTGCGCGCGGCGATCAACTCGGCGCGGCGGCCGGTGTCGACGCCGAGATAGCACGGCCAGGCCATCGGCGGCGAGTGGACGCGCATGTGGACCTGGGTCGCGCCGTTCTTGCGCAGGAGTTCGATCAGCGGGCGGCTGGTCGTGCCGCGGACGAGCGAGTCCTCGACCAGCACCACGCGCTTGCCGGCCAGCACCTCCGGCAGCGCGTTGAACTTCAGCCCGACACCGATCTCGCGCAGGCGCTGGTCGGGCTGGATGAAGGTGCGGCCGATGTAGCGGTTCTTGATCAGCGCCTCGGCGTAGGGGATGCCGCTCTCCCGCGCGTAGCCGAGCGCGCCGGGCGTCGCCGAGTCGGGCGCGGGGATGACGATGTCGGCGTCGACCGGGGACTCGCGCGCCAGTTCAGCGCCCATCCGCTGCCGGACCAGGTGGAGCCGCTGGCCGGCGATCGCGCTGTCGGGCCGCGCCAGGTAGATCAACTCGAAGACGCAGGTGGCGCGCCGCTCCGACCGCTGGCCGACGTAGGAGTGGACGCCGTCGGCGTCGAGGACCAGGATCTCGCCCGGTTCGACATCGCGCACGAGTGTAGCGCCGATGGTAGCGAAGGCGCACGACTCGGACGCGAGGACGTAGCCGCCGTCCGGCAGCCGGCCGAGCGAGAGGGGGCGGACGCCGAGGGGGTCGCGCACGCCGACGACGCAGGTCGGCGTCAGGATGGTGAAACTGTAGGCGCCGAGCATCCGGGGCATCACGCGCCGCAGCTTGTCGACGATCGTCTCGCCGTGCGCCAGGGCGAGCAGGCGGACGATCACCTCGGTGTCGGTCGAGGCGTAGAAGCGCTCGCCCTCCTCCTCCAGCTCGGCGCGCAGGCGGTCGGCGTTGGTCAGGTTGCCGTTGTGGGCGACGGCGATCTCGCCGAGGCCCGACCGGGCGAGGAAAGGGCCGGCGTTCTGGATGTTGCTGCTGCCGGTGGTGGAGTAGCGCGTGTGGCCGATCGCCAGGTCGCCGCGCAGGCGGGCCAGGTCGTCCTCGGTGAACGCCTGGGAGACGAGGCCCATGTGCCGGTGGACGGCGAGGCGCGCGCCGTCGGCGACGGCGATGCCGGCGCTCTCCTGGCCGCGGTGTTGCAGGGCGTAGAGGCCGAAGAAGGTCAGGCGCGCGACGTCCGCGCCGGGGGCGTAGACGCCGAAGATGCCGCACTCCTCGTGAAGCTCATCGCCGCCGACGCAGCCGTCACACTGCATCCCGGTTTGCCCTCCCCGCTATCACCGAAGTACGAGGCACGCAGTACGAAGTACGAACAGCCGCTATCGCGAGGGAAGTATAGCACAGCGGCCGGGGCCGGCGGCCCCCACCCCCCGCCCCCCTCGCCCAATGCTGGGCGCGGGGGAGTGGCCAGGAGAAGCGGCGGCGTACCTTCGAGAGTCGAGGATGGGGCGGACGCTGCGATTGCGCTCCCCAGCGCCGCGGCGTTGACGATGGGTTCCCCCCAGGATTTGGGGGACAAGGGGGCCGTGGCGCACTCGGCGATGGCGTAGACCGTGACTTCGGCGTCGCGGTAGAGCGGGGCGGCGCAGGGCGGGGCGCCGGCGGCGTCGGCGGGGGACAGGATCAGGTAGCCAAAGCCGGCGCGGGCGAGGGCGGCGTAGCGCCGCGCGCGGACGAGGTCCAGCAGGGCGGCGTCGCGCGCGGCGACGCTGGCGGGCAGGCGCGAGACGTAGCCGAAGGCGAGCGGCCGGCCATGCAGGGTCTGGTAGTAGAGCGCGCGGTACTGGTCGGTCGCCGTGTCGAGCACGGCCAGGTGGTCCGGGCGGGATTGGAGCACCGCGAGGTAGGGCGGCGGGGCCGGGCGGGTCTCCGGCAGCGGGGCCGGCAGGTACTCGACGACCGCCACCGCGAGGAGCAGCGCCGTCAGCGCGCGCCAGCCCCGCCCGGCGCGCCAGAGCGCCGGCAGGCCGAGCGCGCAGATCATCGCCGCGCCGAGTTGCACCATCACGACCATCCGCACCGGCATCCCGGAGAGGCTGAGCGGCGGGAAGGCGCGCGCCAGCAGCGCGTAGGGCATCAGGCCGTCCGTCGCGGGCATGGCGCGCCCGGCGACGTGCAGCACCGGCCCGAGCGCGAGCAGGCCGAAGGCGGC
>DASSSV010000869.1:0-2000 GCA_035708265.1 Thermomicrobiales bacterium | reverse complement strand
CTACCTCATCCCGGACGACCCGGCGCTGTTCGCGCGTCTCCCGCGCCGCCCCTTCCAACGCAAAGCGAACGGTCTCACATAGGAGGGCATTCTGATGGACGTGGTATCGCCCGGCTGACCGGCCACGACCGCAAGACGGTGCGCGGGGTGCTGGCCCGGCCGCTCATCCCCGCCGCCCCGCCGGCCCGGCCGCGGCGCGGCAGCAAGCTCGACCCGTTCGCGCCCTACCTCGAGGGGCGCCTGGCCGAGGGGGTCTACAACGCCCGCAAGCTCTACCACGAGATCCAGGCGCGGGGCTACACCGGCAAGGAGACGCAGGTGCGCGCCTTCGTCCAGCCGCACCGCGCGGCGCACCGGGCCGCGGCCCGCGCCACGGTGCGCTTCGAGACGGCGCCGGGGGAGCAGGCGCAGGTCGACTGGGGGCACTTCGGCTACATCGACCACCACGGCCGGCAGCGGCGCCTCTACGCCTTCGTGATGACCCTGGGCTGGTCGCGGGCGATGTACCTGGAGTTCACCGTCTCGGCCGAGAGCGCCTGGTTCCTGCGCTGCCACCTGCACGCCTTCCACTACTTCGGCGGCGTCCCCCGGCAGGTGCTGCACGACAACCTCAAGACGGCCGTCGTCGCGCGGGGGGCCGGGGGCGTCGTCCACTGGCACCCGCCCTACCTCGACTTCGCCCACTACTACGGCTTCGCCCCGCGCGCCTGCCAGCCCTACCGGGCGCAGACCAAGGGCAAGGTCGAGAGCGGGGTCCGGTACGTGCGCGGCAACTTCTGGCTCGGCCTGACCTACGTCGACCTGGCCGACCTCAACCGGCAGGCGCGCGCGTGGCTCGACACGGTCGCCAACCTGCGCACGCACGGCACGACCGGCGTGCCGCCGTTCGCGCGCCTGCCGGACGAGGGGCTCACCCCCCTCGTCGGCAAGCCCGACTACGACACCAGCCTGGTCGCCTACCGCTGGAGCAGCGCCGACTGCCTGGTCAGCTACGAGGGCAACCTCTACTCCGTCCCGGCGGCCTACGCCCGCCAGCGCCTGCTGGTGCGCGAGACCGAGCGCGAGGAGGTGCTCATCGTCGGCCCCGACGGCGCCGAGCTGGCCCGGCACCGCCTGGCGCACGGCGTGGGCGAGCGGGTCGTCGTCCCGGCGCACTACCAGCCGCTGGCCGCTGGGCGGCCGGCGGGCCCCGCGCGGCGCGGCGGGGCGCAGCAGCGCGCCGCCCCGGCCGCCCACCTGCCCGACGCGCCGGCCGTCGAGGCCCGGCCGCTGGCCGAGTACGACCGCCTGGCGGGGGTGACGCGATGAGCGAGCTGGCCTACGACCGCGTGCAGGCCCACTTCGCCCGCCTCAAGCTCACCCGCCTCCCCGACTGCCTCGACGGCGTCGCCGAGGCGGCCACCAAGGAGGGCGCGACCTTCGTCGAGTTCCTCGACCGCCTGCTGGCCGCCGAGATCGCCGCGCGCTCCGAGCGCGACATCGCCATGAAGACCAAGCTGGCCCACTTCCCGGTCATCCGCACGCTGGAGCAGTTCGACTTCGCCTTCCAGCCCTCGATCGACGAGCGGCAGATCCGCGAGCTGGCCACGCTGCGCTTCGTCGCGCAGGGCGAGAACCTGCTGTTCCTCGGCCCGCCGGGCACCGGCAAGACGCACCTGGCCATCGCCCTGGGCCTGCTGGCCATCAGCCAGAACCTCAGCGTCTACTTCCTCACCGTGGCCGACCTGCTCGACACGCTGCGGCGCGACGCCAAGGAGGACCGCCTGGGCCATCGGCTGCAGGCCTTCTGCCGCCCGAAGCTGCTCATCCTCGACGAGATGGGCTACTTCCCCCTCGACCGCCTGGCGGCGCAGTTCCTCTTCCAGCTGGTCAGCCGGTGTTATCCATACTGCGTAGTTCCTTCCTGGCGACGTCCAACTAGCGCACGACGAGCGGGTCCGATGGCATGTCCGGCCGGGCCGGTTGCAGGCGCCATTCCCAGCGTTGCCGCGTCGGGTGGC
>DASSSV010000868.1:0-8369 GCA_035708265.1 Thermomicrobiales bacterium | reverse complement strand
GCGACGCCGGCGACGAGACCATGCGCCCGGCTGCCGGACGGCGGCGTGCCGGACGGACAACCGTCCGCCGTGCCGATGACGGCCAGGCCGGCGCAGGCGTCGACGGCGACGAGGCCGCTGGAGTGGCCGCCCGCGTTGCCGTTCCCCGGCGCGCTGCCGGAGGGGCAGCGCGCGGCGGTGCCAGCGACCGCGAGGTCGGCGCAGGCATCGACGGCGACGAGGCCCCGCGAGCCGTTCGCCGCGGGCGTGCTCGTCGCGGGGGTAGCGGCGGTACAGCCGGCCGCCGTGCCTGCGACGGCGAGGTCGGCGCAGACGTCGACGGTGACGGGCGCGACGTGCGGACGCTCGCGGCCGCTGTGCCCTACCTGCACGCCCGCCGTCGCGGTCGCCTGGGCCACCGGCGGCGCGTCATCGTCGTCATCGCCGCGGGGCGCGACCTGCGCCCCGGCCTGCGCGGTCGGCTGCGCGGCCGGCGCGCCCTAGTGGTCGCCATCGTGGTGGCCCGGCGCGGCCGCGGGCGTCGACTGTGCGGCCGTTGCCGTGGGCGGCACGGGCGTGGCGGTCGCCGGCGCGGCGTGCCCGCCGACGGCGACGCCGGCCTGGACGGTCGCCTGCAGGAGCGGCGCGCGCTGCTCGCCGGACCCGGCGGCCGGCGTCGCGGCCGAGGCCGGAGGAGGCGTCGACGTGCCGGTCGGTGCGGCGGTCGCGGCGGAGGTAGCCGCCGGCGCGGGGGTGGTGGCGGCTGTGGCCGTCGGCTGCCTGGTCGGCGGCGCGGGCGGCGCGCCCACCTGCACGCCGGCGACCGCGGTCACCTGGACGGCCGGCGCCGGCGCGGCGGGCGCCTGGCGCCCGATCCCGACGCCGACTTGCGCGGTCACCTGGACCGCCGGCTGCTCGTGGCCGCTCTTCGGCGGCATGGCCTTGGGAGCCGGGCTCGGCGAGGGGACCGGCGTGCCGGTCGCGCCGCCGACCTGGACCGTGACGCCGCCGGCGACGTTGATGCCGGGGCCAGGCGTGGCGGGGCCGGCCGCGCGCGCCCCGCGCGCCGAGGCGCAGAGCAGGGCCAGACCCAGGGCCAGACCCAGGGCCCAGAGCCGGAGATATCGATAGCCGTTCAGCGCGGAAATCTCCCCTCCGGGACGTCGCCGCGGCGGCGACGTCCCCATCTTTCGGCACAGTGCTAGGGCCGGCCCGACGAGTCGCTGGCCTGCCAGTGAGGCGGCCAGGCGTCGCGCCCGGTGTCGCCGGCCTCCCACGCGGGTTCCCGGATGAGCGCCGCGATCCAGGTCCGGTGGGCGGCGAAGTGCGCGGCGCTCGCCCGCCTGATCCACTCGTGGAGCGGCTGGCGGACGTGGGCGCCCGTCTCTCGGGGGGCGTAGTCCGCGTAGGGACGCCGCAGGTCGACCTCACTCAGCGGGGCGAGCGCCGCGAGCAGGTCGCCGTGCGCCCGCCGCAGCTCGGCGCGCACCTCGTCGAGTGGCCGTCCCCGCTCGCGGCGCTGGACGAGCGCGTTGATCGGGTCGGCGTCGCCGCGCGCCATCGCCGCCCGATACACCGATGCGTCGACTCCCAGGGCGAAGTGGCGCGGCCGGTCGCCCAGGAGCGCCGCCAGCGCGCGCTCCCAGGCGGCCAGGTGGGCCAGGTGGTCCTTCGCCGACCAGCCGTCACGGCCCGGCCGGCACAGTTGTTCGGCCGTCGCCCCGTCGGTCTCGCGCTCCAGCGCCGCCCAGGCGCGCGCGATCTCGTCGAGCAACGCCGCCTTGAGCGGCGGACAGTCCCGATCGTGGGGCATGTCGGGCCCCGCCTCACGGTGCGGCTCCTCCTCGCCACGCGGGTCGCCGGCCGCGCCCGCCGAGGCGCAGAGCCGGGGTTGACGGTACGGTTCCATGGGACAAACGCTCCTCCGGGATCCCGCCAGGGTAGCGGGATCCCTGTGTTGTCGGCTGCGGTGTCAGGCCGCCGCGGAGAGCGCGGGGCGCGGCGCGGACGGCGGCGCGAAGGCGAGCGCGCCGCGGGCCGCCAGCCGGTGGGCCGCGGCGACGACGGCCGGGTCGAACTGCGACCCGGCGCAGCGGGCCAACTCCGCCAGCGCCCTGGCGAGTGTCCGCCGCCGCGCGTAGCAGCGGTCGGTCAGCATCGCGTCCAGCGCGTCGGCCACGGCGACGATCCGGCCGCCGAGGCTGATCTCGGCGCCGTGCTTGCCCGCGGGGTAGCCGCCCCCGTCGTAGCGCTCGTGGTGCTCGCCGACGATCCTGATCACCTCCGCGCCGAGCCCGACGGCGGCCAGCGCGCGCGCGCCGATGACGACGTGCCGCTGGAGCACGGCGTATTCATCGGCCGTCAGCGGGCCGGGCTTGTCGAGGATGCTCGCGGGGATCGCGGCCTTGCCGAGATCGTGGCAGAGCGCGGCGGTGGTCAGGGTGGCGAGTTCGCGCGGCGTGAGGCCGAGTTCCTGGCCCAGCGCCACCGCGTAGCGGGCGACGGCGCCGGAATGGCGATAGACCGTGTCGTCACACATGGTTGGACCCCTCCCGTGGCGCTTCACGGGCGAGCGTGAAGCGCGGTCGATGGCTGGTCTCGCGCGTCGAGGATCGGGTGGCCGGGGCGCACCCGTGCCGCGCGACGATCAGCCGGGAGGAGCGAGGACCTGGTGGGCGAAACCAGTGGGACGGAGCAGGGCCTGCCGTTGCAGGCTGCACCAGACGATCGCGAGGGCGAGCGCCAGGAGCGCGAGCGCGGCCACGCTCGTCCCCGGCCCGCCGCCGCCGATAGTGGACGTCGCCCCGCTCCCGGCCGGGACCGGCAGGGCGAGCAGGCCGCGCAGCAGCGCCGCCCCGTCGGGGACGGTCGGCGGCGCGGGCGACTCCGACCGGGCCGCGTCCTGGGGCGCCGCGGCGGCCGACCACGGACGCGCGGGCAGCGGGAGCGTCATGACCGGGGGCTCGGCCGGCGCATCGGCGCCCGTCGCGGCCGGCGTAGGCGGCGGGGCCGGGTCGGTGCGCGCCGCCGCGGGCGCCGCCGGCGCGGATTCGGCTGTCGGGCGCGGGGCGGTGACGGGCACAACCCCATCGTCAGCCGGCAAACCATCCGGCAGCCCCGGCAGGAGCCCGACGACGCCCGCGGGCGCGAGCAGGTCCGGTGCGAGCACGGGCGCGGCCGGTTGGGCGCCGGACGGCGCCAGGCCGGGCCTGAGCGTGTCGATCGCGGGATCGTCGCTCGCCGGAGCCGCGGCCGGCGCCGCCGCCGGGGCCGGCGCGGGTGGCGCGGACGGCGCAGCGGCCGGCGCTCCGGCGGGCGGCGGGCTGGCCCCAGCCGGGGGCGACGGAGCGGTGGCCGGCGGCGGAGACGCGGGCGGGGGCGCGACGGGCGGCGCCGCGGGCGGCGGCAGCGTCGTCGCGGGCAGCGTCGGCACGACTACTGGCGGCGCCGGCGGCGGCGCGGGCAGCGTGACGGCCGGCAACGTGGGGACCGCGACGGTCGGGACCGTCAGCGGCGACACGACAACGGGCGGCACGGCCGGGAGGGTGGGCAGCGCGGGGACCGTGACGGTCACGGCCGGCAGGACCGGCGCCGCGGGGAGCGCGGGGATGGTCGGGACGGCGACGGTCGCGGGCGGCTCGCCCGGCGCGCCGGGCAGCGCCACGGTCGGCACCGCGACCGCGGGGAGTTGCGGCACGGTGACGCTGGGCACGGCGATGGGCGGGACGGCGGCGGTCGGGACGGCCACGCTCGGGACCGCGATACCCGGAACGGTTACGGTTGGGATTGCAATCGTCGGCACCGCGATACTCGGCGCGGCGACCGTCGGCACGGCGAGTGTCGGGGCGGCATGGGTCGCCTGGGGTGTCGAGAGCGTCGCGGGTGCGGCCGTCGCGGACGGCGGCGCCGGGGTCGCCGCGGCCGGCGGCTGGGTCGCGGCCGGGGCGGCGGCCTGCGTCGCGTGCGACGCAGCCTGGGTCGCCGGGGCGCTCGCGGGGCGCCGCTCCGGCGACGTGGCGGCTGGAGTCGGCGGGCCGGGGGGATCGCTCTTGGGCGTCGTCACGCCGGGGACGGACACGGGCAGGGCGGGCGCATCGGCCGCGACCCGGTCCGCGAGGACCAGGAACGCCGCGACGGCGATGACGATGGCGATGAGGAGATTCCGCCAGCCCATCCCGCGCCTCCGGCCGGCGTCGGCAGACAAAAGTCCGCGCGGCGGCCGTTATGGCCGCCGATCACAGCGTATGCCCCCCTCGTACTCGCCGTCAATAGCCCGTTTGTACTTTTGGCCGACAGTATCCCCATTCGGGGCGGCGGATAGCCGGCTCAGGGGGCCGGCCGCTCGGCACGGAGCGAGAAGGTCAGCGGGAGCGCGGGCAGCCCGGCCGGCAGGCGCCACCAGCCGTCCGCGCCCTCCTCCATGAAAGGGAAGCGCGCCCAGGAGCAGACCGGGAACTCGTGCAGGAAGACGATCCGCAGGCCAGCGCCGGTGAGCGCATCGACGATGTCGCCGAGGCTGTGCGTCCACTCGTAGGACGGCCGGGTGACGACCGCGTCGTGGTCGGCGTAGCTGCCGGCGGCCTCCCACTTCATCGGCTCGGGCGCGTGGAAGTAGGAGTAGGCCACGCGCAGTTCGGTCGCGTCGGCCTCGTTGTAGAAGACGTCGGCGAAGGGGTGCCCGTCGACGATGTAGAAGACCCCGCCCGGCTTGAGGAAATGCGCGATCACGCGCGCCCAGGCGGGCAGGTCCGGCAACCAGCAGAGCACGCCGTAGGAGGTGAAGACGGTGTCGAACGCGCCCGTGAGGGCCTCCGGCAGCGCGTAGATGTCCGAGCGGACGAAGGTCGCCGGGACGCCGGTCTCGGCGCTGAGCGCGCGGGCCAGGGCGATGGCCTCTTCGGAGAAGTCAACGCCGGTGACTGTCGCACCGAGCCGCGCCCAGGAGAGGGTGTCCAGCCCGAAGTGGCACTGGAGGTGGAGCAGCGACTTCCCCGCCACGTCTCCCACTTCGGCGCGCTCGATCGAGCGGAGCGTCGAGGCCCCGGCCTTGAAGGCGTCCACGCCGTAGTAGGCCGAGCGGGCGTGGATCGGTGTCAACTCGTTCCAGCGCTCCCGGTTCGCGTCGAGATAGTCCCACGTGCGCTCGTCGCCCATCCTTCGCTACTCCCCCGCCTGCCGCGCGTAGTTGCGCGCCATCATCCCGACCGCCGGCCGCAGCCCGAGCCGCGCGTAGAAGGGCTGCAGCTCGGCGTCGCACAGCAGATCGACCATGTAATAGTCGCGCAGCCGCGCCAGCATCCGCCGCGCCAGCTCGGTCCCGATCCCCCGCCCCCGATAATCCGGCAGCACCTCCAGCAGCGGGATGTAGGCGCAGAGGACGCCGTCGGTGATCGCGGTGATGAACCCGACGACCCGGCCGCTGGCCGCGTCGCGCGCCAGGACGACCGCGTCGCTGCCCGCCAGCAGGCGCAGGTGCGTCGCCGGCGTCGGCGGGTTCGGCCAGCCGTCGAAGAAGCCGGTCAGGTCGCCCGCGGCGACGCCCGCCAGATCCTCCTGGTACGCGACCGCGCCGTCGCCATCTCTCGCCATCCGATACCTCCTGTGTTCATAACCCGGAATGAAACGCGGAGCCGGTTCTATACGTATAGCAGCATAAGCACACGGGCTCGGGCAGTCAGAGCCCATCGCGAGTTCATGTGCTGATAGTTGAGAATTGTTGGTCGTTCGTCGCGCCGGCAGGCGCTGCGCCGGCCGCGGTCAACGATCGACCGCCCACGATCAACTCGCAACTCGCACCCCCATCCGGGCAGCGCGCAGACCGAGTGGTACGACGGGCGTCGCGACGCCCGCAACGAAGGAGAGTATGCCTCATGGCGGCGATGCCATCCACCGACGGGCGCCGGGAGCCGCGGAGCGAGCGCTACGACGTCATCGTGGTCGGCGGGGGCCTGGGCGGGCTCTCCGCGGGCGCCTTCCTGGCGAAGGGCGGCCGCAAGGTGCTGGTCGTCGAGCGGCAGGAGGGGCCGGGCGGCTACGCCCACGCCTTCCGCCGCGGCCCCTACACCTTCGACCCGGCCGTCCACGTCATGCCGCAGGCGCGCAAGGGCCTCCTGCTCGACACCATGCTCCGCGTCCTCGGCGTCGAGGACGACTGCGAGCTGCTGCCGCTCGACTCGTTCTACGGGACGGCGTTCCCCGACCTGCGGCTCGACGTGCCCTACGGGCGGGAGGAGTTCATCACCACCCACGCGCGGCTCTTCCCGGCCGAGGCCGACGGGCTGCGCGAGTTCATCGCGCTCTGCGCGCGCGTCACCCGCGAGTCGCAGGAACTCGCGCCGCAACTCACCCTCCGCGACCTCGACCGCGCCGCCGCGCGCTACCCGGACCTCTTCAAGTACCGCAGCGTGACGGTGGACGAGGTGCTGGACGGGTTCGTGCGCGACCCGAAACTGCGGGCGCTGCTGACGACCTCCTGGCCCTACCTCGGCCTGCCACCCTCCGAACTCTCCTTCTTCACCTGGTCCGGCATGTTGATGGCCTTCCTCGATGACGGCCCGACCTACTGCCGCGGCAGTTTCCAGCGGGTCGCCGACGCCTTCGTCCACGCGCTGACCAAACACGGCGGCGACCTGGTGGTCGGGACGCCGGTCGAGCGGATTGTGGTCGAGGACGGCCGGGTGGCCGGCGTCCTGCTGCCCGGCGGGCGGCGCCTCTGCGCGGAGATCGTCGTCTCCAACGCCGACGCCACCCAGACCTTCGAGCGCCTCGTCGGCCCGGAGCACCTGCCGGCATCCTTCCTGCGCAACTTCCGCCGCCTGACACCGTGCCTCTCCGGCTGCGTCGTCTACGCCGCGACCGACCTGGACCTGCGCGCGCTGGGCGCCGCGCACGAGACCTTCATCCACCGCGACTGGGACCACGACGCCGCCTACCGCGACATCCTCGCCGGCCAGCCGGGCGGCATGTGGCTCAACGTGCCGACGCTGGCCGACCCCTCGCTCGCCCCGGAGGGCGAGCACCTGGCGATCCTGACCTCGCTCGCGCCCTACGACATCGGCAAGCCGTGGTCCGACGAGAAGGGGCGCTACACCGAGGCCCTGCTCGACGAATTGGAGTGCCTCTTCCCCGGCTTCCGCCGGCACATCACCCACCTGGAGAGTGCCACGCCCGCGACGCTGGAGCGCTACGCGGCCAACCGGGCCGGGGCGCTCTACGGCTGGGCCAACACGCCCTTGCAGGCGGGCAGCAAGCGCCCGCGCCACGACACGCCGATCGCCGGGCTCTACCTGGCCGGCCACTGGGCGCAGCCGGGCTCGGGCAGTTTCCGCGCGCTCTACTCCGGGCTCCAGGCCGCCCAGCTCGTGCAGGGCTACGACACGCTCGACGCCTACGTCGACACGCTGGTCCGCGACGCCGGCCTGGCCGGCCCGCCCGTGCTGCAGACCCGTCCGATGGGCCTGATCCAGATGATCTCGGGCATGTGGGTCACGCAACTGGTCTACGTCGCCGCGAAACTCGGCATCGCCGACCTGCTGGCCCAGCGCGGCCCGCTCGACGCCGAGGCCCTGGCGGCGGCGACCGGCGCGCACCCGCGCACGCTCTATCGCGCCCTCCGCGCGCTCACCACGGTCGGCATCTTCGACGAGAACGAGCGCCACGCCTTCCGCCTGACCCCGCTCGCGAACCTGCTGCGCTCCGACGTCGAGGGCTCGGTGCGTCCGCTGGCGATCATGTTCGGCGAGCCCTGGCACTGGCAGTCGTGGGGCGCGCTGCACCACAGCGTCATGACCGGCGAGCCGGCCTTCGAGCACGTCTGGGGCATGGGCACCTACCAGTACGTCACCGCCCACCCCGAGGCCGCCGACGTCTACGACCGGGCGATGACGACGATCACCCTGCAGGCGGCGCCGGCCGTCGCCAAACACTACGACTTCGCCGGCGTCCGCACGCTGATGGATGTCGGCGGCGGCCACGGCACGCTCCTCGGCGTCATCCTCCAGGCGCACCCGCACCTCGAAGGCGTCCTCTTCGACCTGCCGCACGTCGTCGCGGGCGCGCACGCGCCGCTGGCGGCGGCCGGGCTCGACGGCCGTTGCCGGGTCGTCGGCGGCGACGTCTTCGCGGGCGTGCCCCGCGGCGCGGACGCGATCATGGCGAAGTCGTTCATCCACAGCTTCGACGACGACACCGCGGTCGGGCTGCTGCGCCGCTTCCGCGACGCGCTGCCGCCGGACGGCCGGGTGCTGGTCGTCGAGATGGTGCTGCCCGACGACAACACGCCGTTTTTCGGCAAGTTGTTCGACATCGAGATGCTGACGCAGTCGGACGACGGGCGGGACCGCACGGCGGGCGAGTTCCGCGCGCTCTTCGCGCGGGCGGGGCTGCGGCTG
>DASSSV010000867.1:0-5390 GCA_035708265.1 Thermomicrobiales bacterium | reverse complement strand
ACTTCGGCCCGAGGCAGCGCTCCCCCTTCAGGAAGAGTTTCACCCCCTCGCGCCGGCAGATTCGACAAACCGGTCCGGTATACCGAGCCAACTCGGCCCTCCCTCCTACGAGAGTCCAGGTGCGGCCACACGGTTTACGGGCGCCCGCGCGCCCTTCATGCTCCCGGTGCCGCCCTAACGAAGTCGGGAGTCGGGAGTCGGGAGTCGGGAGTGGCGGCTTCCGCTGTGCCACGCGGTTTGCGCTGGCACGGTCGGTACTGCCGGCTGCCGACTGCCGACTGCCGACTCGATCAGACGCGGCGCCGCTTCGGCGGGCGGCAGCCGTTGTGCGGGATCGGCGTGACGTCGGCGATGGAGAGCACCTGCAGGCCGGCCGCGGAGAGCGAGCGGATCGCCGCCTCGCGCCCGGCGCCCGGGCCCTTGACGAAGACGTCGACCTGCCGCAGCCCGTGCTCCAGCGCCTTGCGCACCGCGTTCTCGGCCGTCACCTGCGCCGCGTAGGGCGTGCTCTTGCGCGAGCCCTTGAAGTTGGCCGCGCCCGCGCTGTCCCACGCGATCACATTCCCCTGCTGATCGGTCAGGGTCACGATCGTGTTGTTGAACGTCGCCTGGATGTAGGCCCGCCCGCGGGGGATGTGCTTGCGCTCCCTGCGCCGCTGCCGCCCCCGCCCGCGCGCCTGCTGCCGTCGCCGATCGGCCATGCCGCCTCCCTCGCGAGGCGTTAGGGGCTAGACGGTAGGCGTTAGGAGTACGAGAGCCCGCCTCCTAACGTCTACCGCCCAACGCCTAACGCCTCGTCACTTACCCGTCCGCTTCCGCATCCCGCCGATGGCCCGCTTCGGCCCGCGTCGCGTGCGCGCGTTGGTGCGCGTGCGCTGGCCCCGGACGGGCATGCCGCGGCGATGGCGAATGCCCCGGTAGGAGCCGATGTCCATCAGCCGCTTGATGTTCATGCCGACCTGCCGTCGCAGGTCGCCCTCGACCACCAGATCGCGCTCGATCAGGTCGCGCAGGCGGTTGACCTCCTCGTCGGTGAGGTCGCGCACCCGCGTGTCGGGGTCGACGTGCGACTGCAGCAAGAGCTTCTTGGCCGTCGTCTCCCCGATGCCGTAGATGTACTGCAAGCCGATCTCGACGCGCTTCTCGCGCGGCAGGTCGACGCCCGCGATCCGTGCCATGGTGCTCCCCTCACGAGTGACGAGCGATGAGTGACGAGCGACGAGAGGACGAGGTCCGATCACTCGTTACTCGTCACTCGCTACTCGTTACTCGCCTAGCCCTGGCGCTGCTTGTGCCGCGGGTTGGTGCAGATCACGCGCACGACGCCGTGGCGCCGGATGACCTTGCAGCGCTCGCAGCGCGGCTTGACCGAAGCCGAAACCTTCATCGTCCCCTCCAACTCCCCGCGGCCCGTGCCGCGGTTTCACACGCATCGTTATGGTCGCAGCCGCTCGACGATCCGGCCGCGCCCGGCGTCATAGGCCGCGAGTTCGACGCGGACCCGGTCGCCCGGCAGGAGCCGCACGACGTTGAGCCGCAGCCGGCCGCCGACGTGCGCCAGCACCTCCCGGCCGTCGTCGAGCGCCACCCGGTAGATGGCGCTCGGCAGCGGCTCGACGATCCGCCCGGTCACGCTCGCGCCCGCGTTTGCCGCCACGGTGCCTCATCGCAGAAGCGGCGGCAAAGACCAAGCGAGGACCTGCCACCTGGCCAGGCCGCCACAACCCGGCAGTATAGCACATCCCGCGCCGCGGCGCCACTCGGGCGAAGTCGGCAGACGGGAGACGGCAGGCGGCAGTACCGGCTCATCCAGTGCTGACCGCCTGCACTACCGGAAGCCGTCACTGCCGCCTGCCGCCTGCCGCCTGCCGTCTCGTCAGCACCAGCGCGGGTCCGTGCGCCGCGATGGCGATGGTGTGCTCGACGTGCGCGGCCAGCGAGCCGTCGGCCGTCACCGCCGTCCAGCCGTCGTCCAGGATCACGGTCTCGCCGCTGCCGGCCGTCAGCATCGGCTCGATCGTCAGCGTCATGCCGGCGCGCAGCACCGGCCCGCTGCCCGCGCCCGGCACGACGTAGTTCGGCACGCTCGGCGGCTCGTGCATCTCGCGGCCGATGCCGTGGCCGGTGAAGCCCTCGACGATGCCGCGCCCGGCGCGGCGCGCGCTACGCTGCACCGCCGCCGCGATGTCCGCCAGGCGGTTGCCGGCGCGCGCCGCGGCGATCCCCGCGCGCAGCGCGTCCTCGGTGTCGCGGATGAGGCGCGCCGCGTCCGCGCTCACCGCGCCGACCGGCACCGTGATCGCGGCGTCGCCGTGCCAGCCATCGAGGATCGCCCCGACGTCGAGCGAGATGATGTCGCCGTCGCGCAGGGCGCGCGGGCCCGGGATGCCGTGCAGGACGACCTCGTTGAGCGAGGCGCAGATCGACGCCGGGTAGGGCGTCGGCCCCGGGTAACCGAGGAACGACGGCACGCCGCCGCGCGCGGTGATGTGCTCGTCGGCGAGGCGGTTGAGCTCGGCGGTCGTCACGCCGGGGAGGCAGCGCTCACGCAGCAGCGCCAGCGTCTCCGCGACGAGCGCGCCGGCGCGGCGCATCCCGTCCAGCGCCGCGCGGTCCTTCAGCGTGATCGCGGCCACCTCGCCCCGGCGCGCCATCGCTACGCCCGCCCCCCGTCCGCCAGCGCGGCCAGCACATCGGCCGTGACCCGCTCGATCGGCTGGTCGCCGTTCACCTCGCGCACGACGCCGCGCGCGCGGTAGTACTCTAGCAGCGGCGCGGTCTGCTCGTCGTAGAGGCGCAGCCGCTCGCCGACCGCCTCCGGCGTGTCGTCGGCGCGGCGGACCAGCGAGTTCTTGCTGCCGCAGACGTCGCAGACGTTCGGCACACTGGGCGGCTTCGTCTTGAGGTTGTAGATCGTGCCGCAGACCCGGCAGGTGACGCGCCCGGTCAGGCGCTCGATCAGCACGTCGCGCGGCGCGTCGATGTTGACGACGCGGTCGATCCGCTGCCCCAGCCCCGCCAGCGCGGCGTCGAGCCCCTCGGCCTGCGGGCGGGTGCGCGGGAAGCCGTCGAAGAGCGCGCCGGCCAGCGGCGGCTCGGCTGCGGCGACCTCGCGCAACTTCGCCACGGCCAGCCCGATCACCACGTCGTCCGGCACCAGCGCCCCGCGGTCGTAGTAGGTCTGCGCGAGCCGGCCCAGGTCGCTCCCCTCCGCGATCGCCGCGCGCAACAGGTCGCCCGTCGCCACGCGCGCCAGACGCAGCCGCGGCGCGATGATCTCCCCCTGCGTCCCCTTCCCGACCCCCTGCGGGCCCAGCAGAATGACGTTCACACCGTCTCCAGTCGGGAGTCGGGAGTCGGCAGTCGGCAGTACCGGCCGTGCCACCGCAGACCGGGTGCTGCAAGGGAAGCCGTCACTTCCGACTCCCGGCTCCCGACTCCCGACTCACCGGATGAAACCCTCGTAGTGGCGCATCAAGAGTTGCGCCTCGAGCTGGCGCATCGTATCGATCGCCACGCCGACGACGATCAGCAGGGATGTGCTGCTCAGGAAGAGCGTCTGCACGCCGGTGAGGCGGGCCAGGATCCAGGGCAGCACCGCGACGAGGCCCAGGAAGAGCGCGCCCACCAGCGTGATCCGCGTCAGCACCTTCGTCAGGAAGGTGCTCGTCGGCGCGCCGGGCCGGATACCCGGGATGAAGCCGCCATTCTTCTGCAGGTTCTCGGCGATGTTCTGCTGCTGGAAGATCACCATCGTGTAGAAGTAGGTGAAGGCGACCACCATCAGGAAGTAGATCACCTGGTACTGGAACGAGTTGGCGTCGAAGACCCTGGCCAGGAAACTGGCCGGGCCGCGCAGCCAGGCCCGATCCGACGCGGTGAAGAGGTTGGCGATGTAGCCGGGGAAGACCATGATCGACACGGCGAAGATCAGCGGGATCATGCCGGCCGAGTTGACCTTCAGCGGGATGTGCGTGCTCTGGCCGCCGTACATGCGGTTGCCGCGCACCCGGCGCGCGTAGTTGACCTGGATGCGCCGCTGCCCCTCGTTGATCAGCACGATCCCGACGATCGTGATCAGGCCGAGGAGCAGGAAGACGAGGACGCCCATGATGCTCTGGCCGGTGCTGGTGCCGCTAGAAAGTTTGCCGACCGCGTCCGGCAGGTTCGCGACGATGCCGCCGAAGATGATGATCGAGACGCCCTGCCCGACGCCGTTCTCGGTGATCAGCTCGCCGATCCAGACCAGGAAGATCGAGCCGGCCATCATCGAGAGGAGGATCGAGACCGAGCGCAGCGCCGTCGCGCCGTCGAAGAGCCCGAAGTCCTTCAGGATGCCCTGGCTCTTCATCAGCTGGCACTGGCCGAACGCCTGGAGGAGCGCCAGCGGCACGGTCAGCCAGTGGGTGTAGCGGTTGATTGTGTTGCGGCCCTGCTCGCCTTCCTTGCTCAGCTCCTCAAGCCGCGGGATGATCGGCTGCAGCAGTTGCATGATGATCGAGGCGGTGATGTAGGGATAGACGCCCATCGCCGCGATCGAGAACTGCCGCAGCGCGCTCCCCGAGAAGAGGTTGAGCATCCCGAGGAGCTGGTTCTGGTTGAGCAGGTTGTCCAGCGCCTGCCGGTCGACGCCCGGGACCGGGATGTGCGCGACGAACCGGAAGATCAGCAGCATCACCAGCGTGAAGATGATCTTCCGGCGGAGGTCGGGGATCTTGAAGGCGTTGAAGACCGCCTGGAGCATCTGGGACTCCTAAAGTACGAAGAACGAGGTACGAAGGACGAACTCCGCACCCCGTCTCGCGCTATGCTGTGTCGCCGTCCGAGTCGCCGTCTCCGTCGTTCGTACTTCGTACTTCGTCGAGCAGCTCGATCGTCCCGCCCGCGGCCTCGATCTTGGCCCGCGCGCCGGCCGTGACCTTGTGCGCGCGCACGGCCAGCGGGCGCGTCAGCTCGCCGTCGCCCAGGATCTTCAGGGGACGGGCGAGGTCGATCGCGCCCGCGTGCGCCAGCGCGGTCGGGTCGATCGTCGTGTCGAGGCGCTCGTCGGCCACCAACTCTTCGAGGCGCCCGACGTTGACGATCTCGTACTCGACGCGGAAGGGGTTGACGAAGCCGCGCTTGTACGGCATCCGCTTCTGGATGGGGAGCTGCCCACCCTCGAACCCGCGCCGGACCGTCTCGCGCGCCTTCTGGCCCTTGGTGCCGCGGCCGGCGGTCTTGCCGGTCCCGCTGCCGGTGCCCCGGCCGACGCGCCGCTTCGGCCGCCGCGCGCCCGGATTCGGCCGCAAATCGTGCTGTTGCATCGTGTCTCTACCTGCCCTCTCCCGGCGGCCGGGCCGCGGGACTCGGTCGGGCGCGACGCTCAGTCGCGCTGCTCCGACTCGGTG
>DASSSV010000866.1:0-4751 GCA_035708265.1 Thermomicrobiales bacterium | reverse complement strand
GCCGTCGCCGTGCCGGACGCGCCCGACGCGGCCAACCCGCGCCGCGGCAAGGTGATCGTGCTCGACCCCGGCCACGACCGGACGACCGGCGGCGCCATGGGGATCGAGTATCGCGACACGCTGCGCACGGCGCTGGCGATCGAGGCGAAACTCGAGGCGGCCGGCTACACCGTCGCGCTGACCCGCCCCGATGACGCGACCGTGCTGATGGGCGACGCTGCGCTCGTGCCGCCCGACGCGGCCGACGACGACGCCGGCTACGTAGAGGGCTACATCCACGCCTCGCGGATCCTGGCGCTGAAACCGGACCTGGCGATCTCGATCCACTACAACGCCGCGCCGAGCGGACCGGGCGGCGGCTCGACGACCTACTACTGCGACCGCGGTGGCCCGCAAAATGCGCGCCTGGCCGGCCTGGTGCAGCGGGAGGTCGCGGCGGCGCTGACCGACCGGGGGTATACCCCGCCCTCCAGCGCGGCGGCGGAGGACGGCGGCATCGGCAAGGTCTACGGCCACCTGGCGACGCTCGGCAACGTCAACGACCCGAGCGGCCGCTGGGTCGCCAACCGCATGGTCGGCCTGCCGATCGTGCTGACCGAGGCGCTCTTCGAGACCAACCCGACCGAGCGCGCCCTGATCGCCGACGACGCCACGCTCGCCCGGCTGGCCGACGGCTACCTGCGCGCGATCGACGCGTACTTCGGCTACTGACCCCTCACCGTCGCGGCGGCCAGGCCGGGCGCGCCGCGACGCGACGGAGCAAGGATGGCGTATCCCCGGATCCCGCAAGTCTTCCCGCTGCGCGCCGTCTCGGCGCTGGTCCTCCTCCTCGTCGTCGGCGCCAGCGTGGCGCAATGCACGACCCGGCCGGACCCGCGCGCGGCGGCCGAGGCGTCACCGACGGCCGCGACCGCGACGGCGGCGCAGGTCGCGCAGGGGATGTCGCCGGCCGGCACGGCGCCGTCCCGCCCGCCCGGCTCGCCGGCCGCGCCCTCCGCGACAGCCGCCCCGGCTTCCCCCACCGCGGCCCCGCCGTCGCCCACCGCCACTCCTTCTGAGCCGCGCCCGGTCCTCCCGACCGGCGTCCTCGACCCGACCAACGGCCCGCTGCGCCACAACCGGCTGGTCACCTTCTATGGCCACCCCTTCTCGGACCGGATGGGCGTCCTCGGCGAGTACGGGCCCGACGAGATGGTGCAGCATCTGAAGGAGCAGGCCGATCTCTACACCGGGGCCGACCCGACCCGCCCGGCGATCCCGACGATCGAGCTGATCGCCTCGGTGGCCCAGGGCTCGCCCGGCCCCGACGGCCTCTACCTCCAGCGCACCCCGCCCGCGATCATCGAGCAGTACGCGCAACTGGCCCAGAAGAACAACATGCTGCTGCTGCTCGACATCCAGATCGGCCGCGGGACCGTCGCGGCCGACGTCAAGGCGATCGAGCCCTTCCTGAAGCGGCCCTACGTCCACCTGGCGATCGACCCCGAGTTCGCTGTCAAGCCCGGGCAGGTGCCCGGCGACGAGTTCGGCAGCATCGACGCCGCGGACATCATCGGCGCGGCGCGGACGCTGGCCGACATCGTGACGCAGAACGGCATCACCGATAAGGTTCTGCTGGTCCACCAGTTCGTGCCGAGCATGATCACCAACAAGCAACTGCTCAAGCCGATGCCGCACGTCGAGCTGGTGCTCAACGTCGACGGCTTCGGCTCGGCCAAGGTCAAAGAGGACGACTACCGCCTGCTCGTGACCGACGAGCCGATCCAGTACGGCGGCATGAAGCTCTTCTACAAGCAGGACGACCCGCTGATGCCGCCCGAGCAGGTGCTGTCGCTGACGCCCGCGCCGGCCGTGGTGATCTTCCAGTAGGGCGCAGGGAAGGGGTGACCATGACAGGGCGGACGCTGGCCGCGCCGGTGACGGCGGCGCAGTTGCGCGAGCGGATCGGGCGGCTGCCGCGGGTGCCGCTGGCCCACGCGCCGACGCCGCTGGAGGAATGCCCGCGCTTCGCCCGGGCGCTCGGCACGACCGCGCGCATCTTCGTCAAGCGCGACGACCTCACCGGCGTCGCGCTCGGCGGCAACAAGGTCCGCAACCTGGAGTTCCGCCTGGCCGACGCCCTGGCGCACGGGGCCGACACCCTCCTCCTCGGCGTCGACATCCTCTCCAACTCGGCGCGGCAGACCGCCGCCGTCGCCAACCGCCACGGCCTGCGCTGCGTCCTGGTCCTGGTCGGCCGGGAGCCGGCCGGTCCGCCGCGGGGGAACCTGCTGATCGACCGGCTGCTCGGCGCGGAGGTCCACTACGCGCCCGATGTGCCGGCGCAGCAGGCGACGCTCGAACGACTCGCCGGGGAACTGGCGGCCGCGGGCCGGCACCCGTACGTCATGACCGCGACGCCGTTCTTTGCGCAGGCCGCCGCGCTGGCCTACGCCGACTGCACGCTCGAATTGCTCGGGCAACTGGCGGACCTCGGGCTCGGGGCGCCGGACGCGCTCTACATCAGCTCGTCGGGCAAGGGTGTCGCCGGGCCGCTGCTGGCCGCCCGCGCGCTCGGCCTGCCGACGCGCGTCGTCAGCGTCTCGCCGCGCGACACCGGTGGCGCGGCGGTCGGCGCGGCGGCCGAGGTCTGCGCGGGCGCGGCCGCGCTGCTCGGCCTCGACCTCGGGGAGCGTCCCGCGGACCACCAGCACCGCGACGAGTACGGCCCGCCCGGCTACGGCCTGACCAACCCGGCCGCGCTGGAGGCGATGCAACTGCTGGCGCGCAGCGAGGGGCTGCTGCTCGACCCGGTCTACACCGGCAAGGCGGTCGCCGGGCTGATCGGCGACGTGCGGCGCGGGCGCGTCGGCCCGGCCGAGGTCGTCGTCTACGTCCACACCGGCGGCCTGCCGCTGATCTTCGACCATGACGCCGACCTCCTCCCGATCCTGGGCTGAGCGCGGCGGGAGGGCGCGGGCGATGGGCGCGGGCGGCGGCCCCGAGGTGCGGGATCTGGCCGGGGAGTGGCGGCTAGCCGACGACAATCCCAACGAGTGGGAGTGGGTCCACCGCGCCCGCCGCCGCCACGACCTCGCGGCCTGGCTGCCGGTGCAGGTGCCGTCCTCGGTGCAGGAGGCGCTCTGGCGCGCCGGCCGGCTGGCGCATCCCTACCGCGACCTCCGCAGCCGCGACGCCGAGTGGGTCGAGCACCGCGACTGGATCTACGGCCGCGACCTTATACTTGAGCCGCTGCCGGCCGGGCGGCGCGCCTTCCTCGAGTTCGACGCGGTGGACGACGTCTGCGAGGTCTACCTCAACGGCGCGCGCGTCGGCGTACACGAGGGGCCGGGCGCGCCCTTCCCCTGCGAGGTCGGGCCGGCGCTCGCGGCCGGGGCGAACCAGCTCCTCGTCGTGATCCGCGCACCGCGCGCGGAGGACCCGCAGACCGGCCGCACCGAGCGGACGCGGGGCCTGCAGGGGCGGATGGGCTACGGCTGGGACTTCGCGCCCCGCCTGGTGCGCGTCGGCATCCTCGGCGGCGTCCAATTGCGGCAAACCGGTCCCCACCGGCTCCACGACTTCTGGCTCCGCGCCGAACCGGCGCCGGACGGCCGCGCGGCGACGGTCGCGCTGGCGGTCGGGGTGGACGGGCTGCCCGGCGCGCGGGTGCGCTTCGCGGTCGGGCGGGGCGGGCGGGAGGTCGCCGCCGCCGAGGCCGCGGCCGGGGCGGACGGTCTGGCCCGCGCGACGCTCGACCTGCGCGCCCCGGCGCTCTGGTGGCCCAACGGCCTCGGCCGCCAGCCGCTCTACCGGGCCGTCGCCGCCTGCCTGGACGGCTCCGATCGCGTCGAGACGACCTTCGGCGTCCGCGAGATCCGCTGGGAGGGGCCGGCCGGGACCTGGCCGCTGACGCTCGTCGTCAACGGGCGGCGTCTCTTCCAGCGCGGCTGGAACTGGGTGCCGGCCGACGCCATGGGCGGCCCGCGCGCCGACCGGCTGGCCGCGCGGCTGCTGCGCCTGGCGCGCGCGAGCGGGGCGAACATCCTGCGCTGCTGGGGCGGCGCCGACCCCGAGACGCGCGCCTTCTACGACGCCTGCGACCGCCTCGGCCTGCTGGTCTGGCAGGAGTTCCCGCTCTCCTCGGCCGGGATCTCCAACGTGCCGCCGGCCGACCCGGCCTACCTCGACCGCCTGGCCCGCTACGCTCGCGACGTCGTCGCCGCGCGGCGCAACCACCCCAGCCTGGCGCTCTGGGGCGGCGGGAACGAGCTGCAGGAGCCGGACGGCCGCCCGCTGACGCCCGATCACCCCTACGCGCGGACGCTGGCCGCCGTCGTGGCGGCGGAGGACCCCGGCCGCGCCTTCCGCCCCGGCTCGCCGCTCGGCCCGACCTTCGCCGCGGACCCCGCCGCGGCCGACCTCTGGGACGTCCACGGCCCGTGGGAGTACGGCGCCGACCCGCCCGGCCCGCAGTACGCCCGGTTCAACGCCATCCGCCCGCTGCTGCACTCCGAACTCGGCGCGCCCGGCGAGGCCAGCCTGGCGACCCAACGCCGCTGGCTCTCGCCCGGCCACCGCTCGCGCCAACCCGGCGCGCCCGCCCGCCGCCACCACGGCGGCGCCTGGTGGGAGGACCGCGCGACGGTAGACGCGCTCTTCGGCCCCATCGCCGACGACGACCTGGCGGTGCTGGCGAGCCAGTGGCTCCAGGCCGAGGCACTGCGCTACTACGTCGAGGAGTCGCGGCGGCGCTGGCCGCGCACGGCCGG
>DASSSV010000865.1:0-6233 GCA_035708265.1 Thermomicrobiales bacterium | reverse complement strand
CGCCCCGGCGGCGCCGGCCGCGGCGCCCGCCTCGTGACCGCCCAGCGCGACCGCGATGCCGGTTCTTAGACGACAATCCCGCCGACTTGACAACGAGAATTTACACGCGGGCCCTCCGGGTCGTCGCGAGGGTCATCTCGCGCTGGTGCAAGCCGCTCCCCGCGTCCCCGCTGGTCGGCGCGATCCCCGATCTGGCGCGCAGCAAACCGCAACTGATCGCCGAAAACCGGCTGCTGCGCCAGCAACTCCTCGTGCTCAACCGCGCGGGCAAACGGCCGCACTGCACGCGCGCCGATCGCGCGCTCCTCGTCGTGCTCGCGAGCAAGGTGCAGCACTGGCGGGAGGCGCTACTCATCATCAGGCCGGAGACGGCCCTGCGGTGGCATCGCGCGAGCCTGCGCCTGTTCTGGCAGGCGAAATCCCGCGCGACGTCGCAGGAACCGCGGATCGCGCCGGAGACGATCGCCCTCAGCCGGGAAATGGCGTCCAGCAACCGGCTGTGGGGCGCTGACCGCATCCGGGGCGAAGTGCTCAAGCTCGGGATCACGGTCGCGAAGCGCACGATCCAACGCCACATGCGACAGGCCCGCCCGTCGCCGCCTCGCGGGCAGACCTGGGCGACGTTCCTCCGCAACCACACCAAGGACATCTGGGCCCGCGACTTCGTGCAGCTTACCGATGTCTGGTTCCGGCCGCTCTTCGCGTTTGTCATCACCGCGCCGGGGTCGCGGCGTATTGGCCACATCGGCGCCACCCGCGCGCCGACGGACGAGTGGGTCGCGCAGCAACGGCGGGAGGCCACCCCCTTCGGTGCAGCGCCGAAGTACCTCATCCGTGACAACGATGCGAACTACGGCCCCCGCTTCGACACGGTCGCGACGGGAAGCGGGACCACCCTGCTCCGAACGCCCATTCGCGCGCCGCGCGCGAATGCCATCTGCGAGCGCCTGGTAGGCAGCCTGCGCCGCGAGTGTCCGGAGCACATCCTGTTCGTGAGCGAGGCGCACTTGCGGCGCGCCTTGCACGAATACGCCCGGTACGTCCATCATTCGCGACCACACCAAGGCATCGACCAACGCGTCCCCGAACCGAGGGAGAACGGGGATGGCTCAGTGGACAGCGCTGCCGAAGTCTCCGCGCTCCCGGTTCTTGGTGGTCTCCACCACGCGTATCGACGGGCCGCCTGATCTGACATGGCCGAAGCTGTGCTGGGAGCGGATGGCCCTGGTAGCCGACACAGCGGGCGGGACGTGGTGCCGCCGGAGGGCCGCGCGCAC
The DNA here is from genome assembly GCA_035708265.1 of Thermomicrobiales bacterium. Classification (GTDB taxonomy): domain Bacteria; phylum Chloroflexota; class Chloroflexia; order Thermomicrobiales; family CADCWN01; genus DASSSV01. Next base: position 4,956 of record DASSSV010000865.1, on the reverse strand, counting down.
GGCCGAGGCGCTGACGGGGTGGCCGAGTTTGCTCAGCTTGCCCTGGATGCGCCGATGCCCCCAGCGCGGGTTCTCCCGCGCGAGCCGGAGGATGAGCGCCTCGACCTCGGCCGGGATGGCCGGCCGACCGCCCCGCTGCGTCTGTCAGTAGGTCCACTTACGCCGGACCATTTCGCGGTGCCATTTCAGGATCGTGTCCAACTTGAACAGCAGCAGATACTGGTCGAGCTGGTGCCGCGGGCCGGCGGTCAGGCGGGCGAGCGCGGTGGTCAGGACGGCGAGGGTGAGTTTCTCGCCGCGCGTGAGCCGGGGCGGGCGGGGGCGCTGGCGCTGCAGCAGGCGCACCTGGTGCCGCAGCACGAGGATCTGGAGGTCCTTGTCGCGGTTGCCTGGTCGCATTCCGAGGACCAGGTCGACGAGGAACGCCACGAAATGCGTGAACACGAACCAGAACATCCGCCCCTCCTCTGTGCGCATCACCACTCGGCAGCGCGAGGCGCCGCGCCGGGGGCGATCATAGCCGACCGAGGGGAACGCCAGGGTGGATCGGTCAGGCCGCAGAGCGGAGGTCAGTTTGCTCGACAGAATCGGTGCCGGACGACGTTTTCACACCCTACAGGCCCGCGGGAGCGCCGCGCGGAGGTTGGCGCCCCAGGCGGTCTCGGGGACGAGCTCGATGGTGAGCCGCAGCGCCTCGGCCATACGGCGCTCTCCGTCAGCGGTGGCCGGGACTGAGCGTCCCCCGGTGCCACGCCCCGATGAGCTGGCCCAGCAGCGCGCGGAGGAGCGTGCCGAGCCCGGCGCCGACGAGCATCCCGAGGATCCAGAGGGGGTTGTCCCGGAGGGCCAGCGCCGGCCACATGAGGCTGACCGCCGCGAGCCCCGCCAGTCCGCCCAGGAGGCAGCCGGCGGGGGAGGTGCGGCGCTCCGGCGCCGACCCGTCCCGCGGTCGCCTCACTTCTTGAGCAGCTCGTCCTGGGCGACGGCGAGCGTCACCCGGTCCTCTCCCACCGCCGCGACCTGGTCCCCGGTGGCGTAGCGGTTGGCCTGGAGGAGCCCGGTGCCGATCTCGAGGAAGCCGTGCGCCGCCAGGCGGCTGCGGAGCGCCGGGGGTGCCGCCGCCAGGGTCGAGCCCTCGGGCACGGTCGCCTCGCTCAGGTCCTCGCCGCCGAGGTAGACGTCCTTGACCGTGCCGAGCTTCGTGTTGCCGCGGTCGTAGACCTCCATGCCCTCCCGGATCTGGGCCAGGAGGCCGGCGCCCGTCCCAAAGTGCTGCACCGTCATGTGCCACCTCCTTCCGGGGCATCGGCCCCGGCTCGTGTCGGCCACCCGCAGACGGCGTGCCAACGCGGGATGGGGGAGGGGGGAATGGCGCGCGAGCCGCGGCCCCAGCGGGTGTGGCGCTGGGCACGGGCCGCTAGCGTAGATTCGCCAGTTCACCGACAGATGAGTCTGCCGCTGTGTGCTGTGGGTGGTTAGGCGGCCCCGCGGAGCTGACGAGCGAGGTCGGTGAAGTCGGCGGCGTGCAGGGTGAAGGCGTCGTCGGCGGGCGGCCGCGCCGCGCCGGGTCGGGCGATGTAGGCGGTGGCCAGGCCGTGCGCGGCGGCCGCGCGGAGGTCGAAGGGGTGGGCGGCGACCAGCATGGCCCGCGCCGGCGCGATGGCGAGCAGGTCGAGCGCCAGCCGATAGACCGCGGGGTCGGGCTTGTACGTGCGCACGAACTGGCCCGAGAGCACGCCGTGCCAGGCGAGGCCGCCGGCCGCGGCGAGGTCCACCAACAGCGCGAAGTCGCCGTCCGAGAGCGCGACCAGCCGGAACGACCGGCCCAGCGCGCGCAGGGCGCCGGCCGCTTCGGGCCACGGGCGGGAGCGGCGGATGACGGCGGCGACCGCATCCAGGTCGGGCGCGGCGAGCGGGGCGAGCTCGGCCTCGGCGACGGCCGCGGCGAGGGCGGCGCGGCGGAGTTGCTGGTACGTCGCCCACGGGCGGTCCCCCTCCCGGACCGCGGCGATCAGCGCGCCCATGTGGGCCTGCCAGCGGCCGAGCAGCCGCGGGATGCGCTCCGCCGCGACCCCGGCCTGCAGCAGCAGCGGCCCGGCCAACGCCCGGATCGACCCCTCCACGTCGACGACCGTGCCGAGCACGTCGAAGAGCAGCGTCGTCACCCCATGCGCCGCGCGGCGCGGCCGGTGTTGCTCGGTCATCGCGTCTCCTTTCGCACGGCAGCGGCTCGCGATCACCGTACTTCCCGAGGGGCACCAAGGGTACCACGCGTGGTGCCAACTGACGAATCGACGCTAGCGGTTGCACACCGGCGCGTCCCCGACGCCCATGGCGATGCCGATCACGTAGACGTAGAGGGCGACAACAACGAGCGCGGCGCCGGCGCCCTGGGCCGCGGCCGAGTCGCGGCGGGTCCCGGCGCGGAGCACCAGGAGGCCGAGGGCCGCGGCCAGGGCCACGAGCGCCAGCGGGGCCGCCCACAGCCGCAGGCACGCCGGCGCGAAGCGATACCGCAGGGGCGCGGGCAAGAACAGGGCGCCGACGAGGAAGATCGCCACGCCGGCGATGGCCCCGACGACGAGCAGATGAGCGGACCGGCTGCGCATCGGCTTCTCCCGCGTGTCGCCCGCCGTCGTGAGGCCAGTATAAGGGAAACCGGGGCGGCGGGACGACCTCGCTCACGACCGCTACTCCACGATGAGACTGGGCTTGTGGGCGAAGAGGCCGCCCCGGCTGCTCCACCATGGGCTCTAGTTGGCGTACAGAGGGTTCTTCGGGTTCAGCGGGGCGATGTGCGCCACCCTCTGCTGGGTGCGCGTCGTCGTGACCGGCACTGGCCAGACGTGGGCGAGCCCCGTCTGGGTGCGGCTCGTCTTCGCGGCGACGCGGGTAGCCCCGGTGAGGGTTCCAGTCTGGACGACGGTCAGGCGACTGACACCCGGCAGGGAATGAGTGGCCGTCGTGGTCTGGCGGGCCATCCCTGGCTGCGCCTGCGTGCCGGTGGCAGTGATCCGAGCGCTTCCCGGGAGGATGTGCGTCGTCGTCGCCGTCACGCGGGCGGTGGCCGCCTGGGGTTGTGTCGTGCTGGCGGTCATCCGCGCGACGCCCGCTTGGGCGGCGATGCGGACCTGGAGGATACGGCTCAGGCCCGGCTGGGTCTGCGTGCTCGTGACGGCCACCCGCGCCACGCCGGGCTGGGTCTGACTACTCTGACCTGCCCCCTGGCGCTGGGCCACTCAGGGTGTGCGTCCGGCGCCCCCCGCCGCCTTGGCCGCCTCGGCCGCCGCTTCCCCCGCCGGCCCCGCGGGGGCGGCGGCCGCCTCCGCCGGCGTGCGGTCGCCCAGCGCGCGGTGCGGCCGCGCCTCGTTGTCGGCGCGTCGCCAGCGCTCCACGATGACCCGCGTGTGCTGCTCGCCCCAGCACACCGCCTCGTTCAGGCACTCGTCCCGCCGCTGGCCGACGGAGCGCTCCGCGTCGCCGTTCTCCCAGGGGTGCCCCGGCGCGATGGAGACCGTCGCGACGCCGCACGCCCCCAGCCAGGCCTGCCCCTGCGCGGCGATGCACTCGCTGCCGTTGTCGCGGCGCAGGGAGGCGGGTGGGTCGAGCACCGCAGCGCGGTCGCGGCGGTCGCCGACGCGGCTGCGCTGGCACGCGCGGGTGAACGCGTCCAGCACCACCAGCAGCTTGCGCACCCGCCCCCACTCGGTCGCGTCGAACGCAACGTCGTACGTCCAGACCTGCCCGCGCTGCGGCGCCCGCGCCGGCCGGGCGGCCGCCGCGGCCGCCCGGCGCTTGCGGGGCCGCCGGCGGGGCAGGCCCAGGCCCGCCTCCCGCCAGATGCGCCACCCCCGCTTGCGGTTGACCACCTCGCCCCACCGGCGCAGGAGCGCCGCGACCCGCCGGTAGCCGGAGCGCCGGTGCCGGTGCGCCAGCGCCACGCTCGCCTCGCGGCACCGGCGCGCGTCCTCCCCCGCCGGCCGCGGCCGGTACTGGTCGCTCGACCGATGCAGCCCGACGGCCCGGCGGGCGAGCCGCGCCGAGACGCCGCGCCGCACCAACTCGGCCACGATCTCCCGCAGCGCCTCGGTGGCCAGCGCCTGCTCGGCGACGCGCTGCTTCAGCCGGGCGTTCTCCTGCGCCACTCCTTCAGCCGCCGTGCCTGCGCGACCGTCGGCCCCTGGTACCGCTGCCGCCAGCGGTAGTAGGTCCACTCCGAGATGCCGTACTGGCGGCAGACCTCGGCCTTCGTCCCCGCCTCCCCCTCCTGGAGGATCTGGATGATCTGCTCCTCGCCGACCTGCAGCTTCATCTGCTACCTCCACGCGGGAGCCTACCAGACTCACCTTCTCAGTGGCCTAGTTTTCGGGGAGCAGGTCAAAATCTTGTGAGACTGCCGCCACGAGCTGGCCATTGGCAGCCCAGCGGATGATCTGCGCGGCGTACTCGTCGGGCGTGGGCCGGTAGCGTCCGTAGGTCGCCAGTTCGGTGAAGGCGCCGCTATCCATGATCCACTCGCCCACCGTAAACCCGCTCTTGCGGGCGCGGAGGCGGTTGACGGAGATGAGGCTGCGGGGGAAGTGCTGGGCGTCGGAGGGTTGGTGGAGACCGGGGAAGAAAACCATGGGGCGCTGGGACCACTATACCGTGAGGGCACGGAGAGTCGGGGCTATCTCGCGCATCGATCGGTGAAAGTACAGAAAAAGGGCGCGGCGATGCGCGCCCGTGGCCGGGGGAGAAGGGATCAGTGGTGGCCGAGCTCGCTGGCCTTATTGGTCTGCGGGAACGGCCGGGTGTTGGCCGCCAACTGCTGGATGGCCTCGTCCCAGGAGCGGGCCGTGACCGCGCCGTAGGGCGTCTGGATGATGACCTGGGTGACCGGGCAGTTGGGCAGTTGGTGGTCGAGCGCCCGGCGGGTCGCCTCGGCGTCGCTCCCCGCGCAGTAGATGCCCTCGC
>DASSSV010000864.1:0-6088 GCA_035708265.1 Thermomicrobiales bacterium | reverse complement strand
GACCACGTCCGGCTGGCGGCGGCGCTCTCGCGCGCGGCCGGGACACCCTATCTGCACAACCGGCTCCCGTTCAAGGAGATCGAGTTCGTCGAGGAGGGTCGCGCCGTCCGCTTCGCCGTCGAGGGGACGGCCTGGACCTGCGACCTCGATTCCTACGAATGCACGAAGGGGGAGGCGGCCGCGAAGCCGGCCAAAGACGAGTTGCGCTCGCCGGACGGCAAATGGGCGGCGTTCGTGCGCGAGGGCAACATCTGGCTGCGCGCGACCGAGGGCGGCGCGGAGCGGCAACTGACCAGCGACGCCGAACCGTACTACGACTACGCCACGCTGCCGGAGTCGCGCCTGTCGGCGATCACCGACCGCGCGGTCGGCAAGCCGCTCCCCCCGGCCGCGCTCTGGTCGCACGACTCCACGAAACTGCTCACCTACCGGCTCGATCAGCGCGAGGTCCGGCCGATCCATCTCGTGCAATCGGTGCCGCCCCCCGGCACGATGCGCCCGGCGCTGCACGCCTACCGCTACCCGCTCCCCGGCGACGAGCATCTGCCCGACGCGGCGCTGATGGTCTTCGACGTCGCGTTGGGAGAGGCGACGCCGCTGGCGACGGAGCCGCTGACGGTCGTCGCGCGCAGCCCGTTCGACCAGAAGACCGTCTGGTGGAGCGCGGACGGCGGGCGCGTCTACGTCGTCCACTCCGCCCGCAGCGGCCGCAGCGTCACGCTCCTGGTGGCGGACGCCGCGACCGGCGAGACGCGCACGATCCTCGAAGAGTGCGGCGCCACGCAGGTCTTCCCGCACCATGTCCAGATGGAGTCGTCCAACGTCCGCGAGGTCAACGGCGGCGAGTCGGTCACCTGGTACTCGTCGCGCGACGGCTGGGGCCACCTCTACCTCTACGACGCGCACACCGGCGAGCTGCGCCACCAGCTCACGTCGGGCGCCTGGACGGTGCGCGACATCGTCCGCGTGGACGACCGCGAGGGGCGGATCTACTTCATGGCCGGCGGCCGCGAGGCCGGGCGCGACCCCTATTACCGCCACCTCTACCGCTGCCGGCTCGACGGCGCCGAACTGGAACTGCTGACGACGGAGGACGCCGAGCACAACGTCACGTTCTCCCCGACCGGCGCCTACTTCGTGGACACCTTCTCGCGCGTGGACCAGGCGCCGGCGACGGTGCTGCGCGCGGCGGACGGCCGGCTCGTCTGCCGGCTCGAAGAGGCGGACCTCTCGGCGCTGCTGGCGACCGGCTGGCGCTTCCCGGAGCGCTTCAGCGTCAAGGCGCGCGACGGCGTGACCGACCTCTACGGTATGCTGATCCGCCCGTCGGGCTACGACCCGGCGCGGCGCTACCCGGTCCTCGACGCGATCTACCCCGGCCCGCAGACGATCCGCACGCCGAAAGCCTTCCCGCCGGCCAACAACGGCTTCTGGCAGGACCAGGCGCTCGCCGAGCTCGGCTTCATCGTCGTGACGATCGACGGCCAGGGCACACCCTACCGCTCCAAGGCGTTCCACGACATCGCCTACGGCGCGGCGTTCGGCGAGGCCGGCGGGCTGGAAGACCACGTCGCCGGGCTGCGGCAACTGGCGGCGCGCGACCCTTCGCTCGACCTCGACCGCGTCGGGATCTACGGCCACTCCGGCGGCGGCTACGCCTCGACGCGCGCGGTGCTCCGCTTCCCCGACTTCTACAAGGTCGCGGTCTCCTCGGCCGGCAACCACGACCAGCGCGGCTACAACGCGACCTGGGGCGAGCGCTGGATCGGGCCCTACGACGCCGACGCATACGCCCATCAGGACAACATCAGCCTGGCCGGCAACCTCAAGGGGAAGCTGCTGCTGGTCCACGGCGAGCTGGACGATAACGTCCACCCCTCGCTGACCCTCAGACTCGTCGACGCGCTGATCGCGGCGAACAAGGACTTCGACCTGCTGATCGTCCCCAACACCAACCACGCGCTCTTCGACACGCGCCGCGGGCTCAAGGCGTTCGAGCAGGTCTACTCGCAGGGGCACCCCTACTTCGTCCGCAAGCGCTGGGACTACTTCGTGCGCCACCTGCGCGGCGCCGAGCCCCCGGCCGGCTACGCCATCCGCCCTCCCGTCGTGGAGTGAGCGGGGCCAAAACACATAGGAGTTACGCAGTTGTCTCCAGGGTGTAGCGCGGGGCGGCCAGGTAGGCGCGGATGGCGTCGCGGATGATGCGGGCCTTGGCCTCCCACCAACCGACGCCCGTCGCCAGGCGGTGCCACTCCAGGCGCAGGAACGCCCGGATGGCGCAGCCGATGTGGGCGCGCTGCGCGCGGGCGGCGCGCACCTGCGCCCGCTCGACCCCGCAGAACTGCTTGAGGCCGCGATGATACTCCTCGATGCCCCAGGCGAACTCGGCGTACTTCAGGCGGCTCAACTCGCCCATCGCTAGGTCATCGGTGGCCCAGTATTCCTTGTCCCCGTCTGGGGGAACGATCAGGAACACGCGGATGAAGCCGTAGCCTTGCAGGTGGGCGCGCGTGCCGGCCTCGGCGATGGCGCACGCGCCGAGCGGGCGATTGCCCCGGCCGTCGGGGTTGACCAAGCGATTGCTCTTCAAGCGCGTCAGCCAGCGCCAGCCGTAGCCCGCGATCGCCTTGAGGTTGTCCAGGCTGGCATACCAACTGTCGAAGACGACGCACGCCGGCGTGAAGCCGCGCCGGTGGGCGGTCTCGAGCATGGCCCGGAAGCGGTCGTTCTTGGTCAACCCATCTTTCGCCTTGTCGTAGAGGCGGTAGTCCACCGGGAGGAGGCGCCCCCCGTCGGTCCACAGCAGCGTCAGGAGGTTGATGCCCCGGACCACCCGCCCGTGCTTGCCCGACCAGTGGCGGGTGACCAGCTCGATGTGCCGGGCGTAGGGCTTGTCCAGGGTGCTGTCGTCGAGCACCAGGACGCCGCGGCCACGCTCGAGCAAGGGCGCCACCTCCGCCCACAAGGCGGCCGAGTCCGGCTCCAGCCGGTGCAGCAGCCGCGTGAAGGCGTCGTGCGCCGGCGGGGCGGGTTGGGCGGGCTGCGCGCGGGCGGCTTCCGTGCCGCTCACCGCGCGCGGGCTAGCCACCAGGTAGTCGATGTAGCCCTCGGCCATGCATTTCGGCGCGTTCATGCCCCAAGTCTACCCGATCGCCGCGCCAACTGCGTAACTCCTAACACAGAGACGCGGAGGCACAGAGGACGAGGAGAGAGGACGAAGAATTAAGATCCCTCGTCCTCTCTCTCCGTCTCTCCGCGCCTCCGTGCCTCTGTGGATTGGTCCCCGCGCCCCCGCCGCGATTGACGCGCGTGCTATACTCCTCCGTAACGGCGGCACGCGCGCGCCGGTTGCAGTCCTTCTGCGCGGCCAGGACGACCGATGCTCGGGGGCAGGCAGAGCACCAACCGAGGCGTCGCCGGTGACGGCGAGCGGCACGCCGCCCGCTCGGTCGTCGCGCACGTCGCGCAGCACGCCCCGGTCCACCCGCTGACCGCCGGTGCCGGGCGCGGTGGCCTCCCCGTCCCTCCCGAGCAGGGGTAGAGCCCCTGCTGGCCGCCCGACGCCCGCCGGGCGTCACCTTCGCCATTCCTGAGTGACATGTCCGAGGTCGCGCCACGCGCGCGTCCCCGCATCCGCGATCGAGCATCGCCGGGAGGAAATCGCCATGAGCGCCGACCAGGCCCGCCAGGGGGCGGGTTATGTCGAGGATCTGACCGACATCGAGGACGACTTCGACCAGTGGTACGTCGAGGTCTGCAAGAAGGCCGGGCTGACCGACGACTCGCCGGTGCGCGGCTGCAAGATCATCCGCCCGTACGGCTACGCCATCTGGGAGGCGATCCAGCAGTACCTCGACCGCAACTTCAAGGCGCTCGGCGTGGAGAACGCCTACTACCCGCTCTTCATCCCGCGCAACCTGCTGGAGCGGGAGGCCGAACACGTTGAGGGCTTCGCGCCGGAGGTCGCCTGGGTCACGCGCCTGGGCGACCGCGACCTCGCGCCGTCGGAGTGGTGGGTCGTCCGGCCGACCAGCGAGGCCAACATCCTGACGATGTGGGCCAAGTGGATCCAGTCCTACCGCGACCTGCCGCTCCTGCAGAACCAGTGGGGCAGCGTCGTCCGCGTGACCGAGCGGCCGCGCGCCTTCCTGCGCACGCTGGAGTTCCTCTGGCACGAGGGCCACACCGCGCACGCCACCGCCGAGGAGGCCGAGGCGTTCACGCTGACGATCCTCGACCTCTTCCACGCTTTCCTCGAGGAGGAGCTGGCGATCCCGTCGATCCCGGGCGTCAAGAGCGAGGCCGAGAAGTTCCCGGGCGCCCGGCGCACCTACACCGTCGAGTCGATGATGGGCGGCAAGAAGTGGGCGCTGCAGAACGGCACGTCGCACTACTTCGGCGACCACTTCGGCCGCGCGTTCGACGTCTCCTTCCTCGACCGCGACGGTCAGCGCAAGCCGATCAACTCGACCAGTTGGGCGGTCAGCCAGCGCGTAATCGGCGCGATCATCATGGTCCACGGCGACGACGCCGGCCTGATCCTGCCGCCGCGCATCGCGCCGATCCAGGTGATCGGCGTGCCGATCTACCGCAACGACGAGGAGCGGGCGCGCGTCGAGCAGGCGATGGACGAGGCGCTCGCCGCGCTGACCTCGGTCGGCATCCGCGCGCGGGCCGACTGGAGCGACCAGCGCAGCGGCTGGAAGCGCAACGAGTGGGAACTCAAAGGCGTGCCGCTGCGCCTGGAGATCGGCCCGCGCGACGTCGCGGCCGGCGCGGTGCTGCTCGCGCGGCGCGACAACCGCGAGAAGGAACAGGCACCGGTGGCCGAGCTGGCGCAGCGCGTGCCGCTGCTGCTGGAGCACGTGCAGCACGACCTCCTGATCCGCGCGCAGAAGCTGCTCGACGACAACACGCACACGGTCGACGACTACGCGACGTTCAAGGACCTCATCGCCGAGAACCGGGGCTTCGCGCTGGTCCGCTGGTGCGGCAACCCGGCCTGCGAGGCGGCGATCAAGGAGGAGACCAAGGCGACGAGCCGCTGCCTGCCGCTCGACGCCGAGCCGGACCCGGGCCCGTGCCTCTACTGCGGCGGCGAGGCCACCGGCCCGCGCTGGGTCTTCGCGCGGGCGTACTGACGAGTGCCGAGCGATGAGCGATGAGCGAGTGACGGGCGGTGCGTGGTGAGCGACCAGCGGCGACACGATCCGGCGCGCGACGCGGAAGCAGGCGATCGCGAGGTCACCTCTCCACTCATCGCTCATCGCTCATCGCTCATCGCTGTTCGTGAGGCGGGGCCGGAGGACTACAAGGCGCTGCTGCCGGCGTTCCTCGGCCTGTCACGGTTCAGCCGGGAGCACCACCGGCCGCCGCCGCGGGACGACTTCGACGCGGTCCTGGCGGCGCGGACGGCCTACGCCCGCGAGGTGCTGGGGCGCGGGGCGGCGGGCGCGACGCTGCTGGCGATGGCCGGGGGCGGCGGCGTGGCCGGGTACGCGGTCGTGTCGGTCCGGCCGCCCAACCCGCTGGCGAGCAACGGGGCCGTGCGGACCGGGCTGATCGAGGAGTTCTACATCGCGGACGAGTGGCGCGGGCGGGGCGTCGGCGGCAGGCTGACCGCGGCCGCGTTCGACTGGCTGCGGCGGCAGGGCGCGGAGCGCGCCGAGGTCGGCGCCTACGCCTGGAACGAGGCGGCGCTGGCGTTCTACCGCCGGCAGGGCTTCGGCGCCGAGACGATCACGCTGACGCGGCCGCTCGACCCGTCAGATGAGGCATGATCGTTGCCGATGTCGCGCTGGGCGGGAGGCAGGTGATGGGGACAGGGCGCACGCGCGTCTACCTGGAAGTCGGGCAGAAGCGCGCCTTCGCCTGCGCGCTCGACTGGCCGGGCTGGTGCCGCTCCGGCAAGGGCGAGGAGGCGGCGCTGGCGGCGCTCGCGGCGTACCTGCCCCGATATGCGCCGGTGGCCGAGCGCGCCGGGCTGTCGCTCCCGACGACGGCCGGGGAGGACTTCGAGGTCGTCGAGCGGCTCCCCGGCACCAGGGGGCTGACCGACTTCGGCGCGCCCGGCGAGATCGCGACG
>DASSSV010000863.1:0-4051 GCA_035708265.1 Thermomicrobiales bacterium | reverse complement strand
GCACCGTCGGCGAGGGCATCCACGAGGATCTCGACGTCACCAGCCACAGCCTGACGCCGGCCCGCTTCAACCTGGAGATCGCCCTGCGCTCCGACTTCGCCGACCTGTTCGAGGTGAAGCGCCACCAGTTCACCCGCCGCGGCCGCATCGAGACCGCGTGGGACAAGCCGCGGGGCGAGTTGCGCGTCTCGTATACCCACCGCGACTTCCACCGCGGTTTGCGCTATCGCCTGCTCAATAGTGACTCGCCGCCGCACTACGCCAACGGGCGGGTCACCTTCGAGGTCGAACTGGCCCCCGGCGCCCGCTGGCATTCCTGCTGCTACTACATCCTCGTCCAGGACGAGCGGGTCCGCGCACCGCTCTACGGCTGCCACGACGAGCGGCGCGATACGGAGCTCGACCGGCTCCAGCGGCGCTGGCAGGAGGCGTGCACCACGCTCACGTCGGGCAACGCCGACTTCTCCCGGCTGTACCGCCAGTCGGTCGAGGACATGGGCGCGCTGCGCCTGTACGACGAGGACTTCGCCCCCGACGTCTGGCTGCCGGCGGCGGGCGTGCCCTGGTTCGTGACCCTCTTCGGCCGCGACAGCCTGCTCGTCAGCCTCCAGAACATGGCCGTGCATGCCCCGTGCGCGCGCGGGGCCCTCAAGAAGCTGGCGCAGCACCAGGCGACCGAGCGGGACGACTGGCGGGACGCCCAGCCGGGCAAGATCCCGCACGAGCTGCGCGTGGGCGAGCTGGCCCACTTTCACAAGATCCCGCACACGCCCTACTACGGCACCGCCGACGCCACCATCCTCTACCTGATCGTCCTGCACGAGGGCTGGAAATGGCTGGGCGACGAGATGCTGCTGCGCGAGTATCGCGACGTGGCCCTGCGCTGCCTGGAGTGGATCGACCGCCACGGCGACCTGGACGGCGACGGCTTCCAGGAGTACCAGACCTATTCCCACCAGGGCTACGAGAACATGGGCTGGAAAGACGCGGGCGACGCCGTGGTGTACCCGGACGGCAGCCAGGTCAAGCAGCCCAAGGCGCTCGCCGAGCTGCAGGGCTACGTCTTCGACGCCCGGCTGCGCATGGCCGAGGCGTTCGAGGCGCTCGGCGAGCCGGAGCGGGCGGCGGAGTTGCGGCGCCAGGCCGCGGATCTCCAGCGGCGCTTCGAGGCCGCGTTCTGGTGCGAGGACCTCGGCTGCTACGCCTACGGGCTCGACCCGGACAAGCGGCCGATCGCGACGGTCGCGTCGAACGCGGGCCACTGCCTGTGGAGCGGCATCGCCGGCCCCGAGCACGCCGCCCGCGTGGTGCGGCGCCTCATGCAGCCGGACCTGTGGAGCGGGTGGGGCATCCGCACGCTCTCGGCGCAGAATCCCGCCTACGACCCGTTCGCCTACCAGCTCGGCTCGGTCTGGCCGCACGACAACGGCATCATGGCGCTGGGCTTCAAGCGCTACGGCTTCTCCGCCGAGACGGCGCGCATCGCCCACGATATCCTGGCGGCGGCCAGTTGCTTCGTGAGCTACCGCCTCCCGGAGCTGTACGCCGGCGTCGAGCGGCGACCCGCCTCGTTCCCGGTCCAGTACCCGGGCGCGAACGTGCCCCAGGCCTGGGCGGCCGGGTCCGCCTTCCACCTCGTGCAGGCGCTCCTGGGCCTCCGGGCGGACGCGCCGCACGGGCGCCTCTGCGTCGATCCGGCCCTGCCGGTCTGGCTGCCCGACGTGACGCTCCGCGGCCTGAAGGTGGGCCGGGCGAAGCTCGACCTCCGCTTCTGGCGCGAGGGCGAGCGCACGCGCTGGGACGTCGCCGGCCGGCAGGGCGACGTGGAGGTCCAGGCGGTGCCGTGGCGCCCGCCGGTCCTCGAGGAGCCGCAGCCATGAAGGCGCCCGGCGTCAAGGCTAGGTCGGCCGGGAGCGGCTATCCGACGGAGGTACCGGACTCGGTGCGCGCACGGGCCCGAGCGCTGGTCCGGGTCATCGCCGTGGGCGGCGCCGGGGCCGGCCGCGAACCGCCGGAGGGCAAGTACGGGGAGCCCCCGGCAACGGCGGGAGGCTGCGGCACGATTCCTGCGCCGCGCCGGGCGCGGCGACGCGCGCGACCCGGATAACCTGCGCGTCGCCGCCGGGAGGTTCTTCATGTTGCGCGGGGCGATACGCCCGGCCGCGACCACCATGGCCGACGCGCCGCGCGTCGGCGACCACCCGCTGGAGCGGCTCCCATGATCCCGACCGTGAGCGTCGACCAGATGCGCGAGGTGGACCGGCTGATGACGGAGGAGCTGGGGATCGGCCTCCTCCAGATGATGGAGAACGCCGGCCGGGCCCTGGCCGCGCAGGCGCGGCGGCTGCTGGGCGGCGACGCCCGGGGGCGGCGCGTCGTGGTGCTGGCCGGGCGGGGCGGCAACGGCGGGGGCGGGCTGGCGGCCGCGCGGCGCCTGGCCATCTGGGGCGCGGAGGTCGCCGTCATCCTGGGCCAGCCGCGCGCGGCGCTGGCCGCGGCCCCGCTGCGCCAGCTCACGACCCTGGAGCACATGGGAGCTCCTGTGCGGGGCACGGAACCTGCGGGCGCGGCCGAGGAGGCGCTCCGCACCGCCGACCTGGTGCTCGACGCCCTGCTCGGCTACAGCCTGCGCGGGGCGCCCCGCGAGCCGCTCGCGGCGCTCATCCGGGCGGCCAACGCCTCGGGTGCCCGCATCCTCGCCCTGGACCTCCCGTCCGGCCTCGATGGCGACACCGGCGAGGCCGCCGACCCGACCATCCGCGCCGCCGCGACCCTGACGCTGGCGCTGCCCAAATCTGGGCTGCTGAAGCCGGTGGCGCGGGAGTGGGTGGGCGAGCTGTACGTGGCCGATATCTCGGTGCCAGAGGTCGTATACTCACGCCTGGGGCTGCGTGTCGGCCCGATCTTCGCCCGGGCCGGCGTCGTCCCGGCCACCGAGATTGATGAGTAGGCCCGCCAGTCCGGGCCGAGGAACCCCAGAGGAGGTGAATCATGCCGATTCGGCCGGTGGAGAAAGAGCACCTACCGGAGCAGGCGCGGGCCGCCTACGAGGAGATCGAACGGCGCACCGGCCGGGTGTCCACCTTCTACAGGATGCTGGCCCACAAGCCCGAGATCCTGCGGACCTTCGACGCCTTCTACCGCGCCGTCTGGGCGCCCGGCGCGCTCCCGCCCAAGCTGAAGGAGCTGGCGTACCTGCGCGCCTCGATCCTCAACGGGTGTGCCTATTGAACCCGCGCCCATACCGCTTCGGGCAAGCGGCAGGGATTGACCGATGAGCAGATCGCGGCGCTCAAGGAGCCCGGCGGGCGGCAACGCGAGGTCTTCAGCGCGGAGGAGCGGGCGGTGCTGCGCTTTGTCGACCTCCTGACGTCCCACCCCGGCAACATCGACCAGGCGGACATCGACGCGCTGGCGACCGCCTTCGACCAGGAGCAGATCGTCGAGCTGGTGGTGACGATCGCGACCGCGAACTGGACCAACCGCGTCAACGACGGGCTGCGCACCCCGCTCGGCTGAGGCCCCGTGATGACCCCCACCGCCCGCTACCCGCCCATCGGCGAGTACGCCCTGATCGGCGATTGCCGGGCCGCCGGGCTCGTCGCCAGCGACGGCTCGCTCGACTGGCTCTGCTTCCCGCGCTTCGACAGCCCGTCGCTGTTCGGCGCGCTCCTCGACGCCGAGCGGGGTGGCCGCTTCCGGATCCGGCCGCTCGGGGCGTTCCGGAGCGGGCGCCGCTACCTGCCGGACACCAACATCCTCGAGACCACCTTCCGCGCCCCCGGCGGGGCGGTCGTCCTGCGCGACCTCATGCCGGTCGCGTCGGAGGAGGAGCAGCGGGCCGAACTGACGCCGGACCACCAGGTCCTGCGCGAAGTGGCGGGGCTCGACGGCGAGGTCGCGCTGGAGATTTTGTACGAGCCCCGTCCCGAGTACGCGCGGGCGCGCCCGGTGCTCGTCGAGCGCGGGGCGCTCGGCCTGTGGTGCGAGGTCGGGGGTGCCGCCCTCATCCTCCGCAGCGAGCTGCCGCTCCGGCCGACGAGCGACGGCC
>DASSSV010000862.1:0-17712 GCA_035708265.1 Thermomicrobiales bacterium | reverse complement strand
GTCAGAGCGCCGCCCTTCTTGGCAAAGACCGTGCCGTTGACCGTCACCGTGCCAGTGCCGCCGTTGAACTGCGCCGAGGTGACCGACGAGGCGCCCACCGGCGACGCCGGCACGAGCGTGCCGAGCATGCCGAGCAGCATGCCCAGGACGACCAGCAGCCTGAGCGGGATGGTGGCGGTCTTCAGTGTCCTGCTAAATTGGTGATTAGTCATAATGTCCTTCCCTTGCCGTTACCACACACGAAGCCGAGCACTTTCGCCCTGCGCTGCTCCCGATAGCCCGTTTGCCGCTCCGCCTCACGTTTTGGGCGCTCGAACAACAAAAAACCGGCCAGCAAAATTGCTTGGCCGGTTGCACCACTCGCTCGGCACGGACCAGGTGCCCAGATACAGTCCGTGCGTCGTCGCTGCCCGCTCTTCAGTTGTCGACGGTCACAGGATAGCGGCGGCGCTCAGGCGCGGCATCCCGTGAATGAGCCATCTTCCCCTCCCTCAAATGAGCCAGACGCCGCGCCCGCGCGCCGCGCGGCGTCGTCGAGCACGGCCAGCAGGCCGGGGAACTCCAGGCCGCGGGTTTCGGTCCGCCGGCCGCCGACGCGGACCACCGCGCGGTCCTCGCCGCCGGGGTAGAGGACGACCCAGGCGGGCGCCGACGCCTCGACGAGCGCACTGAGGCGGCTGCAGATGACCAGGTGCGGCGCGCGGTCGCGCACCGCCGTGTCGAGCGCGGCCGGCTCGACGGCGACCACCTCGGCGTGCGGGCGGAGCTGCGCGAAGGCGGCCACCAGCACCTCGCGGTAGAGGGCGGGCTCGTTGGCGACCAGGACACGAAATGGGGCCATGCGATCATCTCCCCGGGTGGGCGTGTGCGGGCGGCGGGCGGGCGGGGCTGGCGGGGAGCGCGGCGCGACGTCAAGCGTAGGGTACGCGCGGGCGCGGGCGAATCCCGCGAATGAGGGATCTTCGGCTGGCTCAAATGAGCCAGGCCGGCGCGGGATTCAGCCGATGCGGACGGCGCCGTGGCGCACGGCGAAGACGAGCGCCTGCAGCCGCGACTCGACGCCGAGCTTGCCGAGGAGGTTGACCATGTGTGTGCGCACCGTCTCGGTGCTGACGCCGAGGCGCCGGGCGATCTCCTTGTCGGCCAGCCCGTCGGCGAGCGCCTGGAGCACCTCGCGCTCGCGCGGCGTCAGCCGGGCCAGCGCGGCCTGTGCGTCGCGATCCTCCTCGCGCCGCCGGCCGGCCAGGCGCAGCAGGTCGATCAACTCGGCCGGGGTGTAGCAGGGCTCGCCGGCGGCGAGGCGGCGCACGGCGGCGGCGATCTCGGCCAGCCGCGCCGACTTGTGCAGCACGCCGGCCGCGCCCGCCTCCACCGCCCGCGCGTGCTCCGCGCGGGCGCCGGTGGCCGTCAGCACCAGCACGGCGACGCCGGGGCTGGCCGCGCGCAGGTCGCGGACGAGGGTCGTGCCGTCGCCGTCCGGCAGGTCGAGGTCGACCAGGGCGACATCGATGCCGGCCGGCGCGCCGCGCGCCTCGGCTAGCGAGCCGGCCTGCGCGACGACGGCGAGGTCGGGCTCGCGTTCGAGCATGAAGGCGAGCGGCTGGCGGAAGGAGGCGTGGTCGTCGACGAGGAGGACGCTGATCACCCGGCGACCTCCAGGTCGAAGGCGAAGACCGACCCCGCGCGCGGCGCCGAGGTGACCGCGAGGTCGGCGCCGTGGGCGCGCACGATCCGCCGCGAGAGGTAGAGGCCGAGGCCCATCCCGGCGACCTTGTGGCCCGCGCGGTCGCGCCCGCGCCCGAACTTCTCGAAGATGCGCGGCAGGTCGTCGGGGTGGATGCCGTACCCCTCGTCGGCCACCTCGATGCGCACGCGCCGCCCGGCGCGGCGAGCCCGCAGGGCGATCGGCGCGCCGTCCGGGGCATAGTGGGCGGCGTTGCCCAGGAGGTTGCGGAGCACCTGGCCGATCCGCTCGGGGTCGGCCAGAACCCATGCTTCGTCGTCGGGCGCCGCGACGGTCAGCGGGTGCGCGCCGGGCAGGGCGCGGGCGAAGGCGGCGGCGTCGGCCAGCAGCGCGCCGAGCGGCGTGGGGCGCGGCCGGAGCGCGAAGTCGTCGCGCTCGACCGTCGCGGCCGCCTGCACGTCGGCGACGAGGGCGGTGAGCAGCCCGGCCTCGGCCTGGATCGCCGCCAGTGCCGCCGCCCGGCCGGCGGCGGCGAACTCGCCGGTCGCCAGCATGTCGGTGTAGGCGCGGATCGCGGCCAGCGGCGAGCCGAGCTCGTGCGCGACCATCGCGGTGAAGGCGGCCTTCAGCGCCGCCAGCTCCTCCAGGCGCCGGGTGGTCTCTCGCTCGGCCGCCAGCAGCGCCGCGCGCTCGGCCGCGACGCGCCGGAGTTCGAGGATCGCGCCGGCGGTGACGGCGACGGCGAAGGCGAGTCGGAGCAGGTTGGCGGTCGTCAGGACGGTGCTGTAGGCCGAGGGCCAGCAGAGGTTGTGGAGCTGCGCGCCGACCAGCAGCGCCATCGCCGCGGCCAGCCAGCGGCCGAGCGCGCCGGGTAGCGGCCGCCGCGCCGCGCCGACCGCGGCGGCCAGCGCGAGGCCGAGCGGGATGAGCGACAGCGCCCAGTGCCAAGGGGTCAGCCCGTGCAGGGCCGCGGTGTCGTCGCGCGCCGCGGCCGCGAGGCCGGACAGGTGCGTGAGCGGCGGCAGCGCCCCCGCGCCGAGCGCGATCGCCGCGGCGCAGGCCGCGAAGACGCCGCCGACCGCGCCGGCCACGCGGCGGGTGAGGGGCGGCGGCGTCGCCGGCAGGAGCCCGACGGCGAAGAGCGCGCCGGCCAGGCTCCAGACGGCCAGCGAGGCGTACAGCGAGCGGTTGAGGTCGCCGAGATCGACGACGCGCCGGAAGAGCGGCGGCAGGTAGCCGAAGAGGAGCCCGCCGAGGCCGAGGACGACGAGTCCCGCGGCGACCCAGCGCAGCCGCCGGCCGGCGCGCTCGTCGGGGAAGAGCCAGAGGACCAGCGCGCCGAAGAGGCGGGCCAGCGCCGCGGCCGCCTCGACGCCGACCTGCACGGTCGGGTCGGCGACCACGACGAAGCGCAGCCGCGTGACGGCGAGGATTGCCACCAGCCAGGCGGCGAGGGGCAGCACGACCCCGGCGACGAGGAGCCAGGGCGCGCGGGTGCGGGCCCACCGCGCGAGCGCTTGCACCGGTCGGCCGGCGGTCCATCTGGCGGGTACACCGCGACCGGCCGGGTGCGCAACTGCCCCCGCCCCACCGGCGAACATCGCGCGCCACCGCTCAACGCCCATCGCCCGCATCGGTCGCCCGCCCGGCTCGTGGTGCCGGCCCGCGCCGCCACCGTCACCGCCAACGATAGCAGCGCGCTTCTCGCCTGACAGTCGCCAGGAAGTACTATTCGCGGCGGTGCATCGGTACGGTGCGTCGCCCCGCGCGGAGGCTAGAAATCGGCGCGGGGGTTTGCTATACTACGCCCGACCACGGAGAGGTGGCCGAGTGGTTGAAGGCGGCGCTCTCGAAAAGCGTTAGGTGATGAGCCTCGGGGGTTCGAATCCCTCCCTCTCCGCCAAGTCATAACCGCACGGAAGGGTCGCATAGCCTGGCCTAGTGCGCGCGACTGGAAATCGCGTAGGCGGTAACCCCGCCTCGGGGGTTCGAATCCCCCCCCTTCCGCCGCCCCGACCGTGCAGCCTCCCCGTCGCTCCCACGGCATCCCGCCGCACGCCCGCGCGCCCGCTGGTATACTCGCTGCGAGGCCATCCGTCGCGCGGCCCGGCCGCGCCCGACGTCGGAGGAGCGAGACCAGATGGCGACCCCCGCGCCCGTCGTACACGATTTCCACTCCCACACCTACCTCTCGGACGGCGCCCTCTCCCCGGTCGAACTGATCCGCCGCGCGGCCGTCGCCGGCTACGCCACGCTCGGCATCACCGACCACGCCGGTATCGGCGACCTGGAGCGGATCATCGGCACGCTGAAGGCCGACCGCGACGCCGTCCGCGCGGCCTGGCCGGAGATCGAGGTCTGGGTCGGCGTGGAACTGACCCACCTGCCGCCCCCGGTGATCCCGCAGGCGGCCTACCGCGCGCGCGAACTCGGCGCCGAGCTGGTGCTGGTCCACGGCGAGACGCCGGTCGAGCCGACCGCCCCCGGCACCAACCACGCCGCGGTGCAGTCCACGCTGATCGACATCCTGGTCCACCCCGGCCTCATCACCGAGGAGGACGCGGCGACCGCGCGGGACAACGGGATCTTCCTCGAGATCACCTACGGGCGCGGCCACTCGCTCGCCAACGGCCACGTCGCCAAGACGGCGCGCGCCGTCGGCGCGCCGCTCCTGGTCGACAGCGACGGCCACGTGCCGGGCGGCCTGCTCTCGGCGGAGCTGGCCCGCACGATCGCGCGCGGCGCCGGCCTGACCGACGAGGAGGCGACGCGCGTGCTGACCGAGAACCCGCGCGTCCTGATCGAGCGGCTGCGCTCGCGCGCCCGCCCGTCGCGGGTCATCTGATGGCCCCGGCCGTCCCGCCGCCGTCGAACGGCGAGATCGCCGCGCTCCTGCGGGAGTTCGCCGACCTGCTGGAACTGCGCGGCGAGAGCCCCTTCCGCACGCGCGCCTACCGCCACGCGGCCGACCAGATCGGCGCGCTCGACCGCCCCGCCGCCGCCCTCGCCCCGGCCGACCTCCAGGCGATCGAGGGGGTCGGCAAGGGCATCGCCGCGACCGTCGCGGAGATCGTGGCGCGCGGCACCTTCGGCACGCTCGACGAACTGCGCGCGCAGACCCCGGCCTCGGTGATGCGCTTCACCGACATCCCCGGCGTCGGCGTGAAGACCGCCGCGCGGCTCTACGAGGCGCTCGGCGTCGCGACGCTGCCGGACCTCGAGCGGGCGGCGGCGGAGGGGCGCATCCGCGCGGCGAAGGGGCTCGGCCCGCGCGTCGAGAAGACGGTGACCGAGGGGCTGGCGCAACTGGCGGCCGGCGCGGGCCGCTTCTCGATCGGCGTCGCCTGGCCGCTCGGCGCGCTGCTGGCCGAGTTGCTCGGCGCGGCGGCCGGCTGCCCGGTCGGCGTGGCCGGCAGCGCCCGGCGCATGCGGGAGTCGGTCGGCGATCTCAACCTGCTGGCGGCCTCGGCGGAGCCGGCGCGCGTGCTGGCCGCGTTCGCCGCGCTGCCGCCGGTCGTGCGGGTGCTGGAGCGGGGGGAGGCGACCGCCGCGGCGGAGCTCGACCGCGGGCTGGTCGCGCGCCTGGCGGTCGTCGCGCCGGAGCGGTACGGGACGGAACTGGTGCGCCACACCGGCTCGGCCGCGCACCTCGACGCGCTGCGCGCGCTGGCCGGCGGCGACCCCTTCGCGGCGGCCCACGCGACCGAGGAAGCGTTCTACGCGGCGCTCGACCTGCCGCCGATCCCGCCCGAGCTGCGCGAGGGGCGCGGCGAGGTCGTGGCGGCGCGCGCCCGCGCACTGCCCGCGCTGCTCGCCCTCGACGACCTGCGCGGCGATCTCCACGCGCACAGCGTCTGGAGCGATGGCGCGAGCACGATCGAGGAGATGGCGCGCGCCGCCGTGGCGCGCGGCTACGCCTATCTCAGTGTCAGCGACCATACTAGAAGCCTGGGGATCGCCAACGGCCTCGACCCGGAGCGCCTGCGCGACCAGTGGCGCGAGATCGACCGCCTCAACGCCGAGCTGGCGCCCTTCCGGCTGCTCAAGTCGACCGAGGTGGAGATCCTGCGCGACGGCGCGCTCGACCTGCCCGACGCGGTGCTGGCCGAGCTCGATGTCGTCGTCGCCTCGCTCCACTCCGGCCTGCGCGGCGACCGCGAGACCGTCACCGGCCGGCTGGTGCGCGCGATGCGCAACCCGCACGTCGACATCATCGCCCACCCGTCCGGGCGGATCGTCGGCGGGCGGGCCGGGGCCGACTACGACTGGGAGACGGTCTACCGCGAGGCGGCGGCGACCGGCACGGTGCTGGAGATCAACGGCTCGACCGAGCGGCTGGATCTGAGCGACGAGCACGCCCGCGCGGCTCGTGCGCGCGGCGTGCTCCTCTCGCTCGGCAGTGACGCCCACCAGGCCGGCGGGCTCGCCACGATCTTCTACGGCGTCGCCACGGCGCGGCGGGCCTGGGCCGCCGCGCCGGACGTGCTCAACACGCGACCGCTCGGCGACCTGCTGGCCTGCGTGAAGCCGCGCCCTTGACGCGGGGCGTGGGCCGTAAGGCGTCGGCCGTAGGGCGTCGGATTGCGCGGCGCGATCACTCGACCGCGAAGGCCGGCCCACGGCCTACGCCCTACGATTGCGCCGGCTGCGTCAGACCCTGCTCGCGCGCGGCCTGCTGGGCAGCCTGCCCGGCTTGCTCCGCGACGCCCTGGACCTTCTGCATGGTGTCCTGGGCGGCCGACTGCGCCTTGTCCACGACGGTGTCGCGCGCCTCGCCCATCCACTCGTTCTCCTGCTGCGTCTCGGGGATCGCCAGCCCGACGACCGCGCCGAGCGCGACGGCCGCCGCCCCGACCGCCAGCGGGTTTTCCCGCATGGCGCGCTGGAAGCGGTCTTCGAGCCGCTGGGCCTGGTACTGCGCCCCGCTGGCCAGGTTCCCCGCCGTCTCCTGCACCTGGTCGGTCAGGTTGCCGACGGTCTCCCCGGCCTGATCGGTCAGCCGGCTCGCGGTGTCCTGCACCTGGCCCGACAGCCGCCCGGCGGTGTCCTGAACCTGACCGGCCAGCCGGCCGGCCGTGTCCTGCGCCTGGTCGGCCGCGTCGCTGGCGGCGTCCCCGACCCGGCTCGTGACCCGCCCGGCCGCGTCCTGCATCCGGTCCATGGCCGAGCCGGATGGGCCCCGGTCGCGGTCGTAGTAGCGCCCGCGGTCGTCGTAGGCGCCCCAGTCGCGGTAGCCCGTGGTCGGGGCGGCGTAGCGCACGGTGGGCTGCGGTGTCGACCAGCGCGTCGCGGGCGGGCGCTGGCGGTTCATCCAGAGCCAGCCGAGGCCGATGCCGACCATCGCGGCCGGGATGGGGTTCTGCCGGATCGTCTCCATCAGCGTGGAGCGCGCTTCGGTGGCTGTATCGCTGACATTGCGTACCACGTCTTCCGCCTTTCCGATGGTCGCGTCCCGGACCGCGTCCCTGGCCTCCTGCACGTGCTCCTGCACCTGCTCGCGCACCTGCTCGCGGGCCTGCTCCATGAGGCGGTCGGGGTTGAGGCGGTCCTGGATCGCGTCGATCGTCCCGCTCAGCTCGCTCCGGGTCTGGACGATGTCGTCCCGGATCGCCTCGGTCTCCGCGGTCGCCTCCGGGGGCGGCATGGCGCCCGCCCCCGGCCGCGGTGCGGCGAGCGCGCCGCCGTCGCGGTCGCGCGCGGCGAGTTGGTCGGGCCGCCTCACGGGGCCTGTTGCTTCGCCCATGCCGCATCCTCCTTCAGCGTTTCGATCGTCTGCCGTGGCGCCAGGTTGACGCGCCGGAGCGCCGCGAGGCCCTGCCAGACCAGCGCGCCGCCGATCGCGACGACCACCACGCCGACGATGAGCGCCGACAGCCAGGGCGCGAGCCCGGCCGCGACGATGCCGGCGATGAGCGCGGCCAGTAGCGCCAGGAACCCGGCATAGATCACCGCCCCGCCAGCGGCCATCATCGCGACGTCTTTCCCGGCCCGCGACGCCTTCTGCGTCATCTCCGTCTTGGCGAGCTCGACCTCCTGGCGGACCAGCGTGCTCGTCTCGCGCGCGAGGTCGGAGAAGAGTTCGCCGAGCGAGGGCTCGTCCCTACGTTCCCGCATCGTGCCCCTCCCGCTGCCGCGGCGTCGTCGTGTCGCGGTCCCAGTCCGGCGCGGTCGGCAGCGGCGCCGAGCCGCCGGTCAGCGCGGCGGGGCCCGCCGTCGCCGGCTCCCCGGCGCCCGACCAGTCGCGCCCCTGCGTGTAGGGCGGCGCGCCGTAGGGGCGCGTGTACGACCCGGCGCGGTAGCCGGTCCGCCAGCCGCCCGCGGCGGCCGACGCGGGGTACCGCGGGGCGGGGTACTGCGAGCCGGGGTGCGACTGGCCGGTGTCCTGGGGCTGGCTGGAACTCTTGAGGAAGCGCGCGCCGAGGACGCCGAGCGCGAAGGCGCCGGTCAGGAAGAGCGCCGGCTGACGGCGGGCGAAGTCCTGCGCGTCGCCGATGAGCTCGTTCACGTTGCGCTGGCGCAGGTAGGTCGCCAGGCGCTCGACCTGGTCGGCGGCCTGGTCGGCGTAGCCGGCCACGGTATCCTGGTCCTGGTCGCGCAAGTGGTCGCCGGTCTCGCGCATCGCGTGCGCCACGGTTCCCAGGCCGCCAGTGGCGCGCTCCTTCTGGCTCGCCAGTTGTGCGGTCGCCTGCTGGCGCGCCTGGTCCGCGACCTGCCCCGCCTTGTCCTGCACCTGGTCGGCCGCCTGGCTCGCCTTCTGCTGGACTTGATCGACCGCCTGGCTCGCCTTCTGCTGTGCCTGGTTCGTGGTCTGGTCCGCGCTCTGCCTGGCCTGGTTGCCCGCGCCGCTCCCGCGTTGGGCCGCCGCGCCGGCGGCCTGCGTCCCGGTGGGCCGGTTCCTATCGTTGCCTGGTGGATCGGGGGAGTTCAGTACCATTGTTCTCTCCTCGCTCGTTTCGGTCTGTCCTGCTCCGCCCAGACGGCCCGCCCGCCTGGGCCTCGGGGCGGCGTTCAGAAGAGGGGCGGGTTGGCCCAGCCCATGCGGTCGACCCGGTCGGCCGGGACGGTCAACCGCACCCCGTTCGCGTTCACGTCCTGGACCGCGTCGAAGGGCACGTAGATGTCGCGCTGGAGCTGGCGGTCCACCAGGAAGTCGTCCGCGCGCACCTCCTTGACCCGCCCGATCAGGCTGTCGTCGGCGCAGATGACGTCGAGGCCCTCCCGGACCTGCCCCAGCAGCGGGGTCGTCGCCGCGGTCGGGTCTGCCGCCGACACCGCGCCCGCTGCGACGGGCGCGGGCGCCGCCGTCGCGGCCGGGCCGACCGCGCGCCCGTCGGTGCGCTCGACCTCGACCGCCTCGCGGCGGACGGCGCCGGCGACCGTCCGCCGCTCGGTCGTCAGCTCCTTCGTGAGCACGACTTCCCCGGTGACGACCGCCCGCGTGCCGACCACCGGCTCCTCGCCGCGCAGCGGGACGCGCGTCGTCTCCTCTCGGACGACCTCTTCGCCGCGGCGCGGCGCCCAGTCGGCCGGCTCCTCGCCGCGTCCCTCACCGGGGCGCACGATGCGCACCGCCTCGCGCCGCAGCTCGACCGGCACCATCCGGCGCTCGACGAACAGCCGCTTCTGAATCAGGACCTCGCCCAGCTCGATCGGGCGCTGCTCGACCTCGAGCCGCTCCTCGATGACCGGCACGACGAGGCGGTCGCTCGCCCCGTCATCACCGGCCGGCGTCCCGGCGAGGCCGGGGGGCGTCGACCAGTCGCGCGCGTCCACCTCGGCGCGGGTCAGCGCGAGCGCGACCCGCCCGGCGGCCTCGTCCACGCGGACGATGGCTTGCGCAGGGATGTAGTAGTCGTCGGCCCCGTCGCGGTAGACCCGCTGGACGTGGAGGTAGGCGGGCGTGTGCTCGCGCGCCTGGCCGAGCGGCGCCCCGTCCGCCGTGTAGACCTCCGCCCCCGCGGGGATGATCGGTATCGCTGCGCTCATCGGTCCCCAGCTCCTTACTGCCGCGCACGAGTCCGGGCTGCCCACACGCGCAGGGCGGGGCCGGGGCGGGCGCCACGTTCACCCGCCCGTCGCCCCGCGTCCGGCCGCTAGCGCGCCGCGGCGGCGGCCGGGTAGGCGCGCACGTCGGCCCCGCCGTGCTCGGCGAAGAGCGCCCGCGCCCGCTCGGCCTGCGCCGCGTCGGCGGCCTGCACGGTCATCAGGACGCGCCCCCGTCGGACGTGCTCCTCGTAGCCGCGGGCGTGCTCCTCCGGCACGCCCATCCCCACCAGCGCGCCGACCAGCCCGCCCACGGCCGCGCCGACCCCGGCCCCGACCAGCGTCGCGGCGAGGATGCCCGCCCCGACGATGGGGCCGATGCCGGGGATCACCAGCGAACTGATGCCGACGAGGAAGCCGCCCAGCCCCCCGAGGAGGCCCCCGGCGACCGCGCCCGTCCCCGCGTCCTCGGCGACCATGTCGCTGTGCTCGGCCAGCTGCCGGGTGTCGCGCGCGTCCTTGGCCACGACGGAGACCTGCTCCGGGGCGAAGCCCGCCGCCTGGAGGCCGTTGTGGGCCTGCTCGGCGTGGTTGGGGCCGTCGAAGGCCCCGACGACGGTGTGCCCGCCCCCCATGGTCGCGTCCCCGGCGACGTCGCTCGTGCTCACGATGGCGCTCCTCTCATCCTCGTCGCGATGGCGGCGGGGGGCACCCGCCCCCCGCGCGGCGCCGCCCGCCCGCGCGGGCCGGTCGCCGGTTAGCCGCGGGCGCGCTCCCAGCCCGCGCGGACCTCCTCGCGGAGCTGCGCCCACTCGTCGGCGTCGTCACCGGCCGGCGCCCGCCCCGTGTAGTCGGTGTAGCCGCGGCGCAGGTCCGGCTCGACGTCGGCGAACTCGCGGTCGCGGTAGCGCGCGTCGCGCGCGGCGCTGTAGCCGTACCGGTAGTTCGGCTCGGCGTCCGCCCAGGTGCGGCGCGCGCCCGCCGCGGCACCGCCCCGACCCTGCCGCGCGGCCCAGTCCGCTTCGAGCGCCGGCCGGGCGCGCGCGTAGTCCTCGTCGACGTCGACCTCCTGGCGGCGCACGGTGTCGGCCACCGTCTGGCGCTGGGTCGTCTGGGTCTTGTCGACCACCACCTCGCCGGTGACCGCCGCCTCTTTCTGCACCACGGCCTCTTCGCCGCGGACCGGCACGCGGATCGTCTCGTCCCGGAGATCCGCCTCGCCCGGCCGCAGCGGGCGGTCGGCGACGTCGCGGCGCTCGACGTGGACCTCCTCGCGCCGCAACTCGACCGGCACCTCCTGCCGTTCCTCGGTCACATTCTTTTGGACCGTCACCTCGCCCAGCTCGGCCGGGCGCTTCTCGACGTCCAGGCGCTCCTCGACGACCGGCACGACGACCTCGCCCCGATCCTCCCGCACCGCCTCCCGATTGGTCGCGGCGCCCCGGTCCAGCGCGGCGTCCGTCTGGTATCGGTCGAGGCCGCCGCGCACGTAGACGCGGCCCCCGGCGACGCGGGCCACCGCGCTCAGCGGGATGTGCTGGCTGCCGTTGCCGAGGTCGAAGCCGTCGCCGTGGAGGCGGCCTACCCGCCCCAGTTCCTCGTCGCCCGGCCCGTACACCGGCATCCCCACTTGCACCTGGTCCTGGCCGCCCATCGCTCCGGTCATCGGTGTCCTCCTTCGGCTGCCGCGCATCGTGCCGCGGGCGCCGCTCGATCTGGCCATTGGCGGGTGTCCTCCCGCCGGTTAGGCGCCCTCTTATGCAGGAATGGTGCCATGCACCGTATGCGACCTGCCCCGTGGCGCGCACTCACCATGAAGCGGGCGCTTGTCCGCGCACCCGCGGGCGCCTTAGCTAGCCTTCGACGGCGGTGGCGCGTGACGGTGACGTGGGGGCGTCGTTGTCGTCCTGACTCTGTCCCCAGATGGGGGATAAACCGTGATCCACGTCCGCCGGGGCGCTCAGTCGTCCCCGGCAGCACGCGGCCGAAGTTGCGCCGGGCCTGGCTGGCCCGGCGCGCCGACCAGCACCGTCTTCCGGGCCAGTTCGGCGTTGGGGATCTTGACCTGCCCCTCGCCGGTGCGGATCGTCGTGTAGACCGCCCCGACCTGCTCGACGATGCCGCTCTGGCCGTCGACGCTCACCGCCATGCCGCCGCGGATCTCGCCCTTGACGAGCTGCCCCGCGGCGACGTCCCCCGCCGCGTCGCGCGCGCCGAGGCCGAAGGCCAGCGCCAGCGCCAGCGCCGTGCCGCCGATCGCCGCGCTCCAAAGGGTGTTGACGATCGCCGGGGCGATCTCCACCTGGCTGAGCGCCGCGACGACCGCGAAGGCCAGCACCGCCCAGCGCGCGACGTTGGCGAGCACGTTCGCGTCGCGGAAGCGCGCGGCGCCGAGCGCGCCGCGCACCAGGTTGGCCAGCAGGTTCGCCGCGAGCGCGCCGACGAGCAGGATGACGATCGCGAGGATGATGCGCGGCAGGAAGGCGATGATCTCGTTGAGGATCTGCGTGACCTCGGGGAAGCCGAGGGTGCTGACCGCCGCCTGCCAGAAGATGATGTAGATGAACCACTTGGCCAGCGCGCCGATCACGCCGGCCGGGTCCAGCCGGACGCCGGCGTTGCGCAGGAAGCTCGCGGCCCCCGCGCGGTCGACGACCTGGTCGAAGTGGATCAGGCGGAGCGCCTTCGTCACCAGCGCGCCGACGAGCCGGCCGACCAGCCAGCCGATCAGCAGGAGGACGATGGCGCCGACGAGGCGGGGGATCCAGGCGAAGAAGAGGGCGAGCCCCCCGCCGAGCGCGGTGAGCAGCGCCTCGGTGGTGCTATGGATCGTGGTGGTCGGCATGGGGCCTCCTGAGGGGCTGATGGATCGGCCGGGCCGCTATGGGGGCGGGAAGGCGACCCGCCCGGTGCTGGCGGGCGCCGTCACGTCAGTGGTGGGCTGGTCCCGGCCATGTCGTCGACCTGATCGGCCGGGACGGCCAGCATGACCTCGCCCACGGTCAGATCCCTGACCGCGCTGCGGGGGATCGACACGTCGCGCTGCCGCGGGCGGTCCACCAGGAAGTCGTCGCCCCGCACTTCCTTGACGCGCCCCACTGGCCGGCCGTCGGACCCGATGACGGCCATGTCCGGACGCAGGGTCGCCGCGGGGAGGCCGGGCGGCGTCGCGGCGACGTCGCGTGCCGCGGTCGCCCCCGCCGCGGCGGTCGTGGCGGCCGCATCCACCGCCGTGCCGCTCCCGCGCGCGTCCGTGCGGTCCACCCGGACTTCCTCGCGCCGCACCTCGCCGCTCACCGTCCGCCGCTCGGTCATCGCCTCCCGGGTCACGACGACTTCCTCGGCGACGACCGGGTGCGTCTGGAGCACCGGCTCCTCGCCGCGCAGCGGGAAGCGGATGGCCTCCTCGTGGATCACGCGCTCGCCGGCGCGCGGCACCCAGTCCTCCGGCGTGGCGCTGGCCTGGCCGGCGCGCTCGACGTAGACCGCCTCGCGCCGCAGTTCGACCGGTACCATTCGCCGCTCGACGATCACGCGCTTGTGGATCACGATCTCGCCGAGCTCCACCGGGCGCGTCCCGACCTCCAGGCGTTCCTCCGTGATCGGGACGACGATCTCGTCGCGGTCGTTCAACGCCGCCTGACCGGGCACCGTCGCGCTCGCGGCGTCTACGGGGGAGGCCGCGCCAGCGACCGGCCGCTCCGGGACCGTGGCCGGCGGTGGGGGCACGGTCCAGTCGTGCGCGTCTACCTGGTCCTTCGTCAGCGCCAGCTCGACGCGCTGGGCGGCCTCGTCGACGCGGGCGATGGTGTTCGCGGGGAAGTAATAGTCGTCGGTGCCGAAGAGGCGCCCGCGCTGCACGTGCAGGTACTCGGCCTCGTGCTCGCACGCCTGGCCGACCTTCTGCTCGTCCACCGTGTAGACGTCCGCCCCCTCGGGGATGATCCGTACCGCTGCGCTCATCGGTCCCCAGCTCCTTCGGCCGCGTGGCTGGCCCGCGGCGCCCGGCGTGCTCGTCGCCAGGTCTGCCGCGGGCCGTGCCCCGGCCGGCTCACAACAGCGGCGGCTTCTGCCAGCCCTGGTTGTCCACCTCGTTCGACGCGACGGTGAGCACCACGCCGTACTGGTTGACCCCCTGGACGGCGTCGAAGGGGACGTAGACGTCGCGCTGCATCGAGCGGTCCACCAGGAAGTCGCTCGTGCGGACTTCCTTGACCCGCCCGACGATCGTGTTGTCCGCCCCAATGACGTCGAGGCCCTCCTGGACCTGCCCGCGGACGCCCGCGGGGGCCCCGGCGGCCGCACCCGTCAACGGCGTGGCGGTCGTGTCCGGCGTCGGCATGGCCGCGCCGGCGGCCGGCATCCGCGCGGCGGTGTCGGTGTCGGTGACGACGCCCTCGCGCGGCCCGCGCACCTGGCTCTGGTCGACCTCGACGTCCTGGCGGCGCACCGTGTCGGCCACCGTCTCGCGCTCGGTCGTCTGCGTCTTGTCGACCACCACCTCGCCGGTGACGACCTGCTCCTTGTCCACCACCGCTTCCTCGCCGCGGATCGGGACGCGGATCGTCTGGTCCTCGAACGCCTGCTCGCCGGCGCGCAGCGGGCGATCCTCGACGTCGCGTCGCTCGACGTGGACCTCCTCGCGCCGGAGTTCGACCGGGATCTCCTGCTGCTCGGTGACGACGTCCTTCTCGATCGTAACCTCGCCCAGCTCGATCGGGCGCTTCTCGACGTCCAGCCGCTCCTCGACGACCGGCACGACGATCTCGTCCCGGTCGGTCCGGGTGCCCGTCGCCGCGACGCCCTGGTCCAGCACGGTGTCCGTCCGGTACTGGTCGAGCGGGCCGCGCACGTAGACCCGGCCGCGCGCCACGCGCGCCACCGCGCTCAGCGGGATGTGCCGGCCGCCGTCCGAGAGGTCGAACCCGTCGCCGTGCATGTGGGTCACGGTGCCGAGCGGCTCGTCGCCGGGCCCGTAGACCGGCATGCCTTCGCGCACCGATTCCTGTCCGGTCATGGTTCCTCCTTCTGGGTACCTGTGCTCCGTGGGAGCAGGCAGTCGCGCCCTGCCCGGGCGGGCAGGCCATCCATGCGCCGGTCGGCGGGGCGCCGAGGCGTGACCGGCGCGTGCCGGGCGCGAGCGCCGTTGCGGCGTCCCGGCACGGCGGCGCTACGCAGAACGTGTGCCAGCGTCGGTCCCGCCGCGCCGGGACGCCGCTCGCCACGCGTTGGCACACTCTTTGCACCGCAGTCGCGGCGCGGCGGTCGCGTGCCGCCGACGGGCGTAGATGCGACGCCCGATCGGACGTGAAGGAAGGAGCGACGCGATGAGTTTCCTCCAGGATCTGTTCGGCGACCACCAGCAGCAGCAGGGCTACCAGGATTTCGTCAACCGCTACGAGCAGGGGCCGCCCCAGGAGGGCTACACCAACCAGGAGGCGTGGCAGCGCTATCAGCAGGTGGCCCCCCAACTGCCGGCCCAGGACTACGAGCAGGCGGCGGCGGCGGCGTTCGAGCACATGTCGCCGCAGGATCGGCAGCAGTTCGCCCAGTTCGTGCAGCAACAGGCGCAGCAGCAGGGGATGCAACTCCCGGGCTTCCAGCAGGGCGGCGGCTACCAGGATCCGCGGCAGCTCGCCCGGTCGATGGCCCAGGCGCACCAGCAGAGCCCCGACATGCTGCAGAGCCTGCTCGGCTCCGGGGGCGCGCTGAGCAACCCGATGGTCAAGGCGGCGGTCGCCGGCATCGCCGCGATGGCCGCCAAGCAGATCATGGGTGGCCAGCAACAGCAGCGCGGCCGCAGCATCCTCTAGATCCGCCGCGCGGCCGGTCACCGGCCCAGCAGGCGGGGGCGGGGCGTGTTCCCGCCCCCGCCTGCGCCGTCAAGCCGGCGGCAGCCCGGCCACCGCCGTGGCACCGATTCTGCATCTCCCCGGCGCGGACAGAGACCAGGTGGCGCCGTTCGCGGACACCCGGTGACGACGAGACAAGGAGGCGGGCATGATCAAGGCGGACAGCGGGCAGGCCGAGCAGCGGCGCATCGCCGAGGCGCTCCAGCGGCTCGAAGAGCAGGTGGCCCGGAACCAGCGGGGCGGGGGCTTCGGGACCGCCGTCAAGTCCTTCGCGCTCGGCGCGCTGGTCGGCGGCGGCCTGGCCCTCCTGTATGCCCCGAAGCGGGGCGAGGAACTGCGCGGGCAGTTGCAGCAGCGCACTGACCAGATGAAGGAGCAGGCGACCCAGCTCACCGGCCAGGTCAAGGACCAGGCCGCGCAATTGGGCGGCCAGGTCCAGCAATCGGCCCAGCAGGTCAAAGACCAGGCGCAGCAGTCGGCCCAGCAACTGAAGGGCCAGGCCCAGCAGGCGGCGGGCCAGGTCAAGGGGCAGGCGCAGCAGTCCGCCGACCAGCGCAACCCCGCGGCGCAGCAGGCCGCGCAGCAGGCGATGGACCAGTCGCAGTCGGCGAGGCACCCGAGCTGACCGTGGCGGAGCCCCGGAGACGACGAGCCGCCCCGCGCATCGCGCGGGGCGGCTTCGTGCCTGCTTGACCGGCGCCGGTCAGGCCGGCCGGGGCGGGTTCGGTCCGCTCAGGTCGTCGGCCGCCGTCGGCGCGGAGAGCACGCCGTAGACGTGGCCGCAGGCGCCGCAGGAGATCACCACGAAGGCGACCGCCCCGACCGGCGACCGGCTGCCGCCCGCCGCCATCGGGGTCGTCGTCGGCCGCGCCACCATCGTCTCCAGCCCCTGCGCGCCGCACGACGGGCACTTCGGTGCCGCCGCTGTCGTCGTCACCGTTCCCCCTTCCCGGCGCCCGCGGGCGCCGCCTGTCGTCGTCGCCGCCCGGATGATCGGGAGGCGCGCGGGCGTCAGCGCGCCCCGCCGCCCTCCCCGCCGGGACCCTCCAGCGCGTCCCAGCCCTGGTCTGCCCAGTAGGCTGCCATCGCCGCGGCGTCCCACTCGCCGGGCGGCATCGCGCGCGTGATCCGCTCGCAGGTCCACCGGGCACCGCGTGCATCCTCCCACGCCTGGCGCATCGCCGCCAGCAGCGAGGTATACGGGCGGGTGAACGTGAGGCTCCCGTGCCGGCAATGCAGCGTGTAGACCTCGTACCGCATCCGGGCCTCCCAATGCGCGGCGCCGTCACCGCGGCCAAAAGCAAGTCGCATGCCCTCGGGCGCTGGCACGCCTCCTGCGCGCGACTCCGATCACCCGCGACCCGGGCGTCCGGCGAGAGGGGCGGGCGACGACGGCGCGAGGCTTCGAGTGGACCAGGCGGTACGCCGGCCGCGCCGCCGGGGTCGCGACCGGGCCGCACCTCGCCGGCCACCGGCGACCCGTTGGGCACCGCGCACGAGGAGTCCTGACCATGCCCCATCCGACCCGTTTACCCCCGCCCCCCCGCCGACCTGCGTCGGCTGCCGGCGTGCCCGCAGCGAGGCTCGCCGGGCGCTGGTCGCCCGCCTGACCCTGCGCTCCCGCAGCTACACGCTCTGGCTGTGTCGCGAGTGCGCCGATGACCGCGCGCGGCTGCTCGCCTTCGTCGCCGCCTACGAGGCATTGCGCGACCGCCTCGCCGCGGCGCCCCGGCAGCCGATCGCCGCCGGCGAGCGTGACGTTCACTGAGGGAGGTCGTTGTATGGAAGGGGAGCCGACGCCCGCCACGCCGACGCCCTCGATCGAGGCCCAGGCCGCGCTCGACCTGGCCCTCGCCAACATCCCGCCGACGCCCGAGGACCCCGCCTGGCGCGAGGAGGTCGGGTATCTGCGCGAGGCCCGCGCGCAGGCCCCGCCGCCCGCGCGCCCACCGGCCACCGACGAGGTGACGGCGCTCAAGGACGAATCCGGGTAGCCATGAAGCGGATGGTGCGCCGACCGACGTTCTGGTTGATGCTGGGGTGGCGGACGGCCGCCCGGTTGGCGGCCCGCGCGCCGCGCGATCGCCCGACCGGGCGCGCGCTGCGCCGGGCGTCGCTGGCGCTGGAGGGCCGCTACTGGCGGCGTGTCCGCGCCCACCCCTTCCGCGTGCGCTGGCGGCCGCGCTAGGCCCA
>DASSSV010000861.1:0-3486 GCA_035708265.1 Thermomicrobiales bacterium | reverse complement strand
TCCCCGCGCGGGCACCCGCCGGCGGCCTCGGCCGAGTGCCGGCGCCCCACACACCCCGCCCGCGGGGCGCCATGTGCGGACCACCCGCATGGCCGACGCGACCTCGACACGGCCCTGCGCGGGGGGCGGGGGTGAATCTCGCGGAACGGTGCCCGCCCGCGGGACCGGCGCCGATCATTTCTTCCCCGCCCACCATCGGCGCCGTTTTTCCCGGCGCGAGCGGGATGCTGCTGGGGCCGATTTGGGGCGGTTTCGGGGCTGTTCGCGGCGCCGGCCGGTGAGTGTTCGGGGAACATTTGGTGATCTCTGCGGCCGGGGCGTGGGCGGTTTGGTGGCGGTTTGGTGGCGGTTTGGGGGCGGGTGCGGCGGGTGCGGTTGCAGCCTCAGCGCACGGGGTCTGAGGGTGCAACGTCGGGCGGGGGTACCAAACCGGCACCAAAGCGGCACCGGCCCGCGCTGGCGCGAGGCGACCGAACGTGCCCCCAACCTACACCGGCCCGCGCGGCCAGGCGGCTAGTTCGCGGGGAGTACCCAGGGCGGCGCCCGCCCGGGCGCGAGGGGCGAAAAGCGACCAAAGGTGTACCAAAAGCTACCGGCGCCGGCTGCGCGGGGCACCGTGCTTCACCGTCGCTTTGCCGCCGCTTGGCCGCCGCTCGCCCTCACGAGGGAGTACCAGACCCGCACCGAAGCCGTATCGGGTCGCGCGCCCGCCGACGGCCGAAACGGAGGGTAAAGCGCGGGTAACGCGCGGGTGGGATGGTCCGACTTTGGGACGACTTCGGTAGCCCGCCCGGCCGCCCGGCGAACACGAGTGGACACCCGAACGAGGGTGAACCGGACAACGCCTGACACCCAAGAAAGGCGGGGCGCCGCCCCTTTTAGGTGTAAAGCGTTGTCAAGTGCCGGCGGGTCAGGGGGTGTGAAGCGTTGTGAAGCGCAGGCGGGCGCGGGGGCCCGCCGGCGCCGGTCGGGGCTACTCGCCGAAGAGCTCGCGGTTGATCGCCGCGACGCGCGCGCGGCGGGCGGCCACCTCGGGCGGGACCGGGCGCTCGCGCTCGGCGCGTTCGAGGAGGGCGCGGCGGAGGGCGGTGCGGGCGCGCTGGCAGGCGGTCGCGGCCTCGCGCTCGCCGGCGGCCAAGAGCGCGTCGCGCAGGGCTTCGAGGGTCGCGGCCGCAGCGGCGAGGGCGGCGGTGGTGTCCATAGCGGCGGCTCCTTGCGGGTGTAGCGGGCGGGCCGGCCCTCGGTCGGGCCGGCCCCGGCCGGCGCTAGAACGGCTCCTCGTCGTTGCGCAGGTCCAGCCAGTCGGCCGCGTGCCGCCCGGCGCGGTGGGCGGCGGCCAGGGCGGCCAGCGCGTCGCACTCGGCGTCCCAGGCGGCGCGGGCTTCTGCTTCCGCCTCCTCGACTTCCTCGGGGCTGACGGGCTCGGCGTAGGCGGCGTCCAAGGCTTCGCGGGCTTCGATCGTGGCGACCATCTGCTAGAATCTCCTTGAGCCTTTGGGCTCCCTCGCGGCCTCACGGGTGATGCTTGCCGGCGCCCCCGTGGGGCCTCTTGTTCGATAGGCGCTTTCCCTATCTGTCTCTATCTTAGCACACGCAACTGTCTGTGTCAACCCTTATCTTGCCTTTTCTGTCGCTTTCTGTTAGGATAAGGGTAGGGCAGGCGATGGCATGAGTAGGGGGCGCGGCGGCATGGGCGATCGGGAACTGATCACGTTGAAGGAGGCTCGCGAGCGGCTAGGTATCTCGCGCGTGACGATGACGAAGCTGGTGAAGGAGGGCCGGTTCACGCTCTACGAGAACCCGCTCGATCGGCGCGAGAAGCTGGTAGACGCGGCGGACGTGGCGGCCTACGCGCGGCCCAAGCCGATGGCGCCAGCGCACAAGCAGGAGGGACGGTAGGCATGGCGGGCAAGCGGGGCAACGGCGAGGGCACCGTCCGGCAGCGCAAGCCCGGGCTATGGGAAGGGCGCTACACCTACCACGACGCGACCGGCAAGTTGCAGCGCCGCAGCGTCTACGGCGCGACGCAGAAGGAGGCGACCGAGAAGCTGCGCGCAGCGCTGCGCGCCATCGACCAGGGCGACACGCCGATCATCGACCGGCAGACCGTCGCGCAGTTCCTTGCGGGCTGGCTGGCGAACAACGCGCGCCCGGCGGTGCGGCCCAAGACCTACGACTCCTACGCGCAGGTGATCCGACTCTACATCGCGCCGACCATCGGCGAGCTGCGCCTGGCCAGGCTCCAGCCCCAGCACGTCCAGGCGATGCTGAACGGGATGCGCTAGCGCGGGCTGTCGCCGCGCACGGTGCAGTACACCCGCGCGGTGCTGCGCAAGGCGCTCAACCAGGCGCTCCGCTGGGGGCTGGTGACGAAGAACGCCGCGACGCTCGCCGACCCGCCGAAGGCCGAGCCGCGCGAGATCCGCCCGCTCGACCCCGACGAGGCGCGGCGCTTCCTCGACGCCGCGCGCGGCGACCGGCTCGAAGCCCTCTACAGCGTCGCGCTCTCGCTCGGGCTCAGGATGGGCGAGATCCTGGGGCTGCGCTGGGAGGACGTGGACCTCGACGCGCGCACGCTCACCGTGCGCAAGCAGCTCCAGCGGCTCGACGGCAAGCCGCAACTCGTGGACCTGAAGACGCGCCAGAGCCGGCGCACGCTGGCCCTGCCCGCCGGGCTGGCCGGCGCGCTCCGCGAGCACCGCAAGCGGCAGCTCGAAGCGCGCCTCCTGGCCCGGGAACGCTGGCGCGGGGAGGACTGGGGGCTCGTCTTCACCAGCACGATCGGCACGCCGCTCGACCCGCGCAACCTCACCGACCGCTACAAGGCGCTGCTGGCGCGCGCGGGGCTGCCGGCGCTCCGCTTCCACGACCTGCGGCACTCGTGCGCCTCGCTCCTGATCGCGCAGGGCATCCCGGCGAAGATCGTCATGGAGACGCTGGGGCACTCGCAGATCTCGCTGACGCTCAACACCTACGCGCACGTCTTCCCCGAGGTGCAGCGCCAGGCGGCCGAGGCGATGGACCGGCTCTTCGGCGCCGGCTGAGGGCGCTGCGGGCACCGCCGGCCGCGCCTCTGACGCTCGCCCCTTGGCGGGTGCGGCGGCGCGGCCGGCGGTCGACCTCGCCGTGCGCGACGCCCGGCCCTGGGGCACCGAAGGGCGATCGCAACGCGCCGGCGGTGTCGGCGGCCGCCGCTCCCGCCGGGCCGCGGTGTGACGGGGCGCACGCGGGGGGATGCCGCGGATCACTGCCGGACGGACGCGCGCCCGCTATCGTGGGGCTAGGCGACGCGGGGGAGCGCCGCCAGGGGATCGGGGCGGGGGACCCGCCGCCCAAGGGGGGTGACGCCATGCAGAGCGACCAGCCGGCGCCGACGGCCGGCGCCGATACCGTCAAGGGCGTGCTGAACGGGCGGTATCGCCTGGACGGCGAGCTGGGGCGGGGCGGCTTCGCCCGCGTCTACCTGGCCACGGATCTGCGCCTGGG
>DASSSV010000860.1:0-2181 GCA_035708265.1 Thermomicrobiales bacterium | reverse complement strand
GGCCTCGCCGGGGCTCGGGGCGGGCGCCGAGACACGCGCCGGCGCCCCGGTGTCACCGGCGTTCCCGTTATCGCCCGGGGCCGCGCCGGGCGTGGTGACCGGCGCGGCCGAGCCGCCGCTGGCGTAGCGGATGCCCCAGGGCTGCCCCGGCGCGTCGCGCTGGGTGTAGGCCAGTTCCGCGCTGCCGGCCGCGTAGCGCGGGTTCTCGGCGTCCTCGCCGCCCGCGCAGCTCACGCAGTAGGCGCTCGGGTCGGCGTAGTCCGGCCAGGGGTCGGCGTCGCCGCCGCGCGTGCGCGCGTAGATCTGGTAGACGCCCTTCGGGCCGGCGTCGTCGCCCTGCCACGCCACCGACGGCACACCGTCCGCGCCGACACTCACGGTCGGCCAGCGGTCGAGCGAGCCGTTCAGATTGCGCGAGACCCGCTCCGGGGACGAGCAGCGCCCGGCCGCGTCGCAGCGCGCGTACTGGATCTCCCAGGCGCCGCCCGGCCCGCTCGCCTGCGACCAGACGACGTGCGCGCTGCCGTCCGGCCCGGTCGCCAGTTGCGGCCAGTGGTTGGCCTGCGCGGTCGAAAGGCGCGTGCCGCCGTCCAGGCGCCGCCAGCCGCCGGCCGCGTCGAAGCGGGTGAAGACGACGTTGCGGCCACTGTCGACGAACGCGACCGCCGCCCGGCCGCCAGGCTGCGCACCGACGGTCACCAGGCAGGGCGAGCCACACGGCAGATCAAGATTCGCGGCCTCCCCCCACTGCGCGTCCGGCCCCCGTCGCCGCACCCAGGCGCTGGCGTTATCGTCCCAGGTGACCAGGAGCGAACCGTCCGCCGTAGCCGCCAGCCCGACGTTCTTGCCGCGGTCGGCGATCCGCTCCACGCGCCAGCCGGCGAGATCGCTCGGATCGGCACCTGACGTTGCGAAGTAGACGCCGCCGTCGCCCGCATCGTCGGCCCAGGCGGCGTGCAGCCCGTCCGGAGTAACGACGAGTCGCGGATAGTTCGGCGCCTTCCCCGCGCCGGGCAGCGGGTCCAGCACGGTCCAGCTCGCGCCGTCGGCGCTCGCTGCCAGCTCGAGGGCCAGGTCGCTGCCCTGCACCTGCGAGAAGAGGACATAGTGCCGGCCCTGGTAGGTGGCCGGGTAAGCCCACTTGCTGTCGCCCACCAGCGCCGGCGCGGCCGCGGCCGGCGCGGTGCGGAGCAGGCCGATCGCGCCGGCTAGGAGCAGGGTCAGCCCGAGCGTCAGGGTGACGCCGTGGCGGGAGTAGGCGGTCGCCGTGTGCCGTCGCACGCTCACCTCCCTGCGCCGTCCAGGTACGGGCGCGGGTTGACGATGCGGTAGCCCGAGGGGAGCGAGGCGTCGACGACGCGCACCTCGACGTGGACGTGCGGGCCGTTGGCGCTGCCGGAGAGGCCCACCGGCTGGCCGGTGCGCACCGCCTGCCCCACGCGCACGTCGATCCGCCGCAGATGGCCCAGGATGATCAGGTCGCCGTTGGGCCGGCGGATGCGCAGCTCGCCGGACGTGGCCGGGTCCACCGCCTCGTCCTCGTCGCGGTAGTAGCCCGAGCCCCCCGCGATCACAATCACGCCGTCCACCGGGCTGTAGAGCGGGGTGCCGGCCGGCAGGCCGACGTCGACGCCGGGGTGGACACCCGCCGGCAGGCCGTAGGCCGCGCCGTAGCCGTAGATGGGGTTGCCGTCGCTGAAGCCGGTGCGCCCGAACTCCTGGGTGATCGGCTCATCACCGCCGCCCCAGATCGCCTGGAAGCCCGGGCCGCCGCCCGCGGAGACCGCGGGCGGGCCGGCGTAGGTCCTCAGCAGGCCGAGCAGCAGGTCGGCGTAGGCCGCGCCGCAGGGGAAGCCGTTGGCGGCGTTGGCCGGGTCGGAGCAGGGGTTGTAGACGTCGGCAAAGGCGGCAAGGTCCGCCGCGCCGGCGTAGACGGGGCTGGTGCCGACGTACTCGAACCAGATGCCGAGCCCGGCTGTGATCGAGGGACAGGCGCCCCAGTGGTGGCCGAGCGACGAGGGGCCGGGCGCGCAGCTCCAGCGCGCGGCGTAGGGTGCCATCGCGTCCCAGATCATGTTCCCGCCGTTGCCCGGCACGTTCAGCCCCACCGTGTCCATCTGCGACTCCACCTGCCAGACGACGATCAGGAGCGGGTCCACGCCGAACTCCCGCGCCAGCGCC
>DASSSV010000859.1:0-11976 GCA_035708265.1 Thermomicrobiales bacterium | reverse complement strand
GGGCCGGGGGACGACCGTGCGGGCGACGGCGCCGCTGGCGTCGCCCGCGCCCGTGGAGGCGCGCGGATGAGCGGGGCGACGGGCGAGGCAGGGCCAATCCGCGTCTATCTGGTCGACGACCACGGCGTCGTCCGCCGCGGGATGCGCGCCTACCTGGATCTGGTGGACGACATCGCGGTCGTCGGGGAGGCGGCGGACGGCCAGGCGGCGCTCGACGGCCTCGCCGCGACCGCCGCGGACGGCGCGCTGCCCGACGTGGTGCTGATGGACCTCCTGATGCCGCGCCTCGACGGCATCGCCGCGACCGCCGCGATCAAGGCGCGCTATCCCGACATCGAGATCGTCGCGCTGACGAGTTTCCTCGAAGAGGACAGGGTCCACGCCGCGCTCGCGGCGGGCGCGGCCGGCTACCTCCTCAAAGACGCCGAGGCCGACGAGGTCGCCGCGGCGATCCGCGCCGCGCACCGCGGCGAGGTCCACCTCGACCCGGCCGTCGCCGCGCGGCTGATGCGCACGCTCCGCGCGCCGGCCGCGCCCCGCCCGCTCGACGCGCTGACCGACCGCGAGCGCGAGGTGCTGATCCTGGTGGCGCGCGGCGCGGCGAACAAGGAGATCGCGCGCCGCCTCGGCATCAGCGAGCGCACCGCGCGCACCCACGTCAGCAACATCCTCGGCAAACTCGGCCTCCCCTCGCGCACCCAGGCCGCCCTCCTCGCCGTCCGCGAGGGCCTCGTCCCGCCAAGCGGCGAGGCACCGACATAGTGTAGGGACACGAGAGCCATACGTGCCGCCGGGGCCGTCCCTGACGGGTCACCATTGTTCCCTGGTCTGCGGCCGACTGCGGAGGTGGGCCCGCGACATGCTGGAACCTGAACTGCTCGCGCTCCTGGCAGATCATTACGGCCTGGCGGGGGCCACGCTGGAGTTGTTGTCGGGCGGGGCGGAGCGGGAGCGCGCGGTGTACCGGGTGCCGGATGGGCACGGCGCGTCCTGGGCGCTGCGCGCCTACCGTGCGACGGCCCGCCTGCCGGAACATCTGCGCGGCTGCGGGGCGCCCGACCCGGCCACGTTCCTGCGCTCGCGCGCGACCACGCTCGCCTTCCTCGAGCGCCAAGGCTACCCGGCGCCGCGGGTGCGCCCGACGCGCGGCGGCGCGCTCGTCGCGGAGGCCGGCGGCTGGTGCTGCCTGGTGACGACGTTCGTCGCCGGCGACCGGCCGGGGCCGACGCCCGACGTCTTGCGGGCGCTCGGCGAGGCGGTGGGGCGGCTGCACCGCCTCCCGTGCGAGCGGACCGCGCCGGGCGCGCTCGGGACGTCGTACTGGCCGCCGGGGCGGGCCATCGCCGACACGCTGGCCCGGCTGGAGGCCGGCGCGGGC
Organism: Thermomicrobiales bacterium; assembly: GCA_035708265.1. Lineage (GTDB taxonomy): Bacteria > Chloroflexota > Chloroflexia > Thermomicrobiales > CADCWN01 > DASSSV01. The sequence continues at coordinate 10,598 of DASSSV010000859.1, read as the reverse complement.
GTGCTGCCGACGATGTGGCGGCCGGTCGTCGCGGCCTACGGGGCGACGCTCCGTGAACTGCAAGGCGAGCCGGCCCTGCCCACCGCCATCGTCCACGGCGACGCCTGGGTCGGCAACGCGGTCGTCGCGCCCGGTCGACCGCTCGTCCTGATCGACTGGGACGTCGCCGGCCTCGGCGCCGCGGCGCTGGACCTGGGGCGGCTGCTCGTCGGGGCCCACTGGGGACGCGAAGGCCCGCCCCCGCTGCTGGAGCCCGACTCGGCGCGGATCGCGGCGGTGCTGGACGGCTATTGCCGGGCGCGCCGGCCGGCCGCCGCCGAGCGCGAGCGCCTGCTGGCGGCGACCCGCTTCGGCGTCGTCTTCGTGGCGGCCAACCACATAGGGAGCCTCGCGGCCGGCGCGGGCGGGGGCGAGGCGTCTGACGCGATCCTGCACCGCACCTGGGCGTGGTACGAGGCGTGTGTGCCGATCGCGGCCATCGCGGAGGCCCGGCTGCGGACGGGCGGCTGAAGCCGCGGCTGGGGGTGAGGCCCACAGGCGGGCACCCCGCGCATGAAGCCCGGCCTGCGCCGGGTTTGAGACGTGCTCAGGCCGCGCAGGCGGCCTTCGTGGCGCCGCCAGGCGTCTCCAGGCGCGCCTTCAGGCGCCGGCCATTACCGCTCCTACCCCGGCACCTGCCGGACGGCCAGGCTGCGCAGGCGGTTGATCGCGGCGGCGACTTCGAGCATCCGCGGGCGGGCGAGGTCGCCGGGGTGCTCGCCCGGCGACCGCGCGAGGATGTCGAGGCCGCCTCGGTCGAGGTCGGCGTCGAGGAGCGCCAGCGCCTCGGCCAGCGTCCGCCGCCCGTCGACGTGGCCGCGGGCGACCGCGTGGGCCAGCAGCCCGGCGATGGCCCGCGTCTGGCTCGGGTCCACCAGTTGCTCGACCGCGCGCAGGTCGATCTCCTCCGCGCCGTAGGTGATCTCGTCGGTGTCGCGCGCCCGCAGGCGTGTCCGCCCGCCGCGCTCGGGGTTCATGCTGGCGGGGTCGGGCACGCGGCGTGGGAATGGGCCGAGCGGCGGGCCGGCGGCCGGCGCCGGCTCCGCCCCGGCCGCGGCGGCGAGCGCGCGGGCGCGGGCGGTCGCGTCGCGCGGGTGGTAGGCGTCCATCCAGATGACGGTGTCGGCGAGGCCGAGGTAGGCGCCCGAGCCGCCCATCACCAGCACGGTCGAGACGCCGTGTACCCGCTCCAGTTCGCGCACGCGGTCGACGTAGGGGGTGATCGGCTCGCGCGCGGCCGGCACCAGGCGGCGCATCAGCGCGTCGCGGATCAGGAAGTTCGTCGCGCAGGTGTCCTCGTCCATCAGCAGGAGCCGGCTGCCGGCCTCCAGCGCCTCGACGATGTTGGCCGCCTGCGAGGTGCTGCCCGAGGCGTTGGCGGTGCTGAACGCCGTCGTGTCCGCGCCGGAGGGCAGGCCGTGGATGAAGGGCGCGATGTCGACGCCGGTGATCTGCCGCCCGTCCTCGGCGCGGATCACCATCGCGTCGGCGCGCGCCACGGCGAAGGCGCGCCCGTCGTCGGGCGGGTGGTCGTAGACGCCGCGCGCCAGCGCATTGAGAAGCGTCGACTTGCCGTGGAAGCCGCCGCCGACGATCACCGTCAGCCCCTCGGGGACGCCGAGGCCGCTCACCTCGCCGGCGTGCGGCGCCGCCAGCGTGACGCGCAGTTCGGGCGGGCTGGCGAAGGGGACCGCGCCGGCCAAGGGGCGCTGCGACACGCCGCTGGCGCGCGGCAGGATCGCGCCGTCGGCGACGAAGGCGACGAGGCGGCGGCCGGGCAACTGGGCGCGCAGCGCCTCGGCGTCCTCGATCGTGTCGAGGTGCCGCCGCGCGGCCCGCTCGGCCTCGGCGTCGAGCCGGAGGGCGCGCCGGGCGACCGCCGGCACGGTGTCGAGGAGGATCGTCGCCGCCGCCCGGCCGAGGATGGTGCGGCCGGCGGCGGGCAGGCCGACGCTCAAGCGCAACTCGGCCCACTCGTCGGCGACGCGGCAGGCGGAGCGCTCGAGCACCTCCGCGCCGGGCGCGTCGATGCGGACCTCGCCGGAGTGGCCCGAGCCCTGCCGGTCGGGGCGCGCGAGGGCGAGGGCGGCGGCCGCGTGGCGGGCCAGGAAGTCGGCCAGCGCGACGCGCCGGACCCGGCTGTCGCCGTCGAGCGCGGGGTCGAGTGCGCCCTGGCGGGGCAGCCGGACGCGCAGGCGTGACGGCGCGGCATAAGGGTCGCCCTGGACGTGGTCGATGTAGAGCGTCAGCGGGCCGAGCGCGTAAGCGCCGCGCAGGTCCTTGTAGGCCGGGTAGGGCCGCCGGTCGAGCCGCGCCAACTGCGCTTCGAGGTCGGCGGCGAGGCGGACGCCGACCGCGCCGCGCCCGCCCCGCTCCGGCCACCGGTCGGGTCGCCGCCCCATGCCGCGTCACCCGCCCCGCTGCTGCTGGCCGCGGTTGCCGCCCATCTCGCGGACCATCCGCGCCATGCCCTCGTCGATCTCCCGCGCCCAGGTGCGGCGCTCGGCGTCGTGGACACGGACGGTCAGCGTGCCGAGCCGCTCGATCGCCAGCGCGACCTCGTCGCCGTCCTGCAGCGGGCCGAGGCCCTGGTGGTTGGTGCCGGTGGCGATCACGTCGCCGGGCTCCAGCGTCACGACGCGGGAGACCCACTCGATCAGCTCGGGGATCCGGTTCGCCATGTCGCCGGTGGTGTAGTCCTGCCTCGGCTGGCCGTTGACCGCGAGGCGGACGCGGAGGTCGTGCGGGTCGGGGATCTCGTCCGCCGTGACCAGCGCGGGCCCCATCGGGCCGAAGGTGTCGAACGACTTGCCCTGGAACATCGTGCGGCCGGCCGTGCCCCGCGCCGAGACGTCGATGAAGGGGACGTAGCCGAAGACGTAGCCCAGCGCCTCGTCTGCGCCGACCTTGCTCGCGCGGCGCCCGATCACGAAGGCCAGCTCCGCCTCGTGGTGGAAGATCGTCGCCGGGATCGGCGGCAGTTCGACGGTGTCGCCCGGCCCGATGATCGAGGCGGGCGACTTCAGGAAGACGTCGAGCGGGACGTCGCTGCGCGCGCCGTTCTCCAGGTAGTTGGCGAAGGCGCAGATGAGCTTCGACGGGCGCGGCACCGGCGGGCGCAGCCGCACCGACGCGACCGGTCTGCCCTCCTCGGTGGCGACGAGCTGCTCGACGCTGGGGCGCAGCAGGCGCTCGTTGGCGATCAGGTACTCCAGCGCCTCCTGCGGCGTGTGCGCGCCGGCGTCGGCCAGGAGCGCCTGGAGGCTGTAGACGCGGTCGTCGCGCAGGACACCGGGCTGGAAGTCGTCGAAGAAGACGTAGCGCATGGCCCCACTCCTTTCTCCACGTCCGCACCGCTGCGGCAGTCTAGCACAGGGGAACGCCCGCGGTTGAAACCGCGGCTAGAGGCGCTATCGCGCCGCGAAGCCCACCCCCTCAGCATGGGAAGATCCCGCGGAGGCGGGTTTCGCGGCGAGCGCGAGCGAGCCCGTAGCGGCGGTTTCAATCGCCGGCCCACGCCTGCCGTATAATAGCCGGGAGGGCCGCCCGCGCGGCGGCCCCGGTTCGCCCACGGTCGCAGGCGGCCCGCGGTGTGAGCAGCGAGGAGGAGGACCATGCCACAGGCAAGTGGAAGCATCGCCGAGTTGCTGGCGGCGCTGGATGGCGCGATCGCGATCCGGGACGGCGGCGTCGAGGTGCAGGACGAGGCGGCCCTGCGAGGCCCCGTGGTCGACCGGCTCGCCACGGACGCGGCCTTCGGCCAGGCCGACGTGCAGGAGGCCGCGCGCTGGCTGCTCTGGGCCACGGCGCAGGCGGTCGGGCTCTACCCCGCCTCGATCCACGACCTCTACATGGCCGCCGGGCGCTTCGAGTACGACCACGCGACGACGCCCGCGATCAACGTGCGCGGCATGGCCTACGACTTCGCGCGCACGGTCATCCGCACCGCTCAGGAGAAGGGGACCAAGCACTTCATCTTCGAGATCGCCCGCTCCGAGATGGGCTACACCGACCAGAAACCGGCCGAGTTCAGCGCGGTGATGCTGGCGGCTGGGCTGCGTGAGGGCTACCGCGGCCCGCTCTTCATCCAGGGCGACCACCAGCAGATCAACGCCAAGAAGTACGGGCAGGGCGCCGAGGCGGAACTGGCCGGGCTCCGCAAGCTCGTCGACGAGTCGCTGGCGGCCGGCTTCTACAACATCGACATCGACGCCTCGACGCTGGTGGACCTGAGCAAGCCGACCGAGGCCGAGCGGCAGGAACTCAACTACCGCCACACCGCCGAGATGACCGCCTACATCCGGCAGCACGAGCCGGCCGGCGTCACCGTCTCGGTCGGCGGCGAGATCGGCGAGGTCGGCGGCAAGGACAGCACGCCGGAAGACCTCGAAGCCTTCATGAGCGGCTACATCCCGGCGCTGCGGTCGCTGGCGGGCGACCAGCCCGGCATCAGCAAGATCAGCGTGCAGACCGGCACCAGCCACGGCGGCGTGGTGCTGCCGGACGGCTCGATCGCCGACGTGAGCCTCAACCTCCAGGCGCTCGGCGAACTCTCCGAGGTGGCGCGCAAGCGCTACGGCATGGGCGGCGCGGTGCAGCACGGCGCCTCGACCCTCCCCGAGGAGGCGTTCCACCACTTCCGCGAGCGCAGCGCGGTGGAGGTCCACCTGGCGACGGCCTTCCAGAACATCATCTACGACGACCTGCCGGAAGACCTCAAGCAGGAGATCTACAAGTATCTCGCCGCCAACCACGCCGACGAGCGCAAGCCGAACATGACCGACGCGCAGTTCTACTACACGACGCGCAAGCGCGGCCTCGGCCCGTTCAAGGCGCAACTGTGGGACCTGCCGGGCGACGTCAAGGCGACGATCACCGGGCACCTGGCCGAGCGCTTTGCCCTCCTCTTCGACGAACTCGGCGTGAGCGGCAACGCCGGCCTGGTCGAGCGCTACGTCAAGCCGGTGCCGGTGTCCCGGCCGATGCCCGCCGCCCTGCGCGACGCCGTCCCGGCGCCCGCGGACGATTAGGGCACTGGCCCTCACCCCCCGGCCCCCCTCTCCCAATCCTGGGAGAGGGGGGAGACCGCGCCGAGACATCGCGCTGCTCTTGCAGGGAACTGACAGGTAGGCGCTGTCGTGTCTCCCGACCAGTCACCCGGCCCGAGATTCTGAAAGTCCCCACTCCGTTTGTGTGAGGCTCCCGCCCGCCCTTGACACCGCCCCCTTCCCCCGCCTATCCTCTCTCCGCGTGGGCGGCGCGTCCGCGCGGAGCATGAGCAGCGAGACGGCGACGATGACCGCAGCCAGGGCCAGGGATGCGATCCGCCTGCTGGCCAGAGCCTCCACCCCAGGGAGGCTCGGCCGCAGTCTGCCCATTTTCGCGCCCTGATTCCGGCTCCCGAGCGCAGAACGGCAGACCGCGCGGGCCTCCCGGCTCGCGCGGTTTCGTTGTCGTGACGGCAGTTCGGAGCGGGAAGACGTGAACGCGACCACCCCGGCAATCCTCGACGAAGCGGCCGATCGGGCGCCCCGGTCGCTCTGGCGCAACCGCGACTACCTGATCCTCTGGGGCGGGCAGGGCGTCTCCGCGTTCGGCACGCAGGCGTCGCAACTGGCGCTGCCGCTGCTGATCCTGGCGGTGACCCACTCGCCGGCGAAGGCGGGTATTCTCGGCGCGCTGCGCGGGCTGGCCTACCTCTGCTTCGGCCTGCCGGCCGGGGCGCTGGTGGACCGCTGGGACCGCAAGCGCGTGATGCTGCTCTGCGACGCCGGGCGGGCGCTGGCCTTCGCCACCATCCCGCTCGCGCTCGCGCTCGGCTACCTGACCGCCGCGCAACTCTACGCGGTCAGTTTCGTCGAGGGTACGCTCTTCGTCTTCTTCGGCCTGGCAGAGACGGCCTGCCTGCCGCGCGTGGTGACGCGCGCGCAACTGGCCGCGGCGGTGGCCCAGAACCAGGCGACCGAGGCGGCGGCGACACTCGGCGGGCCGCCGCTCGGCGGCGCGCTCTTCGGCCTCGGCCGCGCGCTGCCCTTCGTGGCCGACGCCGTCTCCTACGCGGCGTCGGTCGGTTCCCTCCTGCTGATCCGCACGCGCTTCCAGGAGGAGCGCGACGCCGCGCCGCGCGCGATGCGCCGCGAGGTCGCGGAGGGGCTGCGCTGGCTCTGGGGGCAGCCGGTCGTGCGCCTCCTGATGTGGCTCTCGGCCGGCGTCAACGCGGTCTACGGCGGCTGGACGCTGCTGCTGATCGAACTCGGGCAGCGAGTCGGGGCGTCCTCGGCGGCGATCGGGCTGATCTTCGCGGCCGGCGGCGCCGGCACGATCGTCGGGGCGCTGCTCGCGCCGCGCATCCAGCGCCGCTTCACGGTCGGCGGGATCATGATCGTGATCGCCTGGATCTTCGCGATCACTTGGCCGCCCTACGCGCTCGCGCCGACGCCGCTGGCGCTCGGCGTGGTGCAACTCGTCGGCACCCTCTTCGTGCCGATCTACATCAGCACACAGTACAGCTACCGGCTGGTGGTGATCCCCGACGCGCTGCAGGGGCGCGTCAACAGCACCTTCCGGCTCGCGACCTTCGGGGGCCAGACGCTCGGCTTCCTGCTGACCGGCCTGCTGCTGCAATGGTACGGCCCGGTGGCGACCGTCTGGATCACCTTCGTCCCCTCGGTCGGCCTCGCCGTGCTGACCACGCTGAGCGCGGGCCTGCGGCGCGCCGGCCGGCTGGCGGACGTGCGGGCGTAGGCCGTGGGCCGGAGGAGGAGTCGCAGGTCTGAAGGTCGCCGGTCGAAGGTCGGCGCGGGGGAATAGTCCGCGGGCCCGCGCCGCCCACGTTTGCATGACCTGCGGACCTGCGACCTTCAGACCTGCGACCTTCAACCCTCGGCGCGCCGCGCGGCCTCGACCAGCGCGGCGCTGGGGTCGCTCTCGCGCGGCTCGGCGTGGAGGAGGATCTCGCGCACGTCGGGCAGGGAGGCGTGCAGGCGGCGCTCGATCTCGGACGCCTGGGCGTGGACCTCCCGCACGGTCATCCCGCCCGGGAACCAGCAGTGCAGCACCAGCTCGTAGGGGCCCGCGCCGGCCGGCAGGCGGTAGATGCGGACCTCGTGGCAACTGCCCGGGCCGGCGACGGCGTCGGCGATGTCGCGCACGCGCGCGACGAGTTCGGCCTGCTGCGTCGTCACGTCGATCTGCTGCTCGACCTGCGTCTCCGGCGCCTCCAGGTGCGTGTTGATCCGGCCGAACTGCGGGTTGGTCTGCCGCACCTCCCGTTCGAGCCGCGCCGTCAGCGCGTGCGCCGCCTCCAGCGTCAGGCTCGGGTCGACCTCGACGTGCAGGTCGGCGTCGAGCCGGTCGTCGATCGCCCGCACGCGGACGTCGTGCGCGCGCATCCCGCTCTGCCGCGCCAGCAGCCGCACCTCGTCCCCCGGCGACTCGTCGGGCGCGGCGACCGGCTCGACGTGGACGACGGCGTCGACGTCGGCGCGCGGGAAGGCGGCGCGCACGGCCTCTTCCACCGCCTCGGTGACGGCGTGGGCCTCGCCGAAGGTGCTGGTGCGCGCGACGGTGATCACGACGTCGGCGAAGACCTTGTTGCCGCCGCGCCGCATCCGCAGGCGGCGGCAGCCGAGCACGCCCGGCACCGCGCCGACGGCCGAGACCAGCCGCTCCGCCCCCTCGGCCGGCGTGCGGTCGAGGAGCGCGTCGACCGTCTCGCGCAGCAGGCGGCCGGTCACGCTGAGGACGATCGCCGAGACGCCGAGCGCGGCGATGGCGTCGGCGCGCTCCAGCCAGCCGCCGGCCGTCCAGCCGGTCCAATCGCCGACCTTGATCAGCAGCAGGCCGGCGATGACGACGGCCGAACTCCAGATGTCGGTCTGGAAGTGCAGCGCGTCGGCGGCGAGCGCCTGGCTGTCGTGCGCCTCGGCGACGCGGCGCAGCGCGCGCGAGCGGCCGATGTCCACGACGATGGAGAAGCCCATCACCAGGAAGGCCCAGATATTCGCCTGGACGTGGACCGCGTGGAAGACGAGGCGCTGCACCGCCTCGTAGATCACCCAGGCGGCGGTGAGGATCAGTAGGACCGACTCGACGAAGGCAGAGAGGTTTTCGACTTTGCCGTGGCCGTAGCGGTGCTCGGGGTCGGGCGGCTGCCCGGCCAGGCGGACGGCGAAGAGGGTTATCAGCGCGGCGACGAGGTCGAGCGCGGAGTGCGCCGCCTCGGCCAGGATACCGAGGCTGCCGGTGAGCACGCCGACCACGATCTTGAGCCCGGTGAGGACGATGGCGGCCACGACGGAAGAGAGCGCGACGACCTGCTTCTCGCGCTGGGCGGCGTCGTGGGTGTCGGGGAATGCCTGGTCCGCTACCATCTCGCTCGCGAGGCGCCCTGGCGCGTGGTGACGGATGCGCCGCGCCGCTGGGGGAAGTATAGCAGAGGGGGCGGCGGGGGCCGGAGACGTGGGAGCGCGGGGGACGAAGGCCGCCAGCACGGCCTGGATCCTAGTCAACCCGCGACGAGCCCCCAGCCGCGGTTTCGACCGCGGGCGCGGCGACGGCAACCGCACGCTATACTAACCGCGGGGTGGCCCGGCGCGCGCCGGGCGCCGGGGGACGCGAGGAGGCGTGGATGGCGGGGGAGTGGGGGGACTACTGCGCGGCGGCGGAGGAGATCGCGCGGCGGGCCGGCGCGCTGCTGCTGGACGGGCTCGGACGCGACCACCGGGTCGAGTACAAGGGGCCAGTGGACCTCGTCACCGAGGTAGACAAGCGCTCGGAGGCGGCGATCGTCGGCGCGCTGGCCGCGCGGTTCCCCGACCACCGCATCGTCGCCGAAGAGAGCGGCGCGACCGAGGGCGCCTCGCCCTACCGCTGGCTGATCGACCCGCTCGACGGTACGACCAACTACGCCCACGCCAACCCCTATTTCGACGTCGCGCTGGCGCTCCAGCACGGCGACGAGACGGTCGTCGGCGTCGTCTACGACCCGGTGCGGGACGAACTCTACCGCGCGACGCGCGGCGGCGGCGCCTTCCTGAACGACCGCCCGCTCTGCGTGTCCGAGACGGCCGAGCTGATCCGGGCGCTGCTCTCGACCGGCTTCCCCTATCGCCGCGAGGCGCGGCCCCGCGCGCTGGCCCATTGGGCGGCCTTCACCGACGCGGCGCAGGCGCTGCGCCGCAACGGCGCCGCCGCGCTCGACCTCTGCGGCGTCGCGGCCGGGCGCTTCGACGGCTTCTACGAGGCGCACCTGGGGCCGTGGGACTGCGCGGCCGGCGCGCTGCTCGTCGCCGAGGCGGGGGGGACGATCAGCGACTACCGCGGCGGCCCGTTCGATCCCTTCCGCGGCGAGGTCGTCGCCACCAACGGGCGCCTGCACGACGCGATGCTCCGCGTGCTGGCCGAGACGCCGGCCGAGCCGTAGCGGCGGTGACTGCCGCGCCGCCCGGACGTTAATGCGTCAGACAGCGCGGCGGGCGACCCGGCCGGAGGAGCGGCGCGATGGACAATGCCTACGATTTCGGCAGCCAGCGTCTGATCCGGGCGATCCAGACGGTCGAGGTCCTCAACATCTTCTTCCCGGCGCTCGGCTACTCGCTGATCCTGGACGCCCGCCACGACGGCGACGAGCCCCCGGCGATCCTGCTGGCCGAGGCGGTCGGCTCGGCCGAGGCGCGGCTACGCTCCTTCGCGCGCCTGCGGCCCCATTTCCCCCTGCCGGCGCAACTGGCGATCGGCCCCTGGTTCGGCTCGATGCGCGCGTTCGTCGAGCTGGGGGTCTTCGACGCGATCGTCGAGCGGTGGCGGACGCTCGGCTACGCCGAGCAGGAGCGCGACGCCTCGGCGGCGCTGCGCCGCCTGGAACACCTGGAGCGCCGCGCCCTCCGCGACATCATCTCCGGCGCCGCCAGCAAGGCGCTGTGGGAGCGTGAAACGTGAGAGCGTGAGAGCGTGGGAGCGTGGGAGCGTGAGCGGTTGCCGCCGACGCGCCCGCGGTTGCAACCGCGGCTGGAGGCTCACTCTGCTGCGCTCCGCTCGCCACGAAACCCGCCTCCGCGGGTTGGGGGCCGCGGTCACGCCGTCAGGTACCCTGTGGGCGTAGCCTTCGTGCGCCGTGAGGCGCCCCGAGGCGCGGCTTCAGCCGCCGGCCCCCCGGACCGGCACGCCACTGGCGCACACTTCCGCCCCCATCTCGCCACGCTCCCATGCTCTCACGCTCCCACGCTCCCACGCCTCCAAATCCGCCGCCAGGCGGCGCGGGCGGGCTCGCGCTCGGGGGCGTCGGGGCGCTCGCCGTAGCGCACGCGCAGGTAGCGCGCGGTCAGGTCGTCCACCGGCTCGGCGGCGTCGGGCCAGAGCGCGTCCAGGCGGCGGGCGAAGTCGCTGGCGCTCTCGGCGTCGCGCCGGCCGGCGCCTTCCCGCTCGGCCAGCACGCTCAGGTAGAGGAACGCCTCGCGCACCGAGGCGGGTGAGTCGGTCAGCGCGACCATCCCGGCCGCCGCCTTCGTCGCCTGCCGGCGTCGGAAGGCGTTGCGGAGCTGGTCGAGCAGGAGGTCGCG
>DASSSV010000858.1:0-3569 GCA_035708265.1 Thermomicrobiales bacterium | reverse complement strand
CAGCATCGCGCCCTCCCTTCGCTGCGGCCCGGCCGGGCCGTCGCTCGTTCTCCGATCAGCCACCGGAGATTACCATCTCTGGCCGGGCGGTCAAGGCGGCGGCCCCCGGCCGCCGCTCTTCCCCCCGCGCGGCGCGTGTGTTAACCTCCCGGTCGCGGACGGCGCGCGCGAGGGGGCGCGCGAGAGGAGGGGCGGTGGCCCGCTTGCCGGATCCGACGAAGTTGCCGGGCGGGGCGATGCTCCTGCCGGTCTACGTGCCGACGGCGCTGCTGGCCTTCGGCCAGGGCGTGCTGGTGCCGACCCTCCCCGTCTACGCCCTCTCGCTCCACGCCTCCTTCGGACTCGTCAGCCTGATCGTCGCGGCGGCCGGGATCGGCACCTTCTCGGCCGACGTCCCCACCGGCTTCCTGCTCGGCCGGCTCGGGCGCCGGCCGGTGATGCTGCTCGGCGCGGCGCTCGTCGCCGCCTCCACGCTCGGCATCGGGCTGGTGCCGCACATCCCCGCGCTGGTCGCCTTGCGCCTCGTCGCGGGCGTCGGCACGGCGATGTGGGGCCTCTCGCGCCACGCCTACATCACCGACGTGACGGTCCCGGCCCAGCGCGGGCGCGCCATCTCCGTCTTCGGCGGCATCAACCGCGCCGGCAACCTCGCCGCGCCGGCGCTCGGCGGCGTGGTCGCGCAGGCGTTCGGCCTCGACTCCCCTTTCTTCCTCGCCGGCGGGCTGGCGGCGCTGACGGCGTTCGTCGCGCTCCTCGTCGTGCCGGAGACGATGCAGAAGGGGGCGGGCGCGCCGGGCCACCGGATGCGCTGGGGGCTGGTGGCGAAGATGCTGCGCACCAACTGGCGCGACGTCTCGGCCGCGGGCGTGGCGCAGGTCTTCGGGCAGATGATCCGCGCCGGGCGGCAACTCTTGATCCCGCTCTTCGGCAAGTCGGCCCTCGGGCTCGACGTGGCGGCGATCGGCACGATTATCTCGATCGGTGCGGCGTTCGACGTGGCGATGTTCGTGCCGGCCGGGATCACGATGGACCGCTTCGGGCGCAAGGTCGCCACCGTGCCGTCGTTCGCGATCATGGCGGTCGGGATGGCGCTGATGTCCTTCGCGACCGACTACCGCGGCCTGCTGGCGGCGGCGGTAGTGATCGGTTTCGGCAACGGCCTCGGCTCCGGCACGATGATGACGCTCGGCGCCGACCTCGCGCCGCCCGGCGCGGTCGGCGAGTTCCTCGGCTTCTGGCGGCTGATCGGCGACACCGGCCAGTCCGGCGGCCCGCTGATCGTCGGCCAGGTCGCCGACGCCTTCGGCCTGCCGGTCACCGCGCTGGTCCTCTGCGGTATCGGCCTGACCGCCGCGCTCGCCTTCGCCTTCCTCGTGCGCGAGACCCGCGCCGGCCCCGCCTCGCCGGCCCGCCGGGCGGCCCCTTGACACCGGCGCGGGGGCTGCGTATACTTCCCGCCGTCAGCCGAGGGCGCCGCGAGGCGCGCGGCCGGGCGAGCGGGTCGAAAGGCCCGGGCAGTCCGGCCGGTCGACTTGACAGGCATGGCCGAGTTATGTATACTTGACCGTGTCGCTCCGGGAGGGCGGCGGGGCCGATGGCCGCGCGAACGACTCCCGGCGCCGGGCGAACCGCTCGGTGGACAACGACGGCAGCATGTGCTATCATGGTGTCGTGCCGCGGGCGAGAGGCTCGCGGCGACGATTTCGCCCGATCCGGGCAAATCGCTCACAAAGGAGAATGCGCGGCGGGGAGCGGCGGCGACGAGTAGACAACTCACGCATGCTAAGACCCCGCGCCGCTCGCGACGAGCGGCGCTCGCGTTCTCTGGCGTGGTACCTTGACAGGTGGAGAGTGGTGCGTGCGCCTCCGAACGCAGTTCGGAAGGTGCATGGTGTCGCATCGCCGACCCGCTGCGGCGGGGACGGCGGCACACAGCAGATATGAGCGCGATGCTCATCTTGTCAGAGAGCTTGATCCTGGCTCAGGAACAACGCTGGCGGCGCGCCTAACGCATGCAAGTCGCGCGGGCCGTCCCTTCGGGGGCGGTCAGCGGCGGACGGGTGAGTAGCGCGTGGACAACCTGCCCACCGGTGGGGGACAACGCCGGGAAACCGGCGCTAATACCGCATACCAGTCGGTCGCCCGTGGGGCGGCCGCCGAAAGCCGCAAGGCGCCGGTGGAGGGGTCCGCGTCCGATTAGCTAGTCGGTGGGGTGACGGCCCACCGAGGCGACGATCGGTACCGGGTCTGAGAGGACGATCCGGCACAGGGGGACTGAGACACGGCCCCCACACCTACGGGTGGCAGCAGCGAGGGATCTTCTGCAATGGGCGCAAGCCTGACAGAGCGACGCCGCGTGCAGGACGACGCCTTTCGGGGTGTAAACTGCTTTTCCCCGGGATGACACTGACAGTACCGGGGGAATAAGTCTCGGCTAACTACGTGCCAGCAGCCGCGGTAATACGTAGGAGGCGAGCGTTGTCCGGAATTACTGGGCGTAAAGCGCGCGCAGGTGGCCCGATAGGCGGCCCGTGAAAGCCCCCGGCTCAACCGGGGTCGGTCGGGTCGAACCATCGGGCTGGAGGGCGGTAGAGGCGGGTGGAATTCCCGGTGGAGCAGTGATATGCGTAGATACCGGGAGGAACACCAGTGGCGAAGGCGGCCCGCTGGGCCGACCCTGACGCTGAGGCGCGAAGGCTAGGGGAGCGAACGGGATTAGATACCCCGGTAGTCCTAGCAGTAAACGATGTCGACTCGGTGTCGGCGGGGTCAACCCCGTCGGTGCCCAAGCTAACGCGTGAAGTCGACCGCCTGGGGAGTACGGCCGCAAGGCTAAAACTCAAAGGAATTGACGGGGGCCCGCACAAGCAGCGGAGCGTGCGGTTTAATTCGATGCAACGCGCAGAACCTTACCAGGCCTTGACATGTGGCTGCAGGCCCGCGAAAGCGGGCGTCCTTCGAGGGTGCCACACAGGTGCTGCATGGCTGTCGTCAGCTCGTGCCGTGAGGTGTTGGGTTAAGTCCCGCAACGAGCGCAACCCCTGCGACCAGTTGCATGTCTCTGGTCGGACTGCCGGACATCCCGGAGGAAGGTGGGGATGATGTCAAGTCCGCATGGCCCTGACGGCCTGGGCCACACGCACGCTACAATGGCGAGGACAATGGGCGGCCAAGCCGCGAGGCGGAGCTAATCCCATAAACCTCGTCTCAGTTCGGATTGGGGGCTGCAACCCGCCCCCATGAAGCCGGAGTTGCTAGTAACCGCCGGTCAGCCATACGGCGGTGAATCTGTTCCCGGGCCTTGTACACACCGCCCGTCACGTCATGGGAGCCGGCAACGCCTGAAGTCGGTGGGTCAACCCGCGAGGGGGGCAGCCGCCGAGGGCGGGGCGGGTGACTGGGACGAAGTCGTAACAAGGTAGCCGTAGCGGAAGCTGCGGCTGGATCACCTCCTTTCTAGGGAGTCTGGGATGCACAATGCATCCCTTCCCATGGTCAACCGCTCTGGCGCTCAGATGAAAATCTGGAAACGCGGGATGAGCGTGCGGAGTTGAGACGCCTGTTGAGAC
>DASSSV010000857.1:0-7351 GCA_035708265.1 Thermomicrobiales bacterium | reverse complement strand
GGTGCTGATCCCCGACGAGACCGCCGGCTGCTCGCTGGCCGACTCGATCACCGTCGAGCAACTGCGCGCCTGGAAGGCCGAACACCCCGGCGCGGTCGTCGTCTCCTACGTCAACACGACCGCGGACATCAAGGCCGAGTCGGACTACTGCGTGACCAGCGGCAACGCCGAGGCGGTGATCCGCGCGATCCCGGAGGACCAGGAGATCCTCTTCCTCCCCGACGTCTTCCTCGGCACCTGGCTGAAGCGCTCGCTCGGCCGCGAGAAGATGGAAGTCTGGATGGGCGAGTGCCACGTCCACGCCGGCATCCGCACGCAGGAGATCCTGGCCCGGCAGTCCGCCCACCCCGACGCCGAGTTGCTGATCCACCCGGAGTGCGGCTGCACCAGCCAGCTCGTCTGGGCCTACAATAAGGGCGCCCTGCCGGCCGCGACGACGCGCGTCCTCTCGACCGAGGGGATGGTCCGCGAGACGAAGGCGTCGCCCGCCGACACGGTGCTGATCGCGACCGAGACGGGGCTGCTGCACCGGCTGCGCAAGGAGGTCCCGGACAAGACGATCCTGGCGGCCGACGAGGGCGCGGTCTGCCGCTACATGAAGCAGATCACGCTGCCGAAGTTGCGCGACACGCTGCGCGACCTGCGTCCCCAGGTGGACGTGGACCCGGCCATCGCCGACCGCGCCCGCCTGGCGATCGGCCGCATGCTCGCCGTCCGCGCATAGGAGGACGATTCACTGCAGAGGCGCAGAGGACGCAGAGAATGGGGAGAGACGGACGAGGACTTATTCGTACTTCGTACCTCGTACTTCGTCCTTCATCCTCCGTCTTCTCTCCTCGTTCTCTGCGTCCTCTGCGTGCTCTGCGGTGAAAGAACCCGCGGGGGTGCTATGCCGGAGTCGAGTCGCACGGCGTTCGGGGAGGTTGACCGCACCGGGGACCCGGGCGGGTTCGTCCGGTATCTCGACACGACCCGCGCGACGGCGTTCTTCCGGGAGGTCAAGGAGCGGAGCTACGCTGCGCTCGACCTCCGACCCAGCCTGCGCGCGCTCGACGTCGGCTGCGGGACCGGCGAGGACGCGCAGGCGCTGGCGCGCGCTGTCGGGCCGGGCGGGCTGGCGGTCGGCGTGGACGTCAGCGCGACGATGCTGGCCGAGGCGCGGCGGCGGGCGGCGGCGGCCGGGCTGCCGGTCGCTTTCTGCCGGGCCGACGCCCAGCGCCTGCCCTTCGCGGACGATGCGTTCGACCGCTGCCGCGCCGAGCGCGTGCTGCAACATGTCGAAGACCCGCGCGCCGTCCTGGCCGAACTCATCCGGGTGACGCGACCGGGCGGCCTCGTCGCTATCTGGGAGTCGGAACTGGAGATGCTGGTGCTCGACGTGCCCGACCGCGCGGTCGGGCGCAGGCTGGAGCACGCCATCTGCGACGGCTTCCGCAACGGCGCGATCGGGCACCGGCTCTACCGCTTCTTCAAGGAGGCCGGGCTGGTCGAGGTCGAGGCGACCCCGCTGAGCCGCGCCATCACCGACTACGCGCTGGCCGACGCGGCGTTCCAGTTCCGCGCCGTCGCCGAGCGCGCCGTCGCGGCCGGCAGCGTCACGGCGGACGAGGCCGCCGCCTGGCTGGCATCGTTGGAAGCCGCGCGCGACGCCGGGCACTTCCTCTGCGCCGTGGCCGGCTTCCTGGTCAGTGGCCGCAAACCCTGACGTATCCTTCGCCAAGTGCTACACAGAGACTATACGGGGCGGTGGCCGAGTGGCCGAATGCACCTATTGCCGCCTGGCGACAGGAGGGCGGTAAATCCGGCCTTCGGGTCGGTGCCTCCCTCGGGGGGCCGAATCCCCTCCGCCCCGCCCACGTCTTTGGGGCATGCGTCATTGTTTCGCGTCGGTGGGCCTGGCGGCTAAAGCCGCGGCTGGAGACGGCTACGCCGCCACGAAGCCCGGCCAAGCCGGGCTGGGCCGATCACCAGAACTCAGCCCGCGCAGGCGGGCTTCGTGGCGGGGTGCCCGCTTGCGGGCCTGCCGATAGCCGCGGCTTCAGCCGCCAAGTGCTCCCCCCCACCGAGCCGACCACACGCAACACGGCGACGCGCGCCGACGGCCCTTTTGCGTCCTCCCTGGCATCCCTGGTTCGGCTATACTGCCGGGACACGGCAGCGTGACCACGCGAGGAGGGGAGAGATGGCCGCCGAGACGAGCGTCGGGATCGACGCCCAACTGACCGAGCGCGCCGCGCGCGTCCTGCCGGGGCCGTCGCTCGGCACCTTCATGATGCCGGCCGGGCGGCCCTTCGTCGCGGCGCGCGGCGCGGGGAGCAAGATCTTCGACGTCGACGGCAACGCCTGGATCGACTACGTCCTCGGCTCCGGCCCGCTGATCCTCGGCCACGCCCACCCCGCGGTCGTCGCCGCGGTCGGGCGGCAGGCGGCGCTCGGCTCGCAGTTCTACGCGCTCAACGAGCTGATCATCCAGCTCGCCGAGCGCATGGTCGCGGCGATCCCCTGCGCCGAGAAGGTGAAGTTCTCCTCCACCGGCTCGGAGGCGACCTTCCTGGCGATGCGGCTGGCGCGCGCCGCCACCGGGCGCGACAAGATCCTCAAGTTCGAGGGCGGCTACCACGGCCACAGCGACTACGCGGTCGTCGCCTACGCGCCGCGCCGCGGCGTCCTCTACCCGGTCGCGCCGCCCGACTCCGCCGGCGTGCCCCAGGCGGCCGCGGGGGAGACGCTCGTCGCGCCCTTCAACGACGCCGACCTGGCGACCGAGTTGATCGAGCGTTACCGCGACGAACTGGCCGCGGTGATCGTCGAGCCGATGCAGCGGATGATCCCGCCGCGCCCCGGCTTCCTCGCCGCGCTGCGCCGCGCGACCGCCGCCAACAACGTCCTGCTGATCTTCGACGAGGTCGTGACCGGCTTCCGCCTCGCCTGGGGCGGCGCGCAGGAGCACTACGGCGTCGTGCCGGACCTCGCCTGCTACGGCAAGACGATCGGCGGCGGCTACCCGATCTCCGCGGTCTGCGGCCCGGCCGCGATCATGGACCTGGCCGACCCGCGCCACCGGGACGAGTCCGACTACGTCTACTTCAGCGGCACCTTCAACGGCAACCCCGTCGCCGCCGCGGCCGGCCTCGCCACGCTCGACGAGCTGGCCCGCCCCGGCGTCTACGACCGCCTGCGCGCCACCGCGCTCCGCCTGGCGACCGGGCTGGAGGCGGCGATCGCCGAGACCGGCGCGCCGGCGCAAGTCCTCTGGGACGGTCCGATCGTGACGGTCCTCTTCACCGACCGGCCGGTGGTGGACTACCGTTCGGCCCAGGCGGTCGACCGGGCGCGCCAGCGTCGTTGGAACGCCCACCTGCTCGACCGCGGCCTGCTGGTCAACCCGGTCCAACAGAAGTGGTACCTCTCCACCGCGCACGACGACGCGGACATCCAGCGCACGATCGAGATTGCGCGCGCGGCGTTCGCCGCGGCGATGAGCGACGAGTGACGAGTGACGAGTGACGAGTGACGCGCGGGGCAGCTGGGCGCGCCCCGCGATTGAGACCGCGGCGGGAGGCTCGCCGCGGCTCGTCGCGAAACCCGCCTCCGCGGGTTATTCCTGGGCCGCCGGGTGCCCTCTGGGCGTGGCCTCCGTGCGCCGCAGGCGCCCCCAGCCGCGCCTTCAGGCGCCCGGTTCCCGGGCGTTCATCAGGGCGGTGCGAGCGAGACGGGAGAGCATGGGATGAGCACGGGCGAGGGCTCGCTGGCGCGCTTCTACGACGGGTGGGACGTCTATCAGGGGCTGCTGGTCGAGGCGGTCGGCGGGCTGACGGCGGAGCAGTTGGCGCTGCAGGCCGCGCCGTCGCTGCGGCCGGCCTGGGTGCTGGCGGCGCACATCGTCTCCGCGCGCGCCTACTGGTTCCACCACGTCATGGGCGAGGGCGGCGCGGACCTCGTGGCGTTCCTCCCCTGGGACGACGACGGCGAGCCGCGGCGCAGCGGCGCCGAACTGGCGCACGGCCTGGCGGCGACCTGGCGGACGATCGCGGACTGCCTGGGGCGCTGGGCGCCGGCCATGCTGGACGATCGCTTCACCACGCCGCGCGGCTACCAGTTCACCCGCCAGTGGGGTATCTGGCATGTGATGGAGACGCAATCGCGGCGAGCAGCCCGTCGGCGTCGCTGGCGAAGTCGTAGCGCTCCGGCGCGCCAACCGGGTAGAGCCGGACTTTGAGGTCGATCGCCGCCATGAGGTCGCGCTTCGCTTGGTAGGGCAGGGTCGCCCACGCCGCGGCGAGATCGGCCGCCTGTGCCCTGAGCGCGTGCAGCCGGGCGATCGTCCCCTCGGTCGCCTCCCGGCGCGCCGTCAGCGTCGCCCGCTCGGCCTCCAGCGCCTTCTTCCGCGCGGCCAGTTCTTTCAGTTTCGCCTCCAGCGGCGCGGCGGCCTCCTCATCGTCCAGCGCGATGATCGAGTTGGCCGCGATCCGCTGCTGCTTCTTCACTGTCGCGAGCGACGCCTCGACGCTCGCCAGGTCGGCCGCGCCGGCGTCCTCGGCCGTCAGCCGGTCGATCATCCGCGCCAGCACGTCCGGGTCGAGCGCGACGCGCCGCAAGTAGGTCTCGGCCGCGGCGTCGAGTTCCGCCGCCGTGATCCGCGTGGCGGTGCAGTCCTGGTGCTGCTCGATATTCGAGATCACGCGATAGGCCGGCATGAGCCCGCTCTGCCGGTCCCGCACCATCGAGGCATGGACCGGCCGCCCGCACCGGCCGCACACGACGTAGCCGCCGCGCAGCAAGAACGCCTCGGGGTCGCTGTTGCGCCGCGCCGCCTCGGCCGCGTTGCGCCGTGCCCGTGCGTGGGCGGCGTCCCAGGTCTCCGTGCTCACCAGGGGCGGGATCGCGCCGTCGGGCAGGCGCACCCACTCCGACTCCGGTTGACGCACCAGCGTGCGTCGGCCCTTCACGACCTCGTACCGCGACCGTCCGCGGTAGACCTCGCCCTTGTAGGCCGGATTGTCCAGCATTCGGTGGATCGTGCCGCGAACCCAGCGCTCGGTGCCCGTCGGCGTCGGCACGCCCTCCGCGCTCAGCCGCTTGGTGATCGCCAGGAGCGGCATCCCTTCGACGTACCAGCCGAAGATGCGCCGCACGACCGCGGCCTCCTCGGGGTTGATCTCATAGCGGTCGCGCACCACCACGGTGACGATCTCGCCTCCTTCCTCGCACGTCTCCACCGGCCAGCGGTAGCCGTAGAGCGCCCGGCTCCCCGGCTTCAGTTTGCCCCGCTCCGCCCGCGCCTTCAGCCCACGCATGGTGCGCTCTCTGATCTTCTCGCGCTCGACTTCAGCGGCGAACCCCTTCGCGCTCAGGAGGAACTTGCCCATCGGCGACTGGTCGAACCGCTCGGTGACGAACTCGGCCGCCGCGCCGGCGCGCTCCCACTCGTCGGTGACGATGAATAGGTGCGCCTGATCGCGAGAGAGCCGGTCGATCGCGTAGGCGACGATGACGTCGGCCTCGCCGCGGCGCACCGCCTCCCTGAGCGCGGTCAACTGCGGGCGCTCCCACAGCGCCGCGCCGGTGTAGATTTCCCGGTAGACGCCAGCGATCTCGTAACCCTGTTCCGCGGCGTACTGCCGGCACGCCGCCTCTTGCGTCGGCAGGCTCGCGTTGTCCTCTTGCTTCTCGCTCGACACGCGGACGTAAATCGCCGCCCGCTTCGTCGCCTGTGCCAGTGCGCTCACGCCGTCACCCCCTCGCCCGTCAGGATCACCCGCGCGACCGCCTCGACCGCCGCCCAGTGCGCGTCGAGGTCGCGGTACACGCCGGCGTAGATCGTCGTCAGGTAATCCTCCGCGCCGTCGCAGTCGTAGCCGGCGTCGCGGAGGGCGGCCAGCGCCGCGTCCAGTTCCCCCGCGTCGGTGTCGCCGGGCTCGGCGATCACGCCGCGCGCCGCGGCGACGTGCTCGGCCACGTCGCCCGCCGCCAGCACGCCCACGGTGCGCCGCAGGTCGAGCGGGCCGGCCCACTGGCCAGCGCTCGCCAGCGCACCGAGCACCGCGCGGCCGGCGCGCCGGTAGGCCACGCGCACGCGCGCCTCTCCGGGGGTCTCGAGGCCGACGTCGGCGTCGCTGAGGGGGACACTCGGGGCAGCCATCGTGCGATACTCCTCCCGCCCGCGGTGCTGACATCACCGTCGGGCGCTGCGCCCCGGCCGGCCGCTCCGGTCGGGGCCGTTCTGTGCGGTATCATACCCCATCTGTACGAAAGCGTCCATCATTGCCTGGGGACAGTGGGAGTACCACCGGTCGAGTGTGTTGGTGGCGGAGCCCTGCCCTGCCGGGCGGGGCGACTTCGGCGACCTGCCGGCCCGGTGGAGGTGTTCAGTTGGACCGAAGGGTACGCCCACGGGCGGCTGGTCACGCTCTACCACCGCGGCAACCGCGAAGGTCGAAGCGGCCGCGCCGGGGCCGGCCCCGCAGCCGGACGGCGTCGTGCTGCTGCCGACGATCCCGCCGGATGGCAGCGTGCATCTCGGCGCGCTGAACCTCGGCGGGATCGCCCGCGGCGCGCGGCTCGGCGTCGTCGCCGACGGCACCGACGGGCTCTATCTCCGGGTGACGGGCGACGGCCTGACCTTCGAGCCGTGGCGGAAGATCCCCGGCTGAACGCGGTCCCGACAGGGGCACCCTCCCTTCCCCCGAGCGAGGGGGCCGGGCACGATGCCCGGCCCCCTCGTCGTGGCAGCAACGGGGGGATAGCCTATGCCCTTCGCCCCGCCGCGGTATGCTAAGCTCTCCGCGCCGGGTGGCGCGTGGCGCAGCGGGGGTTCCCGGCGGGGATTCCTCCCCGCGAGGCCGGTGCGACGCCGCGCCGCCCGGCGCTCCGCCCACCGGCGGGGGCGGGGCGGGTGCGGGAGAGGCGCGTGCGCGGAGGTGCGGCGATGGCGGCGGAGGGGCCGGGCGGCCTGGTGCGGGTGCTGGCGAAGCCGGTCGGCGCGCGGGCGCGCGACGCGGCGACCCCAACCTACGTCAACCTGGGCCACCTGATCGACGCCGCCGTGGCGGCCGACCAGGACGGCGCGGTCGTGGTGACCCTGCGCCTGCCGGGGCGCACGCTGCGCGTCGAGGGCGCGGCCGCCGCGGCGCTGGACGCGCACCTGCGCGCCCGGGCCACCGCGCTGCCGGCGGAGGAGCGCGGGCCGCAGGGCTTCTGGTGAGGCCGTGCGCCCGTCGCCGGGCCGGGCCGGGTGCGGCCCGTGCCGGCGGGCGGGACCCCCGCGGACGGCCGCCGCCCCGCGCGGCCTCGCCAGCCGCGCGGGGCGGGGGACAGGAATCGGTGCATCGCCGCACCCGCATGGCGCGTG
>DASSSV010000856.1:0-3649 GCA_035708265.1 Thermomicrobiales bacterium | reverse complement strand
GCGCTCGGCGAGCGCCAGCGCCCCGGCCGCGGCGAAGATCAGCGTCGCCGGGAGGACGGCCAGGAGATAGCGCGGCTCGATCGGGAAGAGCGGTAGGAAGCCGAGCTGGAGCAGCGGGAGCAGGAGGGCCGCGCAGGCGGGCCGGCGCGGCGTCGGCCAGGGGAGGGCGAACAGGCCGAGCGGGACCAGCAGCAGGAGCGCGGGGGTCAACTGGTCGAAGAGCATGGTCGACTCGGTCTGGAGCTCGGTGCGGTAGTGCTTGGCGAAGCCGAGCGGGGCCCGCCGCAGCTCGGCCAGCAGGCTGTCGTGGTTGGCCTCGAAGCCCCCCTCCGCCGTCCCGGCCGCGTTCAGGCTGTAGCGGTTGTGCTCGTCCGCCGCCGCGCCGCGGTAGGCGACGACGACGTTGGTCGCGGTCTTGGTCGTCAGCCGCCAGGCGCCGGTCTCGTGGCGGAGGAAGACGAGGTACGGCGAGAGCACGACGACGTAGGCGAGCGCCGCGACGAGCAGCGCGCCGCCGAGCGGCCGCCGGAGGTCGCCGCGGCGCCCTGCCGCCCCGTGCTGCGCGACCAGCCAGGCGACCCAGGCGGCGGCGTGGAGGTAGCCCTCCGGCCGGGCCAGCGCGGTGGCGGCCAGGAACGCGCCGGTCAGCGCGTGCCAGGCCAGGCGGCGCGGGCCCGCGGCGCGCCAGGCGAGGACGCCGGCCAGCAGCGCGGCGTACAGGCAGCAGGTGTAGAGCCTGTCGCTGAGCACCAGGACGCTGTTGTTGGCGAGCGTCGGCAGGAGGGCGGCGAGGAACGCCGCGCCGGCAGCAACCCGGCGGTCGAAGGCGAGCCGCGCCAGCGCGAAGACCACGCCGACGAGCGTCAGGCCGGCCAGCAGCGACACCAGCCGGCCGGCCGCCTCCGGGTCGCGGACCACGAACGAGGCCAGCCCGACGCCGACCGGGTAGAGCGGCGGGAAGAAGACGTTGACCGCGCCGGTCGCGTCGGTGTAGCCCCGGCCGTGCAGGAGGTTCACGCCGAGCGTGGCGTACCAGGCGCCGTCGGTGCCGATCACGCGCGTCAGCGACCAGTATTGCCAGCGGAGCAGCAGGCCGAGGAGGAGGCTGGCGCCGAGGGCCCAGAGCGACCGGTCGCGCCGCGAACTGCGAGGGTTTGCCGGCCGCTCGTCGGTGCCGCTCGCCGCGCGCGCCGCGATGGCCCCCGCCTCGTCCAGGAGCGCTATCGAGGAAGCCGGAGCCCGTTTCACGCACGCATCTCCAGTGCCGCCGTTGCCACAGTTCGGCCGCGACGCCGCCGGCGCGTGCGCCCGCTGGGGGCACCGCCGGGCATTGCCGCGGCCGCCGGTCCAAAGAGCGACCGGATACGAGGTTACGTGGTGCTACTCGATGCCGCGAGTGTCGGGCTCGGTCGGCGCGTCGGCGCCCGCGTCGCCGGCCGCGCCAACTAGCCCGCGCCACAGCAGCACGCCCGCGACCACGAGCGCCACGCCGAGCACCGTCCCGCTCAGCTTCTTCCAGCCGAAGCCGGGACTCGGCCCCAGCCCGAGCCGGCGGGCGAAGACCGAGACGAGGATCAGCGCCACACCGGCCACCATCAGGACGATGGCGATGGTGCGCATCCTTGTCGCGGTGGTCCCGGCCGGTGTCGCCTGCGCTTCCACTTCTTCCTCCGCCATGACCCGACCTCCTGTCGCCGTTCGGGCGCTATGGATTCTGACCGTCGAGCAGCCGCTGGACGTAGCGATGGATCGCGCTGTAGTCCCCCTGGCCGGCCGCGGGCAGCAGGATGTCCTCGCCGTTCGCCGCCGTTGCGCCGACCAGCAGGCCGGTTTGTGCGCCATCGATCACGCCGCTCTGGGTGGTCGGGCGTTGGCCGGCGCGCAGCCGCTCCTGCGCCCAGCCGGCCAGGTCGCGCACGTCGCCGACCGAGAAACTGGTGTAGAAGTGCCCTTTGAGCGCGTCGAGCAGCGCGAAGACCTGGGTGACGGCCTGGGGCGTCGCCAGCCGCTTCACCACCGCCGCCATCACCCGCTGCTGCCGGCGCGAGCGGCCGAAATCGGTGCCGTCCTGGGGCGAGTAGCGCGAGCGGGCGTACTCGATGGCGCGCTCGCCGTCCAGGTGCTGCGGGCCGGCGTCGAAGTGGATCGTCTTGTAGCTCGGGTCGACGTCGGCATCGTCGTTGTTGGGGTAGTGCGTGTCGGTGAACGCCGTCTCGACGGTCACGTCGACGCCGCCGAGCGCGTCGATGAACTGGCGGAAGCCGACGAAGTCGAGGCTGACCCAGTAGTCGATCGGGATACCGAGGACCTGAGCGACCACCTTGCTGGCGAGGGTGCCGCCCGAGTCGTGGCGGCGGTAGGTGTCGGCCGGGTTGTTCGGATCGGGGTTGCCGACGCCGTCCGAGTAGGCTTCGTTGATCTTCCCCCAGTAGTCGCCCGGCCCGTCGGGATTCGCCGGGATGTAGACCCAGAGGTCGCGCGGCACGCTGATGAAGGTGATGGTGGCCGAGGCGGGGTCGACGCTGACGACCTCTATCGAGTCGGTGAGGTAGGCGCCGTCGTGCCCGGCCCCGCCGTAGCCGAGGAGGAGGACCGAGATCCGCTGGCCCGCGCGCAACCGCTCGACGAGCGGGGAGTCGCTGTAGGCCAGCGACGCGGCCGTCGGCGACGCCGATGCTGCCGGCGTCGAGATAGGCGTCGGCGCCGGCCGGGTTGCCGCGGAGACGGCCGGACCGGTGGTAGGCGGTACCGTCGAGGTCGCGACCACCGGCCGGGCCGCCGGCGCGCCCGGTGGGGCGGCGGCCGGTACGGGCGTTCCGCCGGGGTCGGGGCGCTGGCCCACCGCGACGACGTTGTCGGGGCGGAACGTGCCGGTCGCGAAGGAGTCGAACCGGTAGAGCGCGTAGCCGCCGAGCAGGAGCCCGCTCATGAGGACGACGATGATGCTCAGGGCTAGTCGCGCGCCCTGATGCAAAAGTGCTGTCCGCATGCACCTCCCAGGTGTTTCCCGCCCGCATCGGGCGGATCAGTCTGTCCCGGCCGGGGCGTCGCCAGCGGCTCCGTCGCCCTCGCGCCCGCGTTGTGCCCGTGCCGCCACCGCGCGTACCGTCGCGGCAAGCCGCTCCGGTGCGCTGTCCTTCGCCAGCACAGGCACCGCCGTCGCACTGGGCGCCTCAGGTGCGGGGTGCGCGTCTGGGTAGAGGCTCAGGACGACCAGGGCGGTCCCATGCAGGCGATCCTGGACCTCGGCCGGGGTCTCCCCGGCGCGCCGGATCAGGTCGCCGTCCGCCAGCAGGACCGTCGGCTGCAGCGCGCGGCAGCGGTCCAGCGCGCACCCGAGGTCGGCCGAGTCGCCCACCACCCGGATACCTCCGTCGCGTTCCAGCAGGAGGCGGAGGACGCGCCGCAGCGCCGGGCTCTCATCGGCGATCAGGACGTCGAGCGCGTCGATCATCGCAGTCGCGGCCCTCGTCGTGCCATGTCCTCGCGGCGAGGCCGGCCAGCGCCGGCCCCCAGCACGGTACGCCGATGGCCCCGCGGCGCGCATCGCCCAAAAGGACAATGGTGGCGGGGCCGATGGGACGAGCGTTGGGGTGAGCGGTCGCGGCGCTGCCGGATAGGGTTGCCCGGAAGGACATGGACGCCCGGC
>DASSSV010000855.1:0-17205 GCA_035708265.1 Thermomicrobiales bacterium | reverse complement strand
CAAGGCGGAGTATTTCCGCCGGAACACCTCGCGCCACGGGCTGCGCGACGTGGACCTGACCGGCCACAACGCGGTCCAGGGCTACTTCGCCTTCACCGCCTGACGAGGCGTGGAGCGTGGAGCGTGAGAGCGTGAGAGCGGCGGTTTCAATCGCCCGTCCCCCTCGCACCCCCACGCTCCACGTTCTACGCTTCCACGTTCTACGCTCTCACGCTCCTACGAGGAGAACGCCGATGTACGCCTACGCGCGCCCCCACGCCCGCGAGCGCGGCGTCTTCGTCGCCGCGCTCGCCGCGCTGGTCGCCCTGGCCTGGCTGGCGCTCGCGCTGTGGGGCTGGTCGCCTTACGGCCGCTACCTCAACCACGAGGAACTCGACGCCGTCGCCCACGGCACGGCCGATGCCGGCGCGGTCCTCCCCGTCCTGCTCGCCGGCTGGACGCTGATGACCGCGGCGATGATGCTGCCGACCAGCCTGCCGCTCATCGCCATGTTCCACACGCTCACCCGCCGCCGCCCCGACCGCCTCCGGCTGGTGGGCCTGCTCGTCGCGGGCTACCTCGCCGTCTGGGCCGCCTTCGGGCTGGTGGCGCACCTGGGCGACCTGGCGATCCACGAGGTCGTCGAGCGGAACATCTGGCTGGACGAGCATGCCTGGATCATCGGCGCGGCGACGCTGCTGACGGCCGGCGTATACCAGTTCACCCCCTTGAAGTACCATTGTCTCGACCAGTGCCGCTCGCCGCTGGGCTTCATCACGGCGCACTGGCGGGGCCGCCGCGAGCGGCTGCACGCGCTGCAACTCGGCCTGCGGCACGGCCTCTTCTGCCTGGGCTGCTGCTGGTCGCTGATGCTGCTGATGTTCGCGGTCGGCGTCGGCAGCCTCGGCTGGATGCTGGCGCTCGGCGCGGTGATGGCGACCGAGAAGAACCTGCCGTGGGGTCGGCGCCTCAGCGCCCCGCTCGGTGCGGCGCTCCTCGCCTGGGGCACCCTCGTCGCGCTCCAGTTCCTGCGCCTGCCCGTCTGACCTCGACGGCCGGCTCGCGCCCTTGTGCCCCGCCCTTTCCCGCCTATAATGGCGCCGGCGCGCCGCGCGGCGCGCCGGCGTCGCGCTACGGTCGGGAGGGAAATCGCCGATGGTGAATGTGGCCCTCATCGGGGCGGGGACGATGGGGCGCGTCCACGCCGAGTCATGCGCCGCGCTCCCCGGCGTCCGCCTCGCCTGGGTGGCGGACCGGGACGCCGGGCGGGCGGCGCAGGTGGCGGACGCGCACGGCGCGCGCGCCGCGGCGGACCCGGCCGAAGCCTGCGTCGACCCCGCGGTCGCCGCCGTCCTCGTCACCGCGCCGACGCCCTTCCACCGCGCGATGGTCGAACTGGCCGCCGCGCACGGCAAGCACATCTTCTGCGAGAAGCCGATCGCGCCCAACCACGCCGACGCCGCGGCGATGGTCGCCGCCTGCCGCCAGGCCGGCGTGCGCCTGATGGTCGGGCACGTCGTCCGCTTCTTCCCCGAATACGCCCGGATCAAGGAACTGCTCGACGGCGGCGCCATCGGCCGGCCCGGCGTCGTCCGCGCCCGCCGCGTCAACGTCTTCCCGCGCGGCTGGGACAACTGGTACGCCGACCTCGCGCGCAGCGGCGGGCCGATCGTGGACCTGATGATCCACGACCTCGACACGCTGCGCTGGTACTTCGGCGAGCCGCTGCGCGTCTACGCGCGCGGCCTGAGCGGCCCGGCGCACAACGAGTTCGACCTGGCGCTGGCGGTGATCCGCTTCGCCAACGGCGTGATCGCCCATTGCGAGGGCACCTGGACCCACCCGGACGGCTTCCGCACCGGCATCGAGATCGCCGGCGACGGCGGGCTGCTGGCGCACGCCAGCACGGCGAGCCAGCCGCTCCGCTGGGAGCGCCCGCCGGTCGAGGTCGCCGCGCCGGCCGGCTTCGTCCCGCGCAGCGTCAGCAACGAGAGCCCCTACCGCACCGAACTCCGCCACTTCTTCGACCGGCTGGCCGACGGCGCGCCGTTCATGGTCGACGGCGAGGAGGCGGTACGCTCGCTCGACCTCGCGCTCGCGATCCTCGAATCGGTCCAGACGGGCCGGGTGGTGACGATAGGCGGTAGGGGGTAGGCGTTAGGCGTTAGGGGGCGCTGCAAGCCACAGGCCAACCGGATGGGCACTCGCCATACCACGAGCCCCTAACGCCTAACGCCTAACGCCTAACGCCTCCCCGGAGGGGACATGCCGCACGCGCCGCTCAAGCTCGGGATGCTCAGTTTCGCGCACGTCCACGCGCCGGCCTACGCCGCGCTCCTGCGGGCGATGCCCGACGCCGCCCTGGTCGCCATCGCCGACGACGACCGCGTACGCGGCGAGGCGGCGGCGCGGGAGTACGGCGCGGACTACCACGGGGCTTACGGGGAACTGCTGGCGCGGGACGATATCGCCGCGGTCGTCGTCTGCGCGCCGAACGTCGCGCATCGCACGCTGGTCGTCGCCGCGGCGGAGGCGGGCAAGCCGGTCCTCTGCGAGAAGCCGCTGGCGACGACCTACGCCGACGGCGCGGCGATGATCGCCGCCTGCCGCCGGGCCGGCGTGCCGCTGATGACCGCCTTCCCGATGCGCTTCAGCCGGCCGGTGATCGCGCTGCGCGAGATGGTCCGCGACGGCGCGATCGGTGACGTCGTCGCGGTCAACGCGACCAACCACGGCTCGGTCCCGCCCGGCTGGATGACCGACCCCGCGCTGGCCGGCGGCGGCGCGGTGATGGACCACACCGTCCACGTCGCCGACCTGCTGCGCTGGATCACCGGGCGCGAGTTCACGCGCGTCTACGCCGAGATCGACACGCTCCTGCACCCCGGCCTGCCGGTGGACGACTGCGCGACGCTCCTGCTGGACCTGGAGGGCGGCATCTTCGCCTCGCTCGACCCGAGCTGGTCGCGCCCCAAGAGTTTCCCGACCTGGGGCGACGTCACGCTGGAGGTCATCGGCACGCGCGGCGTCCTCGCGCTCGACGCCTTCGCGCAGCAGATCGCGGTCTACAGCGACGTCCAGGGGCGGAGCCGCTGGGGCGAGGATGTCCGCGGCGGGGTCGAGTGGGTCGGCTACGCCGGGGGCGGCGACGAGGGGATGCTCGCGGCGTTCGTCGCCGCCGTGCGCGACGGCGCGCCGCCGCCGGTGACGGGCGAGGACGGCCTGCGCGCCGCCGAGGTCGCGCTGGCGGCCTACGAGTCGGCCCGCCGCGGCCAGCCGGTGCCGATCGGGGACGTGAGGACGTAGAGCGTGAGAGCGTGAGAGTGTGAGAGCGTGAGAGCATGCCGGCCTTCCCGATGACGCTCTACGCTCCACGCTCCACGCTCCACGTAAGGAGGGGATGTGACCGCCGCAGAACAACCCGACCGGCCGTTGCGCGTCGGGGTCGTCGGCCTGGGGTTCGCGGGCTCGACGCACCTCCATTGCTACCACCAGCTCCCCGGCGTGGAGGTGGTGGCGCTCGCCGGGCTGGAGGAGGCGCGGCTGGCCGAGTTGGGTGCAGCCTATGACGTGCCGCACCTCTACCGCGATTACCAGGACCTCCTGGCGCGCGACGACCTCGACGCGGTCAGCGTCTGCGCGCCCAACGGCCTCCACGCGCCGATGGCCATCGCCGCGCTCGACGGCGGCCGCCACGTCCTCTGCGAGAAGCCGCTGGCGCGCACCGGCGCGGAGGCCGCGGCGATCGCCGCGGCGGCGCGGCGTGCCGGCCGGGTGCTGCACACCGCGTTCAACCACCGCGCCCGCGGCGACGTGGCGGTGCTCAAGCAGTACATCGACGAGGGCGAGTTGGGCCGCGTCTACCACGCCAAGGCGAGCTGGATGCGCCGCAAGGGCATCCCCACGCCGGGGAGTTGGTTCACCAGCCGCGAACTCGCCGGTGGCGGCCCGCTGATCGACCTCGGCGTCCACGTCCTCGACATCGCCCTCTACCTGCTCGGCGAGCCGCGCGTGCTGGCGGCCAGCGCGGCGACCTACGCCGAACTCGGCCCGCGCGGGCGCGGCCACCGAGACGAGACGCCCGACAAGGTCGCGAAGTTCGTCGTCGGCAGCGGCTACGAGGTCGAGGACCTGGCCACCGGCTTCCTGCGCCTGGAGGGCGGCGGCACGCTGTCGCTGGAGGCGAGCTGGGCCGTCTACGGCAGCGCGGGCGACGACTTCGGCGCGACGCTCTACGGCACCGAGGGCGGCGCGGAGTTGCGCGTGCTCAACTACGGCTGGGAGGACACCCTCAGCATCTACACCGACGTCGCCGGCGTGCCGGCCGTCGTGCGCCCGCGCGTCCCTCACGGCGAGGGGCACCTCAAGGTCGTCCGCGACTTCGTCGCCGCGATCCGGGGCGGCGACTGGGCGGCGCACGCCGGCGAGGAGGGGCTGCGCCGCGCCCGGATCATCGACGCCTGCTACGCCTCGGCGCGCGAGGGGCGCGAGGTCGAAGTTGAAGGTTGAAGGTTCGCAGGTTCGCGGGCTGCGCGAGAGGGGGAGGGGGATGACGGGGCCGTTGCGGGTGACGGTGTGGAACGAGTATCGGCACGAGCGGAGCGACCCCGAGGTCGGGGCGATCTACCCCGAGGGGCTCCACGCGCCGATCGCCGCGGCGCTGCGGACGGCTGGCCTGACAGTCCGGACGGCGACGCTCGACGAGCCCGAGCACGGCCTGACCGTCGACGTGCTCGACGACACCGACGTGCTGACCTGGTGGGGGCACCAGGCCCACGGGGAGGTCGCCGACGAGGTCGTGGAGCGCGTCTGGCGGCGCGTGCTCGACGGCATGGGCCTGATCGTCCTCCACTCCGGCCACTTCTCCAAGATCTTCAAGCGGCTGATGGGCACGACCTGCGACTTGAAATGGCGCGAGGGCGGCGACCGCGAGCGGCTATGGGTCGTGGCGCCGGGCCACCCGATCGCCGCCGGGCTCGGCGAGTACCTCGAGCTCGAGCGCGAGGAGATGTACGGCGAGCACTTCGACGTGCCGCCGCCCGAGACGCTGGTCTTCGTGAGCTGGTTCACCGGCGGCGAGGTCTTCCGCAGCGGCTGCTGCTACACGCGCGGCCGGGGCAAGATCTTCTACTTCCGCCCCGGCCACGAGACGCTGCCGACCTACCACCACCCCGACGTGCAGCGCGTCATCGTCAACGCCGTCCGCTGGGCCGCGCCCGTCCCCGGCGCCGCGCGGACCTTCGGCAACCGGCCGCCGGTCGAGTCGGGCACACCCGCGAGCGGGTCCCCGGCGGTCGGGCGGTCGGGCAGTGCGTAGTCGGGGTGTCGGATGGTCGGATAGTTGGGTTGTGGTCAGGCCGCCGGGTGCCCTCTGGGCGTGGCCTTCGTGCGGGGGCGCCCGCTTGCGGGCCTGGCGCCCCAAGCCGCGCCTTCAGGCGCCCGGCCTCGTCCCCCAACCCCGACGCTACCGTGAGGAGCGACGCCCCACATGACCGGAACTGCCCGACTGCCCACCGTCCGCGCCCTCCTCGTCGGCTGCGGCGGCATCAGCCGGGCCTGGCTGCGGGCCGCGCGCGACATCGCGGGGCTGGAGGTCGTCGGGCTCGTGGATCTCGACCGCGAGGCCGCCCGGCAGCGGGCCGCGGAGTTCGGGCTGGCGGACCGGTTCATCGGGGACGACCTCGACGCCGCGCTCGCGGAGACGGCGCCGGATGCGGTCTTCGACTGCGCCGTCCCCGAGGCGCACGCCGGCATCACGCTGGCGGCGCTCCGCGCCGGCTGCCACGTCCTCGGCGAGAAGCCGCTCGCCACGACCCTCGCCGACGCCCGTCGTCTCGTCGTCGCCGCGCGCGAGGCGGGCAAGATCTTCGCGGTGATCCAGAACCGCCGCTACGATCCCAACATCCGCCGCCTGCGCGCCTTCCTCCAGTCCGGCGCGCTCGGCCGGCTCACCGCTGTCGAGAGCGACTTCCACATCGCCGCGCACTTCGGCGGCTTCCGCGACGTCATGCCCCACGTCCTGCTGCTCGACATGGCGATCCACACCTTCGACGCCGCGCGCCTGCTCACCGGCGCCGATCCCCTGACCGTCTACTGCCACGAGTGGAACCCGCCCGGCTCGTGGTACGCGCACGGCGCCGCGGCCGCGGCGATCTTCGAACTGACCGGCGACATCGTCTACACCTATCGCGGGAGCTGGTGTGCCGAGGGGCTGAACACCGCCTGGGAGGCGGTGTGGCGCGTGACCGGCGAGCGCGGCAGCGTGACCTGGGACGGCGCGGAGGGCTTCGCGGCGCAGGTCGTGGTCGAGCCGGGGAGCCCCGGCCACCTCCGCTCCACCTACCGCGACGTCGCGGTGCCGCCGCTCCCGGCCGGCGAGCAGGCGACCGGCCACGCGGGCGTGCTGCACGAGTTCGTCCGCTGCGTCCGTGACGGCGCGTCCCCCGAGACCACCGCGGCCGACAACATCAAGAGCCTGGCGATGGTCCTCGGCGCGATCGCGAGCGCCGAGCGGGGCGAGCGCGTCGCGCTCGACGTGGGGCGTGGGCCGTAGGCCGTAGGCCGTGACACGGCGATAGGGAACGGCCGCCTCCTATCCTCTCGTCGGGGCGGGCCCCCACGCCCGGCCCTGTTGCTCTGCCGACCGCCATCCCGGCCGGCATGATGCGTCGGGCGACGACGCCAGCCCCGCGGCTGTCCGGCATCCTGGCGCCCGCCCGCATATCGGGCGGCGACCCGGTCGGGGCCGGCACGGGGGCGGTGCCCCCAAGTGGGCGTCCGACGGCCACCCCTCACACATCATAGCCCACGCCCACGCCCCACGGGCGCGCCCAAAATGCCACATTCCACGAAGATGGCCGCCCTACATAGGGAATTTCCCTCATGACGACCTAATTGCCATCTGCTAGAGTGAAAGACACTGTACGCGGATCGGTGCGTAAGCCGCGGTGGCGGTGGCTGGGAGGGGCATCCCGCACGCCGCACGTCCGGCGCGGCGCGGGTGCCGTCCCCGGCCGGGGAGGGCCGGCCGGGAGCGGCCGAGTCATGGAGAGGAGAGAATGTCCGATTTCGCCTTCATCCCGCCGAATCGGGGCGCGCTCTGGTCGGGTCTCGCGCTGACGAAGACGCAGCTCGCCGAGTTGTGCGGCCTGACCACGCGCCAGATCAGCCACTGGACCAGCCAGGGCTACATCGCGACCTCCAGCCACCACCCGGAGCGCTACAACGGCGACGCCATCGACACCTGCATGCTGATCAAGCAGGGCCTCCAGCACGGCATCCCGCTCCGGCGTTCGGTCGCGCGCGCGCGCGCCTACCTCGCCAGCCAGCACTCCCAGCAGCCGGGGCTCGCCACGATCCCGACGCCGACGCTGGTCGAGATCGGCGAGAACCTGCGCCGCGCACAGACCTCGCTCGACGTCGTCCTGCAGGCGGTCGAGGCCCGCACGCCCCGCCAGCCGATCGACGAGGTGATCGACACGCGGGCGGCGCTGGACTGAAGCGCGGGGGCGGTGGGCGATCTGCCCACCGCCCCCACTCCTTGCCGCCCCCGCGCCCGGCCGCTAGGCAACGATCGGCGGGATGTCGGCCGCGCGGACCCGCTCGGTGAAGGCCGGCAGGTCGCGCGAGACCACCTCGTCGAGCGCCGCGCGCTGGGCGGCGACGCGCTCGCTGAGGGCGTCGAAGACCTCGTAGGCCCCTTGCGTCGGCGCGGCGTCCGACTCGTCGATCATGAAACCGAGCGTCGCCAGCCGGTCCTTGAGCTTCGACAGGCCCGGCCGCGGGTTGTTCTTCTCGGTCTGCACCAGCTCGTTCTCGATCGCCGCCAGTCGCTCCTTCAGCGCGTCGGCGGCGTCCGCCACGTCCTGGTGGCCGTCCGCGGCCCGCGCGCGCTCCGCCCACTCGTCGACCTGCTTGCGGATGCGCCGCAGCCGGTTGACCG
Source organism: Thermomicrobiales bacterium (assembly GCA_035708265.1). Taxonomy (GTDB): domain Bacteria; phylum Chloroflexota; class Chloroflexia; order Thermomicrobiales; family CADCWN01; genus DASSSV01. Next base: position 9,284 of record DASSSV010000855.1, on the reverse strand, counting down.
TCTCGTGGACCTCGGAGATGCGGTCGCGGATCTTACCTTTCAACTCGAACTGTGCGGCGAGGTCCGCGTCCGACTCCGCCAGCCGCGGGTCCTTCTCGACGGTGAAGGTCTCGGCCAGCGTCGTGTCGCCGATGGTGAGTTCGACCCGGTACTCGCCCGGCAGCGCGCGCGGCGCGGTCGCCCCCGCCATCATCGCGGCGAACTCGTCGCGCTCGCCCTCGTCCTCCAACTTCGTCGGCGGGTCGTAGCGCAGGTCCCAGACGAAGCGGTTGGCGCCGGGCGCGACCGGGACGCGCGGCGGCTGCTCGGCGTCGCTGGTGACGGTGCGCGCGACGTTCCCCCGCGCGTCCTTGAAGGTCAGCGTGACCGGCTGTTCCGGCTTCTCCTTCAGCGTGTAGTGGACGATCGCGCCGTCGGGCGGGTTCTTCCCGGCGTCGAGGAACTCCTCGGTCTTCGTGCCCATCGCCGTCTCGCCCTGCCGATAGGCCACCGTGACCGGGCCGGTCATCTTGTAACTGACGTAGCCGGGCGTCTTGCTCCCGAAGGCGCGGCCGTAGTGGCGGTAGCGTCGCGTGACGCGCGGCTTGAAGAGGTGCGCGGCCTCGCCGGCGCGGCCGTCCTGGACCTGGTGCAGCGGCGTGACATCGTCGAGGATCCAGAAGGAGCGGCCGTGCGTCGCCGCGACGAGGTCGGTGCCCTTGACGATCAGGTCGTGGATCGGCACGACCGGCAGGTTGGTCCGCAGGCGCTGCCAGTTGGCCCCGTCGTTGAACGAGACGTAGACGCCGGTCTCGGTGCCGGAGTACAGCAGCCCGCGACGACCCGGGTCCTCGCGGATCGTCCGCGTGAACTCGTCGTCCGCGATGCCGCCGACGATGAGCTGCCAGGTCTGCCCGTAGTCGCTCGTCTTGAGCAGGTAGGGCTTCGTGTCGTCGTGCTTGTAGCGCGTGGCGGCGACGTAGACCGTCGCGGCGTCGTGCGGCGAGGGCTCGATGATCGAGATCAGCGCCGGCTGAGGTAAGAGGTTCTCCGGCGGCGTGACGTTCTGCCAGGACTTGCCGCCGTCGCGCGAGACGTGGACCAGGCCGTCGTCGGAGCCGGCCCAGAAGACGCCGGCCTCGTGCGGCGACTCGCGGAAGGCGAAGATTGTCGCGTAGATCTCCGCGCCGCTGTTGTCGAAGGTGATCGGCCCGCCCGACGGCTGGAGCGTGTCGGGGTCGTTGCGCGTCAGGTCGGGGCTGATGACCTCCCAACTCGTCCCGTCGTCGGTCGAGCGGTGGACGTGGTTGGAACAGATGTAGAGGCTGTCCGGGTCGTGCGGCGAGATCTCGACCGGGAAGGTCCACTGGAAGCGATATTTGAGGTCTTTGGCGCCCGCGCCGGAGCCGTAGACCTCCGGCCAGACGGTGACGTTGCGCTTCTGGCCGGTCTCCGGGTTCCAGGCGATCAGGCGGCCGTGGCCGGCGCCGGTGCCGATGCCGCCGCCGAAGACGAGGTGCGGCGGCTTGGGGCTGACCGCGAGGTAGCCGCTCTCGCCGCCGCCCGGCTCGACGTAGTCCTTCCAACTGATCGCGCCCTCGGCGCTGAACGTCGGCAGGCGCATCGCCCAGTTGTCCTGCTGCGGGCCGTAGACGTGGTAGGGCACCTGGTCGTCGGCGGTGACGTGGTAGAACTGCGCGGTCGGCTGGTTGAGGACCGACGACCAGGCCCGCCCGCCGTCGAAACTGACGCAGGCGCCGCCGTCGTGGCTCTCGATCAGGCGCTCGGAGTCGCGCGGGTCGATCCAGAGGCCGTGGTTGTCGCCGTGCGGCGTCGGCACGGTGATGAAGCTTTTGCCGCCGTCGGTGGACTTCCAGCAGTTGAGGTTGAGCACCCAGACGGTGTCGGCGTGCTGGGGGTCGGCGAAGATGTGCATGTAGTACCACGGGCGGCGCCGCAGGTCGGCCTCGCCACAAACGGCCTGCCAGGTCGCGCCCCAGTCGTCGGAGCGGAAGAGGCCGCCGCCGTCCTTGCCGTCCTCGCCGGCCGCCTCGATCAGCGCCCAGACCCGCCCGGCCTGCGCGGGCGACGCCGCGACGCCGATCTTGCCGAGCAGCCCCTTCGGCAGGCCGGGGTTGCGCGAGATGTCGGTCCAGGTCTCGCCGCCGTCGGTCGATTTCCAGAGGCCGGAGTCCTCGCCGCCGCTGCTGAGGGCGTAGGGGTAGCGCTGCGCCTGCCAGATCGAGGCGTAGAGGACGTCGGGGTGATGTGGGTCCAGCGCGAGGTCCACCGCGCCGGCGCGGTCGCTCTTGTAGAGCACCTTCTGCCAGGTCTTGCCGCCGTCCCGCGTGCGGAAGACGCCGCGCTCCTCGTTGCGCCCCCAGGCGTGGCCGAGCGCGGCGACGTAGGCGACATCCGGGTTCTTCGGGTGGATCACCAGGTCGCCGATGTGGCGGGTATCTTTCAGCCCGACGTTGGTCCAGGTCCGGCCGCCGTCGGTGGACTTGTAGACGCCGTCGCCGTGCGAGACGTTGCTGCGGATCGCCGCCTCGCCGGTGCCGGCGTAGAGGACGTTGGGGTCGGAGTCGGACACGGCGATGGCGCCGATCGCCGCGGTGCCGAGGTGGCCATCCGAGACGTTCTCCCAGAGCGCGCCGCCACTGGTGGTCTTCCAGATCCCGCCGGCGCAGGCGCCGAAGAAGAAGGTGCCGCGCTCGGTCGGGTGGCCGGCGACCGCCACCACCCGGCCGCCGCGGTGCGGGCCGATACAACGCCATTCGAGCGAGCGGAAGAGGTTGTCGTCCACGACTCCCACGGCTGCCACGCCTCCCTTCTCTGAGATGGAGCGGGCGTGCGGCGCCCGCCAGCCGACGGGCCGATTCTCGGGCGCGCCGCCGCGCCTGTCAAAGGACGATCACCGCAGAGGCGCAGAGGAACGAAGGGGAGAACGCAGAGAGAGGACGAACTGCTAAGTCGTCCTCTCTCCTCGTTTCTCTGTGTTCTCTGCGCCTCTGCGGTGATCGTTCCTAGGCCGGCTGGGGTGTCAGACGGCCGGGGGGCGGGGCGTCGGGCTCCTGGCGCTCGTGGCGCTCGGCCGAGGTGCGGGGGGCGGCCTGGCGCTCTTCGAGCGACATCGCCACCAGGGCGGGCTCGGTGACCGGCGGGCCGACCAGCCGCGGACGCGGCTTCGGCGACTCGAAGAACTGATCGATCTCGGTGCCGTCGATCGTCTCGCGCTCCATCAGCACGCCGACGATCTGCTGCATCTGCGGCATGTAGGTCGTCAGGATGTCGGTCGCGCGCTGGTAGGCTTCGTCGATGATCTTCTTGACCTCGTCGTCGATCTTGACCGCGACGCTCTCGCTGTAGTTGCGCTGCTCGCCGATCTCCCGGCCGAGGAAGATCATCTCCTCCTTCTTGCCGTAGGCGACGGTGCCCATAGTGTCGCTCATGCCGAACTCGGTGACCATCTTGCGCGCCAGCGCCGTGGCCCGTTCGATGTCGTTCGAGGCGCCGGTCGAGAGTTCGTCGAAGACCAGCCGCTCCGCGACGTGCCCGCCGAGCATGCAGACCAGCAGGTCGCGGAACTGCGAGCGGGTGTAGTAGGAGCGATCCTCCTCCGGCAGATAGCGGGTGTAGCCGCCCATCATGCCGCGCGCGACGATCGAGATCTTGTGGACCGGGTCGGCGTTGGGCAGCACCCGCGCCGTGACCGCGTGCCCCGCCTCGTGGTAGGCGGTCATGATCTTCTCGCGCTCGCTGATGACCTTGCTCTTGCGCTCCGGGCCGGCCTGGACCCGGTCGATCGCCTCCTCCAGTTCGGACTTGCCGATCGTCTTCTTGTTGCGCCGCGCGGCCAGGATCGCCGCCTCGTTGACCAGGTTCTCCAGATCCGCGCCGCTGAAGCCGGGCGTCTGCTTGGCCAGCGCCTCCGGGTTGCAGTCATCCTCTAGCGGCTTGCCGCGCGTGTGGACCTCGAGGATCGCCTGCCGCCCCTTGATGTCCGGGCGGTCGAGGATCACCTGGCGGTCGAAGCGGCCTGGGCGCAGCAGCGCCGGGTCGAGCACGTCGGGCCGGTTGGTCGCCGCGATGACGATCACGTTGGTCGAGGAGTCGAAGCCGTCCATCTCGACCAGGATCTGGTTGAGCGTCTGCTCGCGCTCGTCGTGCGAGCCGCCGAGGCCCGCGCCGCGCTGGCGGCCGACCGCGTCGATCTCGTCGATGAAGATGATGCACGGCGCGTTGCGCTTGGCCTGGTCGAAGAGGTCGCGCACGCGCGAGGCGCCGACGCCGACGAACATCTCCACGAACTCGGAGCCGCTGATCGAGAAGAAGGGCACGCCCGCCTCGCCCGCCACCGCGCGCGAGAGGAGGGTCTTGCCGGTCCCCGGCGGGCCCACCAGCAGCACGCCGCGCGGGATGCGCGCGCCGAGCGCGGCGAACTTGTCGGGGTACTTCAGGAACTCGACGACTTCCTGCAGCTCCTGCTTGGCCTCCTCCACGCCCGCCACGTCGGCGAACGTGACGGTCGGGCGGTTGCCGGTGAACATCCGCGCCCGGCTCTTGCCGAAGGAGATCGCCTGGTTATTCGAGCCCTGCGCCTGCCGCATCATGAAGACGAAGATGCCGACTAAGAAGAGCGTGGGCAGGATGAAGGTCAGCGTGCTGAGGATGCCGCCCCACTGGCTGGCCGCCTCGGTCTCCAGCTTGACGTTCGACGTCGCCAGGTCGATGTTGTACGCCTTCAGCAGGTCCAGGATGTTGGTGTTCGGTGGGAGCCGCGCCAGCTTCGGGTCCTTCTGGTCGGCGTAGTAGATCTTGATGTCGTCGCTGCCGCTGGTGCTGACGATCTTGACGACCTTGTTGGCCCGGATGTCCTGAGCCAACTGGTTCGCGTCGACCTGCGCCGGCGTGGTGTGGTTGCTCAGGAAGGTGAACCAGATGAAGATGGACGCCAGCACGAGCAAAACCCACACGAAGGTGTGGCGCGCCCACTTGTTATTCGGCCCCATGCGTTTCCTCCGCGCGAGTGATTGGTCGCCGGCCGCCGCGCTGCGACCGGGCCGGCGATCTCTGCGGCAAGTATAGCAGAGTCGCCAAATCGCCTGCTATCAGTCTAACGGCCGGCGGCCTCATGATGTTACCCGCGCGCGTAGCCCGATCGGGCTATTTCGCCGCCCCGGGGGCCAGCACCCCGACGTAGGGCACGTTGCGGTAGCGCCCGGCGTAGTCGAGGCCGTAGCCGACGACGAACTCGTCGGGGATGGTGAAGCCGACGTAATCGATCGGGACGTCGTGGTCGCGCGGGCGTTCTTTGAGCAGGAAGGCGCAGACGCGCAGGTCGGCCGGGTTGCGGCGGCGCAGCAGGTCTACCAGGTAGGTCAGCGTCAGCCCGCTGTCGATGATGTCCTCGACGATGATGACGTGCTCGCCCTCGATGGACTCGTTGAGATCCTTGAAGATGCGCACGACGCCGCTCGACTTCGTGCTCGCGCCGTAACTCGACACGGCGATGAAGTCGATCATCACCGGCGCGTCGATGGCGCGGATCAGGTCGGCCATGAAGACGACCGCGCCGCGCAGTACTCCGACCAGGATGACCGGCTTGCCCGCGTAGTCGCGCGCGATCTGCGCGCCGAGTTCCCGCACCCGCGCGCAGATCTGCTCCTCCTCGATCAGCACGCGCGAGATCGCCTCACCCTCCCCCATGTCCCTCCTCGGTCGGCAGTCGTCAGCAGGTGGCGATGCCGCGTCCCATGCCGGCCGGAGCAGGCGCACCGTCAGCCTGGCGTCCGTCACGCGCGCGCCGCCCGGCACGCCGAGTCCCGCGACCCAGCGGACCAGATCGCCGCGCGCCAGCAGGACGAGGCGGCGGCGGGCGTAGGCCGGGAGGTGACGGTCGACGAACCAGTCCTGCAACTTCCGCGTCCCGCCGCCGCGCAGCGCCACCCGGTCGCCGTCTCGCCAGGTGCGGATCTCCCAGCCCGGCCCGCCCGCGCCGGCAGACGGGAGCGTCACCGCGTCCGCGCCGTCCGTGCCTTCGTCCCCGGCCGACACCGCGAGCGCCCAGCCGCCCGGCAGCGCGGCGACGCCGGGGCCGGCGAGCGGCCGCGCGTAGCCCGGCTCCAGTAGCGGCAGGCCGAGCCGGTCGCGCAGCCCCGCCTCCAGTGTCGCGGCCGGCCCGCAGGCCGCGCGGTCGCGCTCGATCAGCAGCAGCACGCCGCCCGGCAGGGCGACGCGCGACCCGGTGCGGCCGGCCGCGACTGCCCGCCGCGCCGCCTCGACCGGCGCCGCCGCCAGATCGCCCGCGCCGCCCGCGGCGGCCCAGGCCCGGCGCACCAGCCGGCGCTGGAGCGCCGGGGGCTCCGCGCGGAAGGCCGCGCGGTCGAGCGTGGCGATATTGTCGCGCACCGCGGCGAGGGCGCGCCAGCGCGCTGCGGCCAGGTCCTCCAGCACGGCGTCCTCGTCGGCCAGGAGCGCGGCGCTGCGCGCCAGCGCCCGCGCCGCGCCGGGGAAATGGCGCTCGATCGCCGGGAGGATCTCGTGGCGGACTGCGTTGCGGCGCAGCGCGAGGTCGGCGTTGGTCGGGTCGTGGAGCGCCGGCAGGTCGTGGGCCGCGGCGTAGGCGGCGAGGTCCGCGTGGGCGACTCCGAGGAGCGGCCGCCAGATCGCCGGGCCGCCGGCCGCGTCGCGGCGGAGGGGCGCCATCGCGCGCAGCCCGGCGAGCCCCGCGCCGCGGCAGAGGCGCAGCAGCACCGTCTCGGCCTGGTCGTCGGCGTGGTGCGCCAGCGCGACGACGCGCGCGCCGCGTCGGGCCGCGACCTCGCGGAACGCGCGGTAGCGCGCCTCGCGCGCCGCGTCCTCCACCCCGCGCCGCCGCGCCTCCCGCACCGCCGCCACGTCCACGCGCGCGACCTCGACCGGGACGACCCACCCGGCGCCGAGCGCGCGCACCCAATCGGCATCCCGCCCCGACTCGGGGCGCAGCCCGTGGTCGACGTGCACCGCGACGACGCCCGGCCCGCCTTCCCGCGACCAGCGCCACAGCAGGTGCAGGAGCGCGACCGAATCCGGCCCGCCGGACACCCCGGCGAGGATCGGCGCGGCCAGCTCGTCCGGCGCGAGCGCCGCCGCGCCGTCCCGGAGGACAGCCAGGAGGTCGGGCGCCTGAGACGTGGCGGGGGCGAACGGGGCGGTCATGGTGCGCTCGCCGGTGTGGCCCCCCTGCCCCCCCCATCCTGGGGGGAACCCGCCCCGCACGCCGCAGATGTGGGGAGGCGGTTGCCCTGGCTCGGCTCTACTGACCACGCGCCCATCGGAATCTCACCATGCATTGGTTCCCCCAGAACTGGGGGGACAGGGGGGCCGCATCGCGCCCGGCGCGTACCCGCACCCATTATAGACAGCCGCAGCCAGCACGAACGCCGCCGCCCCGAAACCGGGGCGGCGGCGCGGGCGGTCCTGAGTTGGGCCACGGCTCAGGCGAGCGTCAGGCCGAGGATGCCGGTCAACTCGCGGAGGATCGCCTGCGCCTCGGACACGTCGGCGCCACGCGCCTGGCCCTCGTGGATCGCGGTCGCCAGATCGCGCAAGGCGTCGAGCGCGACGGGCGTGTTCAGGTCGTCGTCCATCGCGGCGAGGAAGCGGGCGCGCGGTGCGCAAGCGTCGACGGCCGGGCCGGCGCCCGCGGCGCTCTCGACCGCGGCGGACCTCAGCGCGTCGGCGAACTCCTGCGCGGGCGGCATCTGGTCGTGCTCGAAGTCCCAGGAATCGCGGTAGCGGTGGCTGAGGAGGCAGAGGCGGATCGCGTCGGCGCTGTAAGTCTCCAGCAAGTCGAACGCCATGACCAGGTTGCCGAGCGATTTGCTCATCTTCTCGCCCTGGTAGCGCAGCATCCCGACGTGCATCCAGTAGCGGACGAAGGGCTGGCCGGTGAAGCACTCCGACTGCGCGATCTCGCTCTCGTGGTGCGGGAAGATCAGGTCGGCGCCGCCGCCGTGGATGTCGATCGTGTCGCCGAGGTAGCGCATGCTCATCGCGCTACACTCGATGTGCCAGCCGGGTCGGCCGGGGCCCCACGGGCTCGGCCAGGTCGGCTCGCCCGGCGCCGCCGCCTGCCAGAGCAGGAAGTCGAGCGGGTCGTCCTTGAGCGGATCCTCGGTCTTGCCGCCGCGCTCGGCGGCGATGCGCAGCATCTCTGCGCGGTCGTAGCCGCTCAACTTGCCGTAAGCCGGGTCGGAGGCGATGCGGAAGTAGACGTTGCCCTGCCGCTCGTAGGCGTGGTCGCGCTCGAGGAGCCCGGCGATGATCTCGACCATCTTGGCCGTCTCCTCGGTCGCGCGGGGGTAGACGTCGGGGCGGCGGATGTTGAGGCGGTCGTTGGTCTCGACGTAGCGGGCGGTCTGCCGCCGGCCGAGTTCGTCCCACGGCACCGCGTCGCGCGCGGCGCGGCGGAGGACGTCGTCGTCGATGTCGGTCACGTTCTGCACGTAGCGCGTGGCGTAGCCGAGGAAGTTGAGGTAGCGGGTCAGCACGTCGTAGGTCAGGCCGACCAGCGCGTGGCCGAGGTGGCTGACGTCGTAGGGCGTGATGCCGCAGGCGTAGACGGTCACCGGCACGTCCGGCCCGCGCGTGGTGAACTCCTCGGTCTCGCGGGTCATCGTGTTGTAGAGCCGCATCGCTCGTGTGGTCCTTTCACTGGTGGGCCGTGGGCCGTCGGGCGTGGGCCGTACCCTCTCATCCGCGGTGCCGGGTGCCAACCGGCCGCGCGTCGCGCCATATCATACGCAGGTTCGGGCGGGAACGGAAGGAGCGGGCGGGCCGGGCGCACGGGGACACCCCACATCGCCGCGTCAGCCCCGTGCGCCCGTAAACGCCGGCGGCCGGGCGATTATTCCGCGCCGGGCGTCTCTATCCCGGCCAGGTCGAGCGCGGCGTCGCAGAGCACCTGCGTCCCGGCGACGATGTCGGCCAGGTCGGTCCACTCGGCGCGGTTGTGGCTGACGCCGCCGCGACTCGGCACCATCAACAGGCCGGCCGGGCAGAGCCGCGCCAGTTGCATCGCGTCGTGGCCGGAGCCCGAGACCATCCGGCGGCAGCGCAGGCCGCGCGCCCGCGCGTGGCGCTCCAGCGTCGCGACGAGGCCGGGGGCGAGCGGGACCGGCGCCTCGTCGCTGGTCGTCTGGAGGTCGGCCGCGAGGCCGCGTGCGGCGGCGATCCGCGCGACGTCCTCGCGGAGCGCCGCGACCACCGCCGCGCGGTCGGCCGCGACCGTGCCGCGGACGTCGATGCCGAGTTCGACCACG
>DASSSV010000854.1:0-2621 GCA_035708265.1 Thermomicrobiales bacterium | reverse complement strand
TTGATCGTGAACGGCAGCGTCGCGCCCGTGACGTTCGCAGCAATGCCTCTTCCGGTCGAGGCTGTCCGACCGTTCCGCAGCCTATTCGACGGTGAGCAGCCCATGAGCAAGGATCGGGCTGGCTTCTGAGCCCTCGGCAATCGTACAGTGTCGCTATCGGCGTAGCGCACGCTGGGCCGCCGCAGCCGCGAGGAGGGCTGATGGCAAGCGCACCACTGGCGGCGGATGCGCGGGAGCGCGCGCCGCTCCTGCTGGGCGGCTACGCCGCCCTTGCCGAGGGCGCCTGGATGGGGGCCGCGCAGGCGACGGAGGCGTTGGAACCGGCGCGGGCCGCCCTTCCCGCCCGGGCGCGCGTACGTCTGGCCGGGTTATTCCGGCGCGAGCTCGGCGCCGCCGAGGCCGCGCTGGTCTTGATGGCGTCCTTCCTGTGCTCGGCCCTGCTGGGCGCGGTGCGGCAGGTCCTCTTCAACGCGCAGTTCGGCGCCGGGCCGGAGGCCAACGCCTACTATGCCGCCTTCCGGCTGCCGGACACGCTCTTCAGCCTGATCGCGGGCGGCGCCCTCTCCGGCGCCATGATCCCGGTCCTGGTTGCCGCGGAGCGCGAGGAGGGGGAGGCGGCGGCGCGGCGGCTTGCCAATCTGGTGCTCACCGCCCTCCTCGTCGTCTTCGCCGTCGCGACCCTCGCCGGCGAGCTGCTGGCGCCCGCGTTCGTGCGCGATCTGCTGGCGCCGGGCTTCGACGCCCAGACGAGCGCCCTCACCGTGTCCCTCACCCGCCTCATGCTGGCCCAACCCCTGGTCTTGGCAGTGGGCAGCGTCGCCACGGCGGTGCTGAACGGCCGCAGTCGGTTCCTGCTCACGGCGATCTCCGTGGCCGCCCACAACATCGGCCTGATCGCCGGCATCCTCGCCGCCCGGCTGGACCCGGCGCTGGGCATCGCCGGCCCCGCGCTCGGCGTGGTCGCCGGGGCGCTGCTCCAGGTGCTGATCGTCCTGCCCGGCCTCGTGGGCGGGGGGCGGCGGGTGCGGCCGGCCTGGGACCCGCGCGACGCCCGGCTGCGCGAGGTCGTCCGCCTGCTGATCCCCAACGGCCTGGCGGTGGGCGTGGGCTACGCCGGGTTCATCGTGGACACCGCCTTCGCCTCCGAGGCGCCGCAGGCGGCGGGCCTGGCGGCCCTCCACAACGCCTGGATGCTGGCGGGCCTGCCGGTGGCGCTGCTCGGCCAGGCGGTCGGCCAGGCCGCCTTCCCGCGCCTCGCCGCCCGGGCGGCGGCCGGGGAGTGGGCGCGGCTGCGCGCGACGCTGGGGCTCGCGCTCGCGGCCGCCGTCGCCCTCGCCCTGCCGGCGCTCCTCGGCCTGCTCGTCCTGGGCCAGACCGCGATCCGCCTCCTCTTCGAGCACGGCCGCTACGACGCCGCCGCCGGAGCGCTCACCTACGCGCTGTTGGTCCCCTACGCGCTCGGGCTGCCCGCCTACGTGGCGACGGAGGTGCTGACGCGGGGGCTGGTTGCCCTGCGCGACACGCGCACGCCGCTCTTCACCAACAGCGCCCAGCTCGCGGCCCGGGCGGCGCTCATGGCGGCGCTGCTCGGCCGCGTCGGCGTGCTCGCCATCCCCATCGCCTTCGCCGCGGCGGCGGCGCTGGAGGCGATGGCGCTCGGGGCGGCGCTGGGGCTCCGACTGCGGCGCCGCGTCGCCCTGGCGGCGGCGCCGGTGCGCCTCAGCGGGGGGTGACCCGCCAGAGGGCGATCCGTTCCCCGTCGAGCCCCTTGAGCGCGGCATCGAGGGGCGCGGCTTGCGGGCCGGCCCCCAGGAGCGCGGCGACCTCGGGGTCGTCGCGGACGGCGGCGGAGATGACCACGTCCGCGCCGGTGGAGAGGGCCTCCAGCCGGGCGGCGATGTTCACGGTCGAGCCGAAGTAGTCGAGCCGGTCGTTGAGGGTGACGGCGATGCAGGGGCCATAGTGGACGCCCACTTTAAGCACGAGCGGCCGGGCGGCGCCCGCGGGCGCTGCCAGCGCGCGCTGGGCGGCGAGCGCGGCGCGCAGCGCCGCCGCCGGGTGGCGGAAGACGGCCATCACGGCGTCGCCGATCGTCTTCACCACCGCGCCCCCCTCCGCCGCGACCGCGCCGCGCAGCACGTCGAAGTGGTCCAGCACCAGGCCGAAGGCGGGCGCGTCGCCGATCTGGCGATAGAGGCGGGTGGAGTCGCGCAGGTCGGTGAAGAGCACCGCCATGCTGCCGACCGCGATCGGCTGGTCGGGCCGCAGCGCCTCCGCGCTGAAAAGGTCGCGGAACGCCTGCAACGTGGTCACGTCGGCGGCGGTCGCGGCCTGATCAGACCAGGCCGTCCGCTCCAGGATGAAGAGCTGCTCCCGCCCACTCGCGTTGCACAGGTGGAGGGTCGGCCGGGGGGTGAGGCGCGGCTCCTCGCCCGGCCAGCCGTTGGGGCCGGCGACGAAGGCGGCGGCGTCCGCCCCGTCGGCGGCGACGGTGAGCGCCTGGCCACCGGGCAACGCCAGGGTACGCAGCCGGTAGCGCCCAGCCTCCAGCGGGAGGGTCAGCGCGCGCTCCTCGCCCGGCGCGAGGAGTTGCTGGGCGACGACGTGGGGAGTGACCTGCG
>DASSSV010000853.1:0-2417 GCA_035708265.1 Thermomicrobiales bacterium | reverse complement strand
AGACCGCGCGCGGCGCGGCCTCGAAGCCCTCGACCTCCAGCCGGTCCGCCGCCTCGTCCACCGGGCCGGGCGCGGGCGTCGCGCGGCCGTGCGTCACCTTGACCTGCTCGGCCGATTCGAAGGGGATCTGCAGGACGATCGAGAGGTCGTTGGTGAGGTGGTTGCCGCCGATCGGCAGGACCGCGGTGTGCGCGACGGCGTCCTCGACGAAGACGGCCAGGTCGGTCGTGCCCGCGCCGATGTCGACCAGGGCGACGCCCATCTCGCGCTCCGCGGCCGTCAGCGCGGCCTCGGCCGCCGCCAGCGGCTCCGGCACCAGGTCGTCGATGTCGATGCCGGCGCGCTCGACGCTGCGGACGACGTTGCGCAGCGCGGTGGATGAGCCGCTGACGACGTGCGCCTCGACTTCGAGGCGCTGGCCCGCCATGCCGACCGGGTCGGCCACCCCCTCCTGCCCGTCGAGGATGTACGTGCGCGGGATGACCTGGAGCACCTCGTCGTGCGCGGCGAGCGGCACGCCGCGCGCCGCTTCCAGCACGCGGGTGACGTCCACCGCGGTGACCTCGAGCTGGTCGGGCGCGACGGCGGCGACGCCGCGGCTGTTGGCCGAGCGCAGGTGCGCGCCGGAAACGGCGACGTAGGCGGAGAGGATGCGGTAGCCCGAATTGCGCTCGGCGCGCTCGATCGCGCGCCCGATCGCCGCGGCCGCCTCGTCCAGATCGACGACGACGCCCTTGGCCATGCCGCGTCCGGGGCAGAGCCCGACGCCGAGGATCGAGGTGCGCCCGTCCGTCAGCCGCTCGGCAACGACGGCGCAGACCTTGCTCGTGCCCAGGTCCAGCGCGACGATCGCGTTCCCCCGCGGCATCCTGCCGCCTCCCTCTCCTGCTCTCGCGACCCGCCCTCCCCGCACCCGGTCCCGCGCGCCGCGGCAGCCCGTAGTATACCACGTCGATGTTCTGTCAACATGCCGCCGCGGCCGCGTGTCCGTACGCATTGTACTTACATTTAGGGCCGTGGTCAACTGGGAGGCATTAGGCGTTAGGGGGGTAGGCGTCGGGAGATAGACGGCAGACGGCAGACGGCAGACGGTAGGGGGCGCGGGGTGAGCGCGCGCCAATCTAATAGGCCGCCGCCCACGCATGGTCCTCTAACGCCTAACGCCTACCCCCTAACGCCTACTTGTAGAATGGCCGGTCGGGGTCGGTGACGTCGAGGGTCTGCCATTTGGTGTTGTCTTGCTGGAGTTGCTTGACGACCGCCGCGGCGACCGCGAGCTTGTCGTCGAGGCGGCTGTCGTCGCCGAGGATGACGCGCCAGCCGCCGCTGCCGACGAGGACGACGCCGGTGTTGGGCGCGTATTCGAGGCCGTTGAGGGAGAAGGGGTTGCTCCGCGCGAGGCGCTGGACGACCCCCTCGGTCGCGCGGATCGCCGCGGCGTCGACCTTCCCGCCGACCCGTGGGGAGTCGCCGGCCAGGACGCGCACGGTGACGAGGCTACGCGCCTGGTCGTCGCCGACCGTGTCGGCGATGACGAAGCCGCTCTCATCCACCAGGTAGCGGTCGTTGCCGACCTGCCAGACCAGCGCGGGCTGCCGCTCAGTGAGCTGCACCACCAGGCGGTCGGGCAGCGCGGCCCTCACGCGCGCCTCGCGGACGGTCGGCAGCGCGGCCAGCCGCTCGGCCACCGCCTGCGGGTCGACGCTGAAGACGTTGTTGCCGGTGACCCGTCCGGCCGCCGCGACCTGCTGCTCGGTCGTCAGCGCCGCGCCGGCCACGTCGAGCCGGCGCACGTTGAAGGCGTCGGCGGTCAGGCCATAGGCGAGCCCCGCGGCCAGGGCGACGGCGAGCAGGAGCGCGGCCAGCCGCCCGTTCGCGGCGACCGCGGCGAGGCGGCCGGGACGGCGGGGCGCCGGCTGACGCGCGGGGCGTGCCGGCTTCGCCGCGCCCTGCTTGCCGGCAGCCGGCGCCTTCCTGGCGGCCGGCGGCGCCGGCGGTCGGCGCGCCCCATCCTGGCGCCGGCCCTTCGCCGGAGGAGTCGCCGCCGGTCGGCGCCCCTTCGCCTCGCCGGCCGGGACTGGCCGCCGGCGCCGCTCCGTCTCCGCGCGCGCCATCAGCCCCGCCCGCCTGTCGTTGGGGACGTCGGGGCGGCGGGCGGAGCGCCCGCGGTCGGGGACGTGCCCGCGGTTGCAACCGCGGCTGGAGGCTCGCTCGCGCTCGCCACGAAGCCCGCCTGCGCGGGGTGGGACGAAGGCCCGCGTCCTAGTCCGCGCAGGCGGACTCCGTGGCGCGTAGCGCCCTTAGCGGCGATTTCAATCGCCGGCGCGTCGCCCGCCGGCGCGGCTATCCCCACCGCTCCCCGCACCGGCCCCTCATCGCTCGTCACTCGTCACTCATCACTCGTCAAAGCCGGTTCT
>DASSSV010000852.1:0-2445 GCA_035708265.1 Thermomicrobiales bacterium | reverse complement strand
ACCGTGATTCTCGCGCATCTGGGTCAGCACTTCCGAGGCCGGCAGCGTCTCCGGCACCAGCATTGGCTCGGTCATGTAATCGCGCACGTCGAACGCCTTCAGCGTGCGCGGACCCGTGCCGTTGAGTGACGGCCCATGTCCATTCGACGATGCGGGCACGCTCTCCCGGATGACAGCGTCGCGGACGAAGAGCGGCAGCAGCTTCTTGATCTTCAGGATGCCGACGATGTGGTCATTGTCGCCCTCGTAGACCGGCAGCCGCGTGTAGGTCGTCTCGCCCGCCAGCGCGATCACGTCGTCGAGCGTGGCATCGACCGGCACGGCGACGACCTCGGTCCGCGGCACCATGACGTGCCGCGCCTGCAAGTCCGTGAAGCTGAAGGCGCGGCCGACGAGATCGTGCGCGGTCTCGTTGACCAGGCCCGCCTCGCGGCTGGCGTCGACCGCCAGCTTCAGCTCCTCGGCCGACTGGACGAGGGTGTGCCCGGCAGCCGGCTCGACGCCGAAGGCGCGGACGACCGCGTTGCCGATCCAGTTGAGGCCGAAGATGACCGGTCGGAAGACGATCTCGAAGAGGTGGATCGGCTGCGCGGCGATCAGCGCGGTCTCCTCCGGGCGTTGCAGCGCCAGGCTCTTCGGCGCCAGCTCGCCGATGACGATGTGGAGCGCGGTGATGAACGAGAAGCCGACGGCGAAGGCGATCGTGTGCAGCGCGGTCGCGCCGATGTTGAACGGCGCGAGGATCGGCTCGATCAGGTGGGCGACGGCCGGCTCGCCGATCCAGCCGAGGCCGATACTGGCGATGGTGATGCCGAGCTGGGTTGCTGCGATGTAGGTGTCGAGATGGTTGAGGCGTGCCAGGACGCCCTGCGCGCGCCGGTTGCCTTCCGAGGCAAGCGTTTGCACGCGCGTGCGGCGCACCGAGACGAGGGCGAATTCGGTGGCCACGAAGAAGCCGTTGGCCAGCACGAGCACAGCCACGGCCAACAGCGATAAGCCCGTACTAATGGGGTCCTCCAGACCGGGAAACGGGCGGCGCAACAGAATAGGCTCGCAAGCCGCGGATCATCACGCGACCAACTTCCACCTCGGGGCGAGCGCGCCGCAATCGAACACTCCCCATTTTATGCAATTCCACGGCCAAACTCCACCGGCGCCGGCGCGCATTTCTTCCCGTGTCCGCCGAACGCCCTCGCTCAACCCCCCTCGCTACCCTCCACCAGCCACTCTCGCCGCAACCGGGCGACGACGGTCTTGACGCCCGTGGTCAGCAGCGCCGGGTTGGTCGCCAGTACCCGCAGCAACACCCCCGGGCCGGCCGTGCCCTCCAGCATGTGTGCCATTTGCGCGGAGCTGACCCGCCGCAGGAGGCGCGCGGCCTCGTCCCACTGCTCATCCGTCCAGGCGGCAATCTCCTCGTTGATCCACTGCGCCACCCGCAAGCTGGCGCCGTAGCGCGCCCGCCAGCGCCGCTCGTAGCGGCCCAGGGCGGTGGCGGTGACGTTGCCGGCCGCCACGGCCTCGATGATCACGTCGGCAGCCAGTCTTCCCCCGCGCAGCGCCCAGCGTGTCCCCTCCCCGAGCACGGGCGAGGCCTGGCCGGCGGCATCGCCGACCGCCACGAGGCCATGCCCGACGAATCGCCCGCGGAGCCCGTCGGCCGGAATCAGGCCGTGGTGGAGCTCGAGTGCCTGCGCCCCGGTCAGGTTCAGCCCGAACGCGGGGGCGGTGGCCAGCAGGCGGTCGAGGTAGGAGCGGGGATCGGCGCGCGAGTCGGGGTGGATGATGCCCACCCCCAACCGCACCCGCCCCTGGCGCCACGGTCCCGCCCAGGCATAGCCCGCCGGCGCGACCTGCTGCCCGACGACGATCACGGTTTCCTCGCTATCATAGGCCGGCGCGTAGAGGTCGTACTCGACGCCGACGCCGAAGCGGCGAAATGGCGCGCCGATCCCGGCCTGGGTCAGCAGCGCCGCGCGGTAGCCGGTCGCGTCCACAACCACCCGGCAGCGCAGCTCCTCGGACCGGTCAGCCGCGCCCCTGGTCTGGACGCCGACCACGCGGCCCTCCTCGACGATGGGCGCCGCCGCGGCCGTGGCGAGCCGCAGCTCCGCGCCGGCGGCGACGGCGCGCTCGGCCAGGAACTGGAAGGTGCGCCGCACGTCCAGGAGGCAGAGCCGCGGCGGGTCATAGGAGAAGACGGCCTCCTCGTGGGGCGTGACGAAGCGCGCCCGGCGATAAGGGTGAAACAGGGAGTCGGGGATGCCGAGGGCAGTGAGGTCGGCGATAAAACTGCCGCCACTCGTGCGGATCGGGGAGCCGATCTCGGCTTGTCGCTCCAGCACGACGACACGCAGTCCGGCCTGCGCCAGGCCAGCCGCGGCGGCCAAGCCGCCCGGGCCGGCGCCCGCGACGACCACATCCGGCTGCCTCATCCGTCGTACT
>DASSSV010000851.1:0-7502 GCA_035708265.1 Thermomicrobiales bacterium | reverse complement strand
ACCAACATGCCACCCTACGCCGACGCGGTGCAGCGCGCCGTCGACTTGCCGGTCTTCGACATCGTCACGCTGATCAACATGGTCCACGAGGCGGTCGCCCGCCGGCCCTACCACGGCCACTGCTAGCGCGGCGGCGCCTATCGCGCCGCCGGCGCGTCCAGCACCTCGCGCAGCCGGGCGACGATGGTCTCCTCGTCGCCCGGGACGAGACAATGGGTGTGGAACTCCAGCCGCCCGTGCGCCGCGTTGCAATGGATCGACGGCGTCCCGGCCGCCAGCGCGTCGCGCACCGCCCCCGGCGCCCAGCCCGCGCCGCGCGGCGCGACGACGACCACCGGCGCCGGGTATGCCTCCTCGTCGGCGACCAGCTCGCAGCGCAGGTCGTCGCGCCCGGCCAGCCCCTCGACGAGCGCCTCGGCCTGCGCGCGGTGCGCGGCGAAGTCGGCGTCGTGGTCGTGCGCCAGGAAGCGGTCGAGGGCCACCGCCAGCCCGACCATCGCCTCCTTGCTCACCTTCATGCCGCGCCCCACACCGCTGCGCGGGTTGCCGTTGGCCGCCGCCGCCGCGATCAGGTCGGCGCGCCCCGCCAGGAAGCCCGAGTCCTGCGGGCCGCGGATGCCCTTGCCGCCGCTGTAGATCACCAGATCCGCGCCCTGGGCGACCCAGCGCCGCAGGTGCGCCACGGGCGGCAGCGTCGAGGCGGCGTCGACGAGCACCGGCACGCCGCGGCGATGGGCCGTTTCGACGACGACGGGGAAGGGCAGCGCGCCCCGCCCGGCCGACGGCGAGTCCACGTAGGCCACCGCCGCGGTGCGCGCGCCGATCGCCGCCTCCAGCTCCCACGGCTCGGTGGCGCCGGCCAGGCCGATCTCGACCAGCCGGCCGCCGCCGACGCGGAACATCTGGTCGTAGGCGATGCGGTGGGCGCGATGGATCACGACCTCGTTCGCCAGGCCCTCGCTGTGGGGCAGGCGGCGGATCCGGGCGGGGTCGGACCCCGCGATGCAGGCGGCCACGGCCAGGGCCATGCCGGCCGCCGAGCCGGCGGTGACGTAGCCGGCCTCGGCGCCGGTGGCGGCGGCGATGCGGCGGCCGACCGCCGCGTTGAGCTCGTCGAGGACGACGAAGGCGCGCGCCGCCTCGGCCATCGCGGCGAGCACCTCGGGCGGCATCAGCGTCCCACCGACCGCGGTGGTGGCGCCGCGCGCGTTGACGATCGTGCGCACCCCCAGCCGGTCGTAGATCCCCGTCCCGCGCGGTTCGCGGCGCGCGTCGGTGTCGACCATGGCCCCTCCTCGTGTCGGCCCATACCGGCCCAGCTCTGTGCCGGCACGACCGCTTACTTCTTGTCCTTGGTAATGTACGCGCAGTAGTACTGCGGCCCGGATTGCGGCTCCTGCCAGCCCAGGATGCCGTACTTGTTCTTGACGAAGCAGTCTCCGGCGATGTAGGGCTTCCAGAGCTGGGTGAAGATCGGGTGCCACAGGAAGACACCGACCGCCTCGGTCACCAGGAGCTTCTCGGCCTGCTGGTAGAGCTGCTTCCGCTTAGCATCGTCGCCCATCGTGCTGTCGGCCGATGCGACGAGACGATCGTATTCGTCGTTCTTCCAGGGATTGCGGCCACCGCTCTTGAAGACATCCATGAAGTTGCTGGCGTCGTAGTAGTCCATGTCCCAGGAGATCAGCCAGAGCGGCAGGTTGTGGCTGTTCAGCCTGTCCATGAACGACTTCTGCTCGTAGCTCTGGATCCCGATATCGACGCCCAGGTTCTGCTTGAGCATCGCCTGGATCGCCTGGGCGACGTTCTTCACCGTCGGCGAGGGGGCGCGCAGGTACATGTCGTACCTCGGGAAGCCTTTGCCGTCGGGATAACCGGCGGCGGCGAGCAGTTGCTTCGCCTTCGCCGGGTTGAAGTCCTGGATCCCCTTCACGTTGTCGAGGTTATAGGCGTAGAAGCCCGGGGGCAGGAGGCCCCAGGCGGGGACGGCCTGCCCCTTGAGGGCCGAGTTGATCAGCGCGTCGCGGTCGATCGCGTGGCTGAACGCCTGCCGCACTCTGGTGTCCTTGAAGGCGGCATTGACGCTGTCGTAGGAGACCCACCAGGTCTGGAATTGCGGCCACTTGTGCAGCTGCTTGCTCAGGTCCGGGTCGCTCTCCACCCGCGCCTGGTCGGCTGGCGAGAGGACCTGCTCGTAGCCGCGCGTGATCGCGTCGATCTCGTTGTTCTCGTAAGCCGGGAAGAGCGCGGTGTCCTCACCGATCTTGTAGACGATCTTGCTGAGCGGGGCTTTCGAGGGGCCGTTGTATGCGGGGTTGTTGACGAAGACGACCTGCCGCCCCTTGTCCCAGGCTTCGAGCTTGAACGGGCCGCAGGAGAGGCAAGTCTTGGGATCGAGCGACCAGTTGTCGCCCGCTGCCGAGACGACGTGCTGCGGCACCGGCGGCAGTTCCGTCATGATCAGGCTGAGGAACGGCGTCGGCTGCTCGGTCTCGATCGTCAAGGTCAGGTCGTCGGTGGCCTTGGCGCCGATGTCCTCCAGCTTGCCCTTCCCCTCATTGGCGGCTTTGAAGCCCTTGATGAAGGCGTAGAACCAGGCCACGTCGAAGCCGGTGTTCGGGTCGGCCATGCGGCGGATGGTGTAGACGTAGTCGTTCGCGGTGACCGGCGTGCCGTCGCTCCACTTCATCCCCGGTCGGAAGTGGAAGGTCCAGGACATCCCGTCGGGCGCTATCTCCCACTTCTCCGCGGCGGCCGGCTGCAGCTCGTAGTTGATGTCGGGGCGCACCGGCGGCTCGCTGATGAGGAAGGGGCTCCACTGGAAGTCCCGCACCGTCTTCGACCACTCGAGATAGCGGCCTTCGCGGCCCATGATCGTCAGCACCTGCTTATCCGCGGGTGCCGCGTTGGGGGGCAACTGCCCCGAACCGGTGCGTGCGGCCGGCGAGGTGGCTGGCGCGCCGCCGGCCGTGGCCGGCGCGGTCGCCTGCATGGTCGGCGGCGCGGCGGGTGTGGCGGCCGGCTGCCCGCTCGAGCCGCACGCTCCCAAGAGCACCGCCGCGCCAGACGCCGTGGCCAGGAGCGTCGCCCTGGTCAGAACCTCGCGCCGCGAGAATCGCCGTGTCCCCATCGTAGCCCTCCTTCAGATGATGCAATCGATGGACAGGAGCGGACCGGATCACCGCGTCATGCGCGGGTCGAGCGCGTCGCGCAGGCCGTCGCCGACCAGGGTGAAGCCGAGCATCGCCAGCGCGATGGCGAGCGCCGGGAAGAGCGCCAGATACCAGTAGAAGTTGATGTAGCTCACGCTCTCCCCGACCATCTGTCCCCAGCTCGGGAGGGGCGGGTTGACGCCGAGCCCGAGGAAACTCAGGCCGGCCTCGGCGAAGATGGCCTCCGGGATGCCCAGCGTCAAGGCGACGATGAGCGGCGGGACGATGTTCGGCACCAAGTGGACTAGGGCGATCCGGCGCTGGCTCGCGCCGAGCGCCCGCGCCGCCAGGACGTAGTCGCGCTCGCGCTCAGTCAGGAGCTGGGCGCGAGTGAGCCGGCAGATCGGAATCCAGCTCGTCAGGCTGATCGCCAGCAGGACGTTCTGCAGGCCGCTGCCGATCGCCGAAAGGATCAGGAGCGCGAAGAGCATCCGCGGGAAGGACCAGAGGGCGTCGACCACGCGCATGATCAGGAAGTCGGCGCGGCCGCCGCGCAGGCCGGCGATGAGGCCGAGCGGGAGCCCGATCAACAAGGCGATCGCCTGCGCGCTCAACCCGACGAAGAGCGAGACGCGCGAGCCGTAGACGATGCGGGTGTAGAAGTCGCGGCCGATGCCGTCTGTCCCCAGCCAGTGCGCGGGCGAGGGGAACTGCCAGGCCTGGCCGAACTTGGCGACGTCATAAGGCTCGGGTGTGATGAACGGCGCGAAGAGCGCCGCGAAGACGAGGAGGCCTGCGATGCCGAGCCCGACGAGCGCGAGCGCGTTGCGGCGGAAGCGGGCCGCGGCGTCCGTCCAGAAGCTTCGCGCGCGCGGCACCGGCGCGGCCCGCGCGCCGGCCGGCGCCGCGGGGGTGGCGACTGGCGGGATCGCGCCGGAGAGTCCGTCCGATGGGCTGCCCACGATGCCCTCCGCTTCACTAGGCATGCCGGATGCGCGGGTCGACCGCGACGTAGAGCAGGTCGGTGACCAGGTAGGTGAGGCTGACCGCCCCCGCGGCCAGGAGTGCCAGCCCCATGATCATTGGATAGTCGCGCTGGAGCGTACTGGTGACGAAGAACCGGCCCAAGCCTGGCACGCGGAAGATGACCTCTACGAAGAGGGAGCCGGTCAGCAGGTCCGGCACGAGCGGCCCCATGATGGTGAGCAGCGGGATCAGCGCATTGCGCAGCACATGGCGGCGCAAGATGACGCGACCGCGTAACCCCTTGGCGTAGGCCGTCCGCACGTAATCGGCCCGCAGCGCCTCGATGACACTTGTCCGGGTGTACCGAGCGACCACGCCCAGCGGGCCGAGCGCATAGGCCAGCACGGGCATGGCCCAGTTGCGCGGCCCCGACCAACCACCAGTCGGCAGGAGGTGGAACTTATCGCTGAACAGGAGGATCAGCAGGACGCCGAGGATGAAGTTGGGGACGATGAGCCCAAATGTGGAGAGGAGGGTGACGAGGTAGTCGACCCAGGTGTTCTGTCGCACCGCGGCGAGCGAGCCGAGCGTCAGGCCACCGGCGAAAGCGAGGGCGAGGGCCATTGCGCCGAGTTGCAGAGAGACGGGCCAGACCCGCGCGATGAGCTGGATGACGGTCTCGCCGGGGCTCTGGTAGGAGACGCCGAAGTCGAGATGGAGCGCGTTCCACGCATAGATGAGGTACTGCTGCCAGAGGGGCCTGTCGAGGCCGAAGCTGCGCAAGATGTTCGCCTTCTGCTCTGGCGTCAGCGGCATCTTGTCCTCGTCGAATGGGCCGCCGGGGATCGCGTGCATCAGGGCGAACGTCAGCAGGGAGATGAAGACGAGCACACCGAGGATGCCGGCGATTCGGCGGAGGAGATACCGGATCATAGCCTTGCCGCCTTCCCGGTGGTGCCCATCACCCCTGCCTTCGCGCGATGACCGGCTCGGTGAGGGCCGCGAGGCGATCCTCGTCGATGGTCAGGCCCAACCCCGGCCCGTCGGGGATTACCAGGTCGCCGCCCTCATACCGCAGCGGCGCCGTCGCGACATCCTCCGCGTAGATCGCCGGGCCGATACAGTCGCACCGGTAGGGCAGTTCCGGCAGCGACGCCCCCAGGTGCGCCTGCCCGGCCGTCCCGAGCGACGTCTCATGTGCCGCGCCGAGGAGGCAGGCGACGCCGGCCGCCGCGGCTACGGCCGCGATCGCGCGCGCCGGCCCAAAGCCGCCGGCGCCGACCGCGGTGACGTTGACCACGTCGACCGCGCGCCGCTCGACGAGGGCCAGGGCCTCCTCCGGCGTGAACGCGTGCTCGCTGACCGGCACGTCGAGCGTCCGTCGCACCTCGGCCAGCCCGGCATGGTCGCCGCGCCGGGCCGGGCTCTCGACGAGCTGGAACTCGTGGCCTTCGGCCCTAAAGCGCCGGATCGCGGCCCGTGCCGCCTTCCAATCCAGATGCCCGTTGCAGTCGAGCGTCTTGATTCGCACCCGATCGCCGTGGGCCTCGCGCATCTGCCGGAGGGCGAGCAGGTCCGCCTCCAGGTTCAGGCCGACGTAGAAGCGGACGCGGGCGAAGCCCCGCTCCAGCATCCGGCCCATGTAGGCGATCGAGTCCGCCACGTCCTCGACGCGCCGGTGCGCCGGGATCGGGTAGGCGACCGGGATCCGCGCGCGCAGCGCGCCGCCGTGAAGCTGGTGGGCGGGCACGCCGAGCGCGCGACCCACGAGGTCGTGCAGGGCGAGGTCCACGCCGCAGAGGAGCGCCCGCGCGCGGGCGGCGGAGGCCAGCGCGGCGGCCAGCTCGCGGTGCAGCAGGGCGATCGCCAGGGCATCCCGACCGACGAGCAGGTCGCGCAGCAGGTCGCGCAGGTCCGCGACGCTCGGCGCGGTGAGGGGACGGGCGCCCCGGCCGGTCACCTCGCCCCAGCCGGTCAGCCTCCCGTCGGCGGTCAGTCTGAGCAGGAGGTGGCGGCGGAGGTCGGGCCTGGCCGGCCCGCCCGGGTGGGTGCATTCGAGTTGCACCGGGAAGAGGTCCACGCCGGTCAGGGTCAGCGGTCCCATGGCACCTCCGCTGCTCAGTCGCGGTAACGGGGGTCCAGCGCGTCGCGGAGCCCGTCGCCGAGCAGGTTGATGGCCAGCACGGCGAGCATGATCGCGAGGCCGGGGAACGTCGTCAGCCACCAGGCCTTGTCGAGGTACTGGCGCCCGTCGTTGAGCATCGCGCCCCACTCCGGCGTCGGGGGCTGGGCGCCGAGGCCGATGAAGCTCAGGCCGGAGGCTGTCAGAATGGCGCTCGGCACGCCCAACGTGGCGAGGACGATGAGCGGCGCCAGGACGTTGGGGAAGATGTGCCGGAACATGATGCGCGTATGCGGGCAGCCGGCGGCGCGCGCGCTCTCCACGTAGGTGAGTTCCTTCGCGCTGAGGACCGCGCCGCGCAGGACGCGCGCGTAGCCCGGGATCGAGGCGAGGCCGACGGCGATCATCGCGTTCTGGAGGCTGGGGCCGAGGACCGCGACGATGCCCATGGCGAGCAGGATGCCGGGGAAGGCGAGCTGGATATCGATCAACCGCATGATGAGGATATCCACCCAGCGGCCGAAGTAGCCGGCGAGCAGCCCCAGCAGGCCGCCGAGCGTCGCGCCGATGGCGACGCTGATGAGCCCCATGCCCAGGGAGAGGTGCGCGCCGTAGAGGACGCGGGTGAGGACATCCCGGCCATACTGGTCGGTGCCGAACGGGTGCGCCCGATCGGGGGCGACCAGGAGCACGGCCATGCCGAGTTCATCCGGCGCGTAGGGCGCCAGCCTCGGGCCGACGGCCGCGACCGCAATGAGGAGCAGCAGGACGACCGTGCCGAGGAGCGCGGCCGGGTGGCGCCGGAACGCGCGCCAGGAGGCGCGCAGCGCCCCCCCGCGACGCCCCGTCCCGGACAGCGCCGCCTCGCGCCCTGTCGCAGCCGGCCGCTCGACGCGCGCCACGCCCTGCCCCATCCCAGTATCCTCAACCACCCGCGCATACCGTCGCCGTCAGGCGAACTTGATCCGTGGATCCAGAAAGGCGTAGAGGACGTCGACAGCCAGGTTGCTCAACACGTAGGCCACCGCCACGAGGAGGACCACCCCCTGCACCACCGGGTAATCCTTCCCCTGGATCGCCGCGACGGCGACCTGGCCGATGCCCTGCCGCGCGAAGACGATCTCGGTGACCACCGCGCCACCCAGCAGCGAGCCGAACTGGAGCCCGACCACAGTCACGGCGGGGATCAGCGCGTTGGGGAGGGCGTGGGCGAGCACCACCGTTCGCTCACCAAGCCCCTTCGCCCGCGCGGTGGTGACGTA
>DASSSV010000850.1:0-20571 GCA_035708265.1 Thermomicrobiales bacterium | reverse complement strand
GCTGCTGCTGGGGTGCCTGGCCGCGCTCGATGACGGGCTCGGGGCGCTCCACGAGACGACCGAGGTGATCGTCGTCGACAATGGGTCGGCCGACGGCAGCGCGGCCGCCGTCCGCGCGTCCTGCCCCGCCGCGCGCGTGATCGAGGCGGGGCGCAACCTCGGCTTCGCCGCAGCGACCAACCGCGGCCTCGCCGAGGCGAGCGGGCGCGCGCTCTGCCTGCTCAACCCCGACACCGCGCCGCGGCCCGGCGCGCTCGCCGCGCTGGTCGCCCACCTGGACGCCAACCCCGCGGTCGGGATCGTCGGGCCGCGCCTCCTCAACCCCGACGGCACCGAGCAGGCGGTCGGCTTCCGCTTCCCCACGCTGGCGCAGGTCTTCCTCGACTTCTTCCCGCTCGGCGGCCGCTTCGCCGGCTCGCGCCTCAACGGGCGCTACCCCGACGCGCCGCGCGACCGCCCCTTCCCGATCGACTTCCCGCTCGGCGCCTGCCTGGTCGCGCGCCGAGCGGTGCTCGACACCGCCGGCCCGCTCGACGCGTCGTACTTCATGTACAGCGAGGAGGTCGACTGGTGCCGCCGCGCCCGCGCGGCCGGCTGGGAGATCGCCTGCGTGCCCGGCGCCGAGGTGGTCCACCACGGCGGCCGGAGCACGGCGCAGCGGCCGGGGCGGATGTTCGTCGAGCTGCACCGGAGCCGCCTGCGCTACTACCGCCGCCACGAGGGCGCGGCCTTCGTGCGCGCGGCGCAACTCCTGACGCGCGCGGGCGTTCTCAAAGAGGCCCTCGTCGCGGCCCGGCGCCGGGCGCGCGGCGACCTGGCGCCCGCCGCCGCGCGCGAGCGCATCCGCGCCTGCGGCGAGGTCTTCCGCCTCTGCGCGGCGCCCGACCTGGACAGCGGGGAGCAGCACCGGCCGTGACCATTGCGATCCCGACGCGCGAGGGCGCCGCCCCGCACCCACCTCCGGTGGGCCCCCGGTCGGGCGCCCCGCTGCCGCTCACTGCGATCGTGCTGACGAAGGACGAGGAGCGCGACCTGCCCGACTGCCTCGCCGGCCTCGCCGGGCTGGCGGAGCGGCTGGTCGTCCTCGACTCCGGCAGCGCCGACCGCACGGTCGCGATCGCGCGGCAGCACACGCCGCACGTCCACACCCGCCCGTTCGACGGCTACGCCGGCCAGCGCACCGCCGCGCTCGCGCTCGCCGCGCACGATTGGGTCCTCTTCCTCGACGCCGACGAGCGGCTGACGCCGGCCGGGCGCGCGGAGATCCGCCAAACGCTGGCCGCGGCCGGCGACGAGACTGCCGGCTACTGGATCCCGCGGCACAACTATTTCTTCGGCCGGCGCGTGCGCGGCGGCGGCTGGTGGCCCGACGAGCAGTTGCGCCTCTTCCGCCGCGACCGCGCCCGCTACGACCCGGCGCGCGAAGTCCACGAGGTCGTGCTGCTCGACGGCCCGGCCGGGCATTTGCAAGAGCCGCTGGTCCACCGCAACTACGACACCTGGGGCGAGTTCCGGGCGAAGCAGCGCGCCTACGCGCGCCGCCACGCGCGCGACCTCGCCGCCCGCGGCGTGCGCGCCCGCCCCTGGACTTACGCGACGATGCCCTTGCGCGAGTTCCGCCGCCGCTACCTCACGCTCGGCGCCTGGCGCGACGGCCGGCTCGGCCTGGCGCTGTCGGCGGCGCTGGCCTACTACGAGTTGCGGGCCTACCTGGAGTTGCGCGCGCTCCGGCGTGGGCGCGCGGTGCCCACGGCGGCCGCGACGCCCGCCGGCCGGGGCTTCGCCTTCGCCGGGCCCGCCACGCTCGACCTCTCGGTGGTCGTCGTCAGCCGCGACACGCGCGACCTGCTCCGCCGTTGCCTGGCTTCGGTCGCGGCCTCGCTCGCCGGCAGCGGCCTGACCTGGGAAGCCCTTGTGGTCGACAACGCCTCGACCGACGGCACGCCGACGATGATCCGCGCCGAGTTCCCGGAGGTCCGGCTGATCGAGAGCGGCGCCAACCGCGGCTTCGCGGCGGGCAACAACCTCGGGCTGCGCGAGGCGCGCGGCCGCGCCCTCCTCCTCCTCAACCCCGACGCCGAGGCCGTCGGCGACGCCATCCCGGCGCTCCTCCGCGCGCTCGACGCCGACCCGGCGCTCGGCGTCGTCGGCCCGGCGCTGCGCTACCCGGACGGCGCGCGCCAGGAGTCGCGCCGCCGCGCCCCGACGCCCCTCACGCCCTTCCTGGAGAGCACGCTCGTCCAGCACTACTGGCGCGCCAACCGCGTCCTCGACCGCCATTATGTCGCGGACAGGCCCGCCGACCGGCCGCAGGACGTCGATTGGCTCTACGGCGCCTGCCTCCTGGTCCGGCGCGAGGCGGTCGCCGACGCCGGCGGCCTCGACGAATCCTTCTTCATGTATTCCGAGGAGCTGGAGTGGTGCCTGCGGCTGCGGCGCGCCGGCTGGCGGATCGCCTACCGCCCCGAGGCGACGGTGGTCCACCACGAGGGCGCGAGCAGCGGCCAGGCGGTGCCGCGGCGGCACATCGACTTCAACGCGAGCAAGGTGCTCTTCTACCGCCGCCGCTACGGTGCGGCCTTCGGCGAGGCGCTGCGCGCCTTCCTCTTGCTCACCTACGTCGTGCAACTGGCGCAGGAGGCGTCCAAGTGGGCGCTCGGGCACAAGCGGCCGCTCCGCGCGTCGCGCGTCGCCGCCTACCTCGCGGTGCTGCGCTCCGGCCTCCGGCCGCGGCCGGTGCCCACCGCCGGGGACAACCCGTGACCAGCCAGCCGCCGCCCCACGCCGCGCCGCCCGGCGCCGGCCCGCGCGTCCTGCTCGTCAGCGGCGAGTACCCGCCGACCGTCGGGGGCGTCGGCGACTACACCACGCTCCTCGCCACCCACCTGGCCGCCGCGGGCGCCGCGCCGAGTGTGTTGACCGGGCCGGCGGCGGGCCAGCCCCCGTGCCGCCCCCCACATATGACGGACGCCCAACGCCCCACGGCCCGCGCCGTGCCGACGCGCCGCGACGTACCGTATTGGGGCGTCGCATCCTGGCGGGCGATCGACCGGGCCATCGCGGCGGAGCGGCCCGATGTCGTGCATCTCCAGTACCAGGCCGGCGCCTACGGCGGGCGCGGCGCGGTCAACCTCCTGCCCTGGCGGCTCAGCCGGCGCGCCGGCGCCCCGCCGGTCGTCGTGACCTTCCACGATTTGCTGCCACCCTACCTCTTCCCGAAGGCCGGGCGGCTGCGCGCCGCCGCCGTGCGCCTGCTGGCGCGGACCGCCGCGGCGGTCGTCGCGACCAACGGCGAGGACCTGCGCCGCCTCGGCGCCGACCCGCGCCTCGCCGGCCGGCTGAGCCTCATCCCGATCGGCAGCAACATCCCCGCCGACTCACCCATCCCGGGGGATATGTCGTGCGCGCCCCCCGGCGAGCGCCGGCCCGGCGAGGTCCTGCTGGCCTTCTTCGGCCTCGCCGGCCGCAGCAAGGGGCTCGCGACGCTGCTCGACGCGCTCGCCAGCCTGGAGCGCGACGAGCCGGGCGCCTACCGGCTCGTCGTCGTCGGCGGCGCGCCGAGCGCGACCGACCGCGCCCGCTTCACCGACGGCGCCGACCTCGCCGGCGCGCTCGCGGCGCGCGGCCTGACGGGGCGCGTCGTCGTGACCGGGTCGCTGCCGGCCGCCGCGGTCGCCGCGCACCTGCGCGCGGCCGACCTCGCCGTCCTGCCCTACGCCGACGGCGCGTCCTGGCGACGCGGCAGCCTGCTCGCCGCGCTCGCCGCCGGCCTGCCGGTTGTGACGACGACGCCCGCGCCCGGCCACGACGCCGGCGGTCGGTTGCCGACGCTAGTGGACGGCCGGAACGCGCTCCTGGTGCCGCCCGGCAACCCGGCCGCGCTGGCCGCGGCCATCGGCATACTCGGCCGCGACGCCGGCTTCCGCGCCCTCATCGCCGCCGGCGCGCGCGCCCTGGCGGTCCACTTCGCCTGGCCGGCCATCGCGGCGCGGCACCTCGCGCTCTATCGCGACGTGCTCGCCGCGCGCGCGGGGGTGGCGCGATGACCGTCGCCCGGAAGCCGTCCGCCGGGCGGCCGCGCCGCGCGACGCGCCTCGACAAACTGCTGGCGCGCGGCCTCCGCCAACTCGAACGGCCCGAGGCGCCCTATCTGCTCCTCCTGGCCGGCCTCGTCCTGGCCGGCGCCGCCCTGCGCTTGGACAACCTCGGAGTGCAGAGCCTCTGGTTCGACGAGGCGGACGTGGTGACGCAGTCGCGCGCGGGGCTCGGCGCGCTGCTGCGCAACTTCGTCACGGCCGGCCAGAACGGGCCTTTGTATGTCCTCTTCCTCCACGCCTGGACCGCCGTCTTCGGCATCGGCGAGGTCGCCGTGCGCCTGCCGTCGGCCCTAGCCGGCATCGCGACCATCCCGCTGATCTACCTCCTCGGCCGGGCGCTGCACGGGCCGAAACTCGGCCTCGCCGCCGCCCTCGTCATGGCGGTCGCCCCGTACCAGACCTGGTACGGGCAGGAGGCGAAGATGTACGCGCTCGTCGTCCTGGCGGCGGTCGCGACGACGCTCCTCTTCCTGCGCGCGCTGCGGACCGACCGGCCGGCCGACTGGGTCGCCTACGCGGTCGCGACGACGGTCGGGCTCTACCTGCACGTCGCGATGGCCCTCATCCTGCTCGCCCAGGCCGCGTATTTCGCCCTGGTGCGCGGCGCCAGGCCGCGCCGCCGCGGCTGGCTGACCTTCGCCATCCTGCTCCTACCCTACCTGCCGGTCGGGCTCTGGGAGGCGCGCTTCCTGGTCAACGGCGCGACTACCTGGCACCGGCCGATCGACCTGCGCGACTACCTCGGCGTGACCTTCACCAAGTTCGCGGTCAACCGCGCCGGTGACGCGGCGCAGGCGCGCGGCCTCTGGCTCTTCGCCGCGCTGGCCCTCCTCGGCGCGCTGCCGCTCGCCGGGCGGCGCGCGCGCTGGCCCTGGCCGGCCCTGCCACCGCGCCGCCGGACGCTGTTGCTGGTCCTCCTGGTCGCGCTGCCGCTCGTGCTCTTCTACGCCGTCACGCTGGTTCGCCCGCTCTACAGCGACCGCTACCTGATCGCGGTCACACCGGCCTTCGCGCTCCTCGTCGCCGGCGGCGTGCTCGCGCTCGAACGGCTCTGGCGCCCGCTCGCGCTGGTCGCACTGGCGGCGATCCTGGCGACGTCATGGGTGCCGCTGCGCGAGGTGAACCTCTCCACCGAGCCGCAGAAGGAGCAGTGGCGCGACGCCTACGCGCACATCGCCGCGCACCTTCACCCGGACGACCTCGTGATCGTCGAGCCGGGCTACCTCGACACGACGCTGGCGTACTACCGCCTGCGCCAGCCGGCCGGCTCGCGCCTCCGCGACGTGCCGCTCCTGACGATCCCCGACGAGTACACCGACGGCGCGCGCGACAACCACGACCTCGACCTCTACCTCCAGCAGCACACCGCGACCTTCGAGCGGGTCTGGGTCGTCCTCTCCACCTCCGAGGACCGGCTGGCGGCGGTGGACCCGCACGACCAGTTGCGCGGCTGGTACACCTACAATGGCCGGCTGATCGACGAGCGGCAGTACAACGGCGTCTGGGTCGGGCTCTACACCTATCGCGGCCCCTTCGGCGCGCCCTTCTACCCGCCCGCGCCGGCGCGGCTCGGCGTCACCTACGCCAACGGCGTCGCCCTGACCGGCTACGACTTCGACTACTACCCCGACCAGGGCGCCGTGCGGCCGGGCGACCACATCCCGCTGATCCTGCGCTGGGTCTTCCCGAACCCCAAGATCGGCCGCTTCGCGATCGCCTGGCGCCTGACCGCCGCCGACGGCGCCGTCGTCGCCTCCGGCCGTGAGCCGCTGCTCGGCGGCAAGCCGCTCCGCGACTGGGAGCGCCCCACCGAGGTCTGGGACTACCACGACCTGCCGGTCCCCGCCTCCCTCGCGCCCGGCCAGTACCGCCTCTCCGTCGTTTGCGTCCCCGCCGACCGCCCCGACGCCCCCCTCCCCGCCACGCAGGGCGGCCAGCCCCTCGCGGGCGGCGTGGTCCCGCTCGGTTGGGTCACGGTGGAGCGGTAGGGGTTTTGGCCCTCACCCCCCGGCCCCCTCTCCCAGGATTGGGAGAGGGGGAGCCTATCTCAGACAAGGTGCTGCTCTTCCATGGTATCGGCTGTGAGGATGGCCGGGCCACGCTCTATCTCTTCCCCCGGCCATTGCTCTGGAAAAGCGGCACCCCGTCTCCATCGAGTCACCCCCCTCTCCCAGGATTGGGAGAGGGGGGATGGGGGGTGAGAGCCACCGGCTCAGCCCCGCCTGAACTGGTGCTTGAAGAGCAGCGTGCTGGCGACGAAGAGGATGATCGCCATGCCGGCGAGCGCGCCGAGGGTATAGGGCGGCGGGAACTCGCCGCGCAGCATCACGGCCTGCAGCGCCGCGATGCCGTAGGTGACGGGCAGGATGTAGGAGACGACGCGGACGAAGGGCAGGAGCGAGGTCAGCGCCAGGAAGAAGCCGCCGAAGAAGACCGACGCCAGCAGGACCAACATCGAGAGTTGCACTGCCTGGCTCTCGGTGTTCGAGACGGCCGAGATGAAGAAGCCGTAGGAGAGCGAGGCCAGGATCAGGAGGCCGAGCACCAGCGCGTAGAGCCCGTAGCGGCCGAGGATCGGCACCTGCAGGCCGAAGTACATCGCGGCCGATAGGATGACCGCCATGACCGCGGTCAGGATGAAGTAGCTGACGTACTTGCCGCCCGCCACCTCGGTCGCCGTCAACGGCGACACCCGGAAGAGTTCGACCGTGCCGAGCAGCCGCTCGCGCACCAGCGTCAGCGCGGTGAGGGTCACGGCGATGTGCTGCACCAGCAGCGCGATCACCGCGGGCGCGTAGAAGGCGACGAAGTTCGGCGTGACCGGGTTGATGTTGCGCGAATCGGACCGGAAGGGCGAGACGGCAACCTGCGGCGGGATCAGCTTGATCTGCGCCGACGAGGACTTCAGCCGGTTGGCGTCGTCGACGATCTTCGCCGCCCGGTCGGTGTCCTGCGGATCGGCGCGGCCGTCGCGCAGGTCGCCCTGGATCTGGTCGAGGTTGGTGTTGATGTCCTGCACGGCGTTCTGAGAGTCGAGGACGGCCTTCCCCTGGGGCGTCTGCTGGGGGTTCTGCACGCCGAAGAAGAGCGCCACGCCGCCCAGCACCTCCGCGGAGGAGGCGAGATCCTCCTGCGCCCGCGCGTTCTCCTGCCGCAGCGCGGCGAGGCGCTGGAGGGCGCCGGTGGTGTTGCCGCTTGCGATGGCGTCGCGCAGCCCCTGGGCGTCGTTCGCCATCGCGCCGGCGGTGTTCTGGAGGTCCTGCGTGGCGTTCTGGCGCTGCCCCTCGGCCTGCTGCAACGCCTGGACCAGGATCTCCTTGTTCAGCTCGGTCGTCTGCACGTAGGAGTAGTATTGCAGCCAGGAGGCGGTCAGCGGGTCGATCTCGTTGTAGAGGACCTGCAAAGTCGCCTGGCGGCCCGAGGAGATCGTCTCGAAGGCGTCCTGCGGGAAGAGAATCACGGCATGGACCTGGCGCTGCTGCAGCCGCGCGATCGCGCCGTCGCGGTCCTTGGTCACGGCGACCAGTTTGAACGGCGGCGCGAAGAGCGACTGGTAGCGACCGAGGTCGGTCGAGACCTGCATGTTCGGCGGGAAGACGAGTTCGGTCGTGATGGCCGGCTGGCTGGCCCGGTAGCCGATGCCGAAGAGGAGGAGGATCAGGAAGGGGCCGAGGACGAGGCTGAGGATGAGCCGCGGCTGGCGGCGGACCTCGATCAGTTCCTTCCCGACGAAGGCGCCCTTGCGCACGAGCCCGTGGATGAATCTAGTCCACATGGCGCACCGCCGCTGATGGCTGGCCCTGCTGCCCGAGCAGGGCCACGAAGACCTCGTTGAAGGAGAGGCTGTATTCCTCGATCCGCTGCACCGTCTCGCCCGCGTCCTGCGCGGCGTCGACGACCCGCGGGATCAGCTCGCCCGCCCGGCCATTGACCACCAACCGTACCTCGGTGTCGCTGCGCCGCTGCACCGCCACGACGCCCGGCAGCGCGCGCAGCCGGTCCATCAGCGCGCGGTCGAGGTTCGGCACGGCGAGGTCGATCAGGTCGCCGCCCGCGGCCTGGCGGCGGAGGGCGGCGGGCGGGCCCGCCGCGGCGACCTTCCCCTCGTCCATCAGCACGACGAAGTCGCAGTACTCGGCCTCGGTCACGTACTGCGTCGTGATGATTTGGGTGCGCCCCATCCCTTGCAGGCGCCTAAACTCCTCCCAGAGTTGCTCGCGCAGGATCGGGTCGATGCCGGCGGTCGGCTCGTCCATAACGATGAGTTGCGGCTGATGCAGCAAGGTCGCGGCCAGTTCGAGCCGGCGCTGCATGCCGCCGGAGATGTTGCTCGCCAGCGTGTGGCGGTGCTCGGTCAGGCCGACCAGGTCGAGCGCCTGCCGCTTGTAGCGGCGGCGCTTGAAGGGGCCGAGGCCGTAGGCGGCCGCGGCGAAGTTGAGGTTCTCGTCCACCGTCAGCGTGGGGTAGAGGACGAAGAGTTGCGGCAGGTAGCCGAGCCGCTCGCGCGTGGCGCGGCGGAAGCGGAAGGGGTGCTCGCCGAAGACCTCGATCTCGCCCTCGGTCGGCTCATAGACGCCGAGCAGCAGCCGCACCGTCGTCGTCTTGCCGCAGCCGCTCGGCCCGATCAGGCCGACGATGCTCCCCTCCGGCACGTCGAGCGACAGCCGGCGCACCGCCCAGAGCTGCTCGAAGCGCTTCCCCACGTCGCGCATCGTCGCGACCGCGCGCGGCGCCGGCCGGCCGGGCGCCGCCGGCCCGGCCGGGGCGCGCGTCGCGGGCGGCGGCGGCGGCGCGGCCGGAGCAGCCGGCGATTCGACGGTCCCCGGACGGGGGCTACCATAGCCCGCCGCCTCGTCAGTCGGCGATCGGTCTCCCATCCCTCTCCCCCTGGCGGCGATGCAATACCCCATCCGCGGGCGGCCAGGCCGCCCGGCTGCCCCACCCCTAGAGCAATTGCGGTGCCAGAGGGGGTGGCCCTCACCCCCGCGCCCAGAGGGCACCCGCCTCTCCCAATGGTGGGAGAGGGGGAGCCCACATCGAACAGGGTGCAATTCTTTGAAAGATTTGGACAGAGGGCGCAATGCCGCCTGCCTGTCCTCCTGGCCGACAGCCCGGGAGGGCAGCGCGAACTCTCAGTGGAGTCCTCCCCTTGCCTAGGATTGGGCGAGGGGCCGGGGGTGAGGGCGAGGCGTCCGTTTGACAGTACGGACGCC
The DNA here is from genome assembly GCA_035708265.1 of Thermomicrobiales bacterium. Classification (GTDB taxonomy): domain Bacteria; phylum Chloroflexota; class Chloroflexia; order Thermomicrobiales; family CADCWN01; genus DASSSV01. Next base: position 11,261 of record DASSSV010000850.1, on the reverse strand, counting down.
CAGTGCTATGCTCAGGCGGGTCTTGGAGCGTTCGTTCGCGACGTCCGTTCGGGTGGCCGGCCAGGGGGAGCACGCGCGCATGCCCGATGACGGGGAGCGCCACGAGCAGGGCGGGGCCGCCGGCGCGGCCTCGACTGTCGCGCTGCTGGAGACGGAGGGGGCCGAGGCTTCCGGTGCGGCCGCGCCGCCCGAGGGAGGGTGGCGCGGCCTCGTCGTCGGGGGGCCAGGGCGTGGGCGGCGGGGGGCGGCGGCCCCGCGCCTGCCGCGGCTGCTGGCGCGCCTGCTGCCCCACCTCCTCGTCGTCGGGACGGTGCTGGCGGTCGTCGCGGGCGGTGGGTTCTGGGACCCCGCGGTCCGCACGGTCCCGGGCCCCCACGACACCGGCCCCGCCGCCGACCTGAGCGTGCCGCAGGGCCGGGCGGTCGCGCCCGCGCCAGCGCCGGACAATGGCGCGCTGGCGGCAGGCGCCGGCTACTTCACGCGCCCGCCCCTGCCGGTGACCGCCTCCCCGCCGCTCCGGATCACCCAGTACGACACCAAGGACGGCGAGACGATCGCCGACGTCGCCGGGCGCTACCACCTCAAGCCGGCGACCCTGCTCTGGGCCAACAACCTCCAGGACCCCGAGAAGCCGCTGCCGGCCGGGACCAAACTCCGCATCCCGCCGACCGACGGGATGCTCCACCAGGTCCAGAACAACGACACCCTCGACGCCGTCGCCGCCAAGTACAAGGTCGACGTCGCGGCGATCACCGGCTACAAGCCGAACCACGTCGAGGGTCCGGCCGACCTCGTCCCCGGCCAGGTGCTCCTCGTCCCCGGCGGTACGATGCCGACTCGCCAGCAGGTCGAGACCTACACCGTGCGCACCGGTGACACCCTCTGGTCGATCGCCGACCGCTTCGGCCTCAACCCCAGCACGGTCGTCTGGGCGAACAACCTCACCAATGCCGACGTGCTGCAGGTCGGGCAGAACCTCGTCATCCCGCCGGTCAACGGCGTGCTGCACAAGGTCCAGGAGGGCGAGACGCTCGACGGCCTGGCGCAGAAGTACGGCGTCAAGAAGCAGGACATCGTCGCCTTCGCGCCGAACGGGCTCGGCGGCAACACCCAGCCCGCGCCCGGCCAGGAGCTGATGATCCCGGGCGGCACGCCGCCGGCGCCGCCGCCCCCGACGCCGGCTCCGGTCGCCTCGGCGCCGCCCGCGCCGGCCGTCGCCCCGCCGCCGGCCCCGGCCGCGTCGCACGCGGCGTCGGGCAACTTCCGCTGGCCGGTGACCGGCACGATCACGACCTACTTCGGCGACAACCCGGCGTTCTACGGGCCGGGCGGCCACAACGGGATCGACATCGCCAACAACATGTGGACGCCGATCGTCGCGGCCGACTCCGGCGTCGTGATCTTCGCCGGCTGGCACGGCGGCCTCGGCAACGCGGTCGGCATCGACCACCAGAACGGCTTCCAGACCTGGTACGGCCACGCCGTCCAGCTCGCCGTCAGTCCCGGCCAGTGGGTCGAGAAGGGGCAGGTGATCTCCTACATGGGCTCGACCGGCCTCTCGACCGGCCCGCACCTCCACTTCATCATCATGCGCGACGGCGTCTACGTCGATCCGCTCGGCTACCTGCCGCGCTAGTGGTCCCGCTCGTCCCGAATGGTGCCGGCTTCCCGCGTACGGGCGCATCCCGTAGCCCTGGCACGATTCATGCTCTCGTGATGGCAACCGGCGCTCGCCGGCGGCGAGATAGGAACCAGCCACGCGGGAGCGGTACGGTAGCCATGAGGATGCAACCAGACAGACAGCAATCGGTGCTGGTCGTCGACGACGACGACGCGGTGCGCGACCTGGTCGCGACGGTGCTCGGCGACGCCGGCTACGCGGTCCACACCGCGCCCGACGGCCGCGCGGCGCTGCGCCTGCTCGACCGGCACGAGCCCGATGTCGTCGTGCTCGACGTCCAGATGCCGCACCTGGACGGCCTGAGCACCTGCTCGCGCCTGCGCCGGGACGACCGCACCGCCCGCCTGCCGGTGGTGCTGATCTCGGCACAGCCGGTGGAGGGGCATCAGCTCGCCGCCTGCCGCGCCAGCGCCTTCCTGCCCAAGCCCTTCGACATCGCCGACCTGGTGGACGAGGTCGACCGCCTGGCGCGCGCCGCCTGACGGCACACACCATCATTCAACGCCCCGCCCTCAGCGCAGAGGGCGGGGCGTCGTTTTTCTTCCTCGGAGATCTATACGAGCGCGAGATTGGGGCGGACGTCGAGGCGCCAGCCGGCCTGCTCGCCGGCCTGCAGGCGGTAGTGCGCCGCCGCGCCGATCATCGCCGCGTTGTCAGTGCAGAGCGCCAGCGGCGGGTAGCGCACCGGGAGGTCCACCGCCTGGCCAAGCCGCTCCCGCAGGAGGCGGTTCGCCGCCACGCCGCCCGCCAGCATGACCATCGTCGCGCCGGCCGCGCGCGCGGCGCGCGCCGTCTTCTCGACCAGCACGTCAACGATCGCCTCCTGATAGGCCGCGGCCAGGTCCGCGACCGGCAGCGAGGGGTGGAAGCGGGCCGGCTGGTGCAGCGGGAAGGGCTCCTCCGGCGTCGGCCGGCGCTTCGCCTGCGGCTCCGGCAGGCGGTACTTCTCGGTCGCGCGCAAGAGCGCCGTCTTGACGCCGCTGAAACTGAAGTCGTAGGTGTCGCCCAGCCAGGCGCGCGGCATCCGGTAGCGCTCCGGGTGGCCGCCCTCGGCCGCGCGCTGGATCGCCGGGCCGCCCGGGTAGCCGAGGCCGAGGATGCGCGCGCCCTTGTCGAACGCCTCGCCCGCGGCGTCGTCGGTCGTCCGCCCGAGCAGGCGGTAGTGCCCGTGGCCGACCATCAGCACCAGTTCGGTGTGGCCGCCGGAGACGATCAGGCAGACGAGCGGGAAGGCCGGCAACGGCGAGTCCTCGGCCTCGCCCGGCTGCAAGAGCCAGTTCGAGTAGAGGTGCCCTTCGAGGTGGTTGACCGCGACGAGCGGCAGTTCGCGCGCGTAGGCGACCGCCTTGGCCCAGTTCACGCCGACGAGGAGCGAGCCGGCCAGCCCCGGCCCCTCGGTCACCGCGACGGCGTCGAGGTCGTCGAGCGCCGTCCCGGCCTCGGCCAGCGCCGTCTGCACGACCGGCAGCATCGCCGTGATGTGCTGGCGCGAGGCCAGTTCCGGCACGACGCCGCCGTAGCGGCGGTGGAGATCCACCTGCGAGGCGACGACGTTCGAGAGGATGCGCCGTCCCCCGCGGATCACCGCCGCGCCCGTCTCGTCGCAGGACGTCTCGATGGCCAGAATCGTCGTCATCGCGTCGCTCCGCTCCGCGTCGGTTGCAGATTGCAGATTGCAGATTCGATTCTCCTACCATCGGGCCGCAGTCCGCCAGATCGTCCTCATCTGCAATCTAGCATCTGCAATCTGCAACCTTCAGCTCGTCTTCGCCGTCGGCGCGCCGGCGCCGTCGAGCGAGTCGTCCCAGCGGGCCAGTTTGGGCAGGAGCGCCGCCTTCAGTTCCCGATAGCGGTCCAGCGTCGCCGGGTCGGTCAGGTCGGGCGACCACATGATGTGGGCGTCCTCGCCGTTGTCGCTGTAGTAGCGCTTGCGCAGCCCCTGGCGCGTGAAGCCGTACTTCTCGTAGAGCGCCTGGGCGGAACTGTTGGAGACGCGCACCTCCAGCGTCACCCAGCGGGCGCGGCGGTGGATCGCCTCCTCGATCATCGTCAGGAAGAGGAATTCGCCGAGCGAGCGGCCGCGGTGCTCCGGCGCGACGCCGATCGTCGTGACGTGGGCCTCGTCGAGCATCACCCACATGCCGGCGAAGCCGTAGATCGGGCTCTTCGCCGGCGGCGCCTCGGGACGCCGGCCGAACGGGAAGCGGACCAGTCCGCCGCGCGCGCGCTCTTCGCCCGGCGGGACGGCCCCGCCGTGCGGGTCGCGCCAGCGCAGCACGACGTAGGCGTTGTTGTCGGGGTTGCGGAGTTCCCGCCGATACGCGCTCGTCGGCCAGGGATTGGTGAAGCAGCGCCGCTCGACCTGGCTGACCTCGGGCACGTCGTCTTGCTGCATCGGCTCGATGTAGTATGGCACGCCGCTGTCTTCCCTCAGTCCCCCGCTCCCGCCCGCGATGCCGCGGCCGCGCGCCCCCCGCGGGCGCGACTCGGCGGGCTCGCGGCGGCGCTCGGGACCGGGCCGTGGAGGTAGACCGGTTCGAGCGTCACGGGGTCGTCGACGTCGCCCGCGCCGAGGCGCGCCCAGGCCAGCTCGGCCAGGCAGGCCGCGCGGCGCTCGCGCAGCGCCGGCGGCGCGATCGAGGCGTCCGGCGCGAGTTCGGCGAGCCGGCCGGCGGTCGCGGCGTCGAGTTCGCCGCAGACCAGCGTCGGCTCCACGATCGTCGCCGCCAGCCCATCCAGGGCGCTGTTCTCGTACTCGCTCGCGCGGCGCAGCGCCCCGTCGCGCCAGCGGTAGAGCGCGCTGACCAGCCGCCCGCGCCCCGCGACGAGCACCGCGCGGACCGGGCGCCCGGCCGCCGTGTGCGGGTAGGCCGTCGCGTCGAGCGTCGGCACGCCGACGAGCGGCACGCCGCAGGCGAAGACGAGCCCCTTCGCCACGCTGAGCCCGACACGCAGGCCGTTGAACGACCCCGGCCCGGTCGCCACCGCGAGCGCGCCGACGTCCGCGATCCCCAGGCCGGCCTGGCCGAGCAAGCGGTCGATCTCCGTCATGAGCGCGGTCGTCTGGTTGCGCCCCGCCGCCCACTGGACCTCGCCGAGCACGCCCTCGGCGGTGTAGAGCGCCAGCCCGGCCCGCATGGTCGAGGTGTCGATGGCGAGCAGCGGGCGCGCGGGGTCAGGGCTCGACACCGAATGCCTCCGCCTTGATCGCGCCGACCAGGTCGAGGTAGCGCCCGCCGCGCGGCGTGAAGGTCAACCGGCGCTTCGTCTCGCTGACCACGCCGAGCGCGACCGCGAGGCGGTCCACACCGGCCGCATCGGGCAGGTGCTCCGGCCACTCGATCACGCAGATCGCATCGGGCGCGCCGAGGTAGTCGTCGAGGCCGAGCGAGGCGACCGCGTCGTCGCCGTCGAGCCGGTAGAGGTCGACGTGGTAGAGCGTCACCGGCCGGCCCGCCGCGTCGCGCCCGTCGTACTCGTTGATCAGCGTGAAACTCGGGCTGGTCACGCCGCCGGCGACGCCGAGGCCGTGCGCGAGCCCGCGCGTCAGCACCGTCTTCCCGGCGCCGAAGGTGCCGGAGAGGAAGAAGACGTCGCCCCCCAGGGCGTGCTGGCCCAGCCGCCGCCCGACCCGGACCGTCTGCTCGGGGCTATGACTGATGAAATCGAGCGCCGGCAACGGCCGCGCGCCCGCTTTCGCCCTCGCCATGCCACTCCCCACTCCGGCGCGGGGCGCGCCCCGCGCCGCCGCGCGCCACCCGCTAGTGTAGCAGGCAAGGCCGCCCGGCGTCACTCGGACCCAAGCACGGGCCCTATTGACATTCATTCTCAACAAGCGTAGAATGCCGCTATTGCGACTCATTCGCAACAGCGGAGTGACGAGGGGGCGATGGACGAACGAGGGATCCCGGCCGACGTTGGGCGCCTGCGCGCTCGGGGGTACCGCCTGACGGCGCAGCGCCGCGCGGAGAGCATGTGGAGATGCGCTTCCTCTATCGTTTATCGTTCGCCCCACCATCACGATCACGTCAGCTACAGCGCCCGCGGCGCGGTGCCGGAGATCGCGCTCTGCCCGGGCGCCGACCTGACGCGCCGGGCCGAGCAGGAGACCGCCTTCCAGATCGAGGGCCACACCTTCGATTACTACGGCCGCTGTCCTCGCTGCCGCGTCGCGGGCTGAGGCGGCATTCCGGACGAGACGGCGCACTCAGGGGAACCGACGGGGACACCGACCCGGTCGGCTGGCGACGCGCATCCCTCGCGCCCCGTGGAGCGGCAGCCGGCCCGGCATGAGCCCCGGCGTCGGCAGCGTATGGGACGGCGGGAAGGAGGAACCAGCATGGACGAGCGGCGCCGGCCGCAACCGGCGATGACCCGGCGTGCAATGCTACGGGGCCTGATGGGCGCGGCGGGCGCGACGCTCCTGGCCGCGTGCGGTCCGGCGAGCGCGACGAATACCCGCGCGCCCGCCGCCGACAGCGCGGCCACGGCGACGCCGGCGGCAGCCGCGGCGGCCCTCGCCGCCAGGGCGGCGAGTCCCCCCCCGCCGGCCAGGCCGGTGCAGGTCGCCGCCACGACGACGCAGATCCAGGATTTCGTGCGGAATGTCGGCGGCAGCCGCGTCGCCGTCCACGGCATCCTCAAGCCGAACGTCGACCCGCACGACTACGAGCCGACCGTGGAGGACGCCACGACCATCGGCCAGGCGGACATCATCTTCGTCCACGGCATCGGCCTCGACGCCTGGATGGGCAAACCGATCAAGAACGCCAACGCCACCGCGCCGGTCGTCACCACGACCGCGGGTATCGCGGTCCTCAAGGGCGACGCGACCGAGGCGGAGGGCGACCCACACGTCTGGTTCGATCCCACTCTCGTGCAGACGATGGTGGACAACATCGCCGCCGGGCTCGCCAGGGTAGACCCGGCCGGGGCGGACGCCTATCAACGGAACGCGCAGGCGTACCACGGCCAGCTCGACCGGCTGGATACCCAGGTGCGAGGGATCTTCGATCAGGTGCCGCGCGAGCAGCGCAAACTGGTCACCAACCACGACGCCTTCCAGTATCTCGCCCGGCGCTACGGCCTGACGATCGTCGGCGCGGTCATCCCCAGCATCTCGGACACCGCCGAGCCATCCGCCCAGGACATCAACACGCTGATCGACACGATCAAGCGCGAGCACGTCAAGGCCATCTTCGCCGAGTCGTCGGCCAACCCGAAGGTCGCCCGGCAGGTCGCCGGCGAGACCGGCATCACCATCGTCGACACCCTCTACGGCGACACGCTGGGCGCGCCGGGCAGCCAGGGGGCGACCTACCTCACGATGATGGTCTACGACGCGACGACGATCACCAACGCCCTGAAGTAGAGGCCCGAATGCAGCAACTCGCGCCGCCGGCGCCGACCGAGGGCCTCTCCAGCCCGCCGCCCGCCATCGAAGTCCGGCGCTTGACCGTCGCCTACCACCGCGCCGTCGCGCTGGACGACGTCAGCGTCGCCTTCCCGCCGCGCGCCGTCACGGCCATCGTCGGCCCCAACGGGGCGGGCAAGACGACCCTGCTCCAGGCGATCGTGGGCCTGCTGCCGCTCCAGGGCGGCGACCGCACGGTCTTCGGGCAACCGATCCGGCGGGCCCGCCGGCGGGTGGCCTATGTGCCGCAGCGGGAGGCCGTCGACTGGCACTTCCCCGTCACCGTGCGGGACGTCGTCCTGATGGGCCGCTACGCGGCGGCCCCGCTGCGACGGCGTCCCTCCGCCGCCGACCGGGCCATCGCCGCCGCGGCGCTCGACCAGGTAGGGCTGGCGGCCTACGCGGGCCGGCAGATCGGCACGCTCTCCGGCGGCCAGCAGCAGCGCGTCTTCATCGCCCGCGCGCTGGCGCAGCAGGCCGACGCGCTGCTCCTCGACGAGCCGTTCGCCGGTATCGACGCCGCCTCGCAGGAGACGATCTTCGGGCTCCTGGCCGGTCTCCGGGACGCCGGGCAGACGGTGCTGCTCTCGACGCACGACCTCATGAGCGTGCGCGCGCACTGCGACTACCTGCTCTGCCTCAACCGCCGGGTGATCGCCTTCGGGCCGGCGCGGGCGACCTTCCGCCTCGACGTCCTGGAGCAGACGTATGGCGGGCGGCTCTTCCACCTGCACGAGGGTGAGGGGGTCATCCTGCCATGACGGGACCGCTGCTCGCGCCGGTGCTGACCGGCGACCTGTGGGCCGGGTACGCCTCGGTCTTCCAGAAGCAGTTCTTCCAGCACGCCCTGCTCGCCGCGGTGCTCGTCGGCGCGCTCTGCGGCGTCGTCGGCACTTACGTGGTGCTGCGCGGCTACGCCTTCATCGGCGACGCGCTCGCCCACGCCACCTTCCCCGGCGTCGCCGTGGCCTACGTCACCGGGACCAATATCCTCGGCGGGGGGCTGGCGGCCGGGCTCGTCACGGCGACGCTGATCGGCCTGCTTGCCCGCCACCGGCGGGTGAGCAACGACACCGCGATCGGCGTGCTCTTCGCGGGCGCCTTCGCGCTCGGGGTGATGCTGATCAGCCGCATCCGCTCGTACCGCAAGGACCTGGCCGACCTGCTCTTCGGCAATCTCCTCGGCGTCTCCCGGACGGACCTGCTCATCATCGTCGCCGTGGCGACCCTCGTCCTGGCGCTCGTCGCTACCTTCTACCGGGAGCTCTTGCTGAGCGCGTTCGACCCGACCTACGCCGCCGCGCTCGGCTACCCGTCCTGGGCGCTCGACCTCCTGCTGCTGGGGCTGTTGACGCTGACCATCGTGGTGGGCCTGCAGGCAGTGGGCAACGTGCTGGTGGTGGCGATGGTGGTCACGCCCAGCGCCGCGGCGCGCCTGCTGACCGATCGCGTGCCGGCGATGATGGGGCTCGGGGCGCTCCTCGGCGCGGCCGCGGGCGGGCTCGGGCTGGTCGCCTCCTATCCGCTCGACCTCGCGCCCGGCGCGACGATCGTGCTCGTGTCCACGCTCTTCTTCCTGCTGGCGCTGCTCTTCGCGCCGCGGCACGGCTACGTCACCGCCCGACTCGCCCAGCGCCGCGCGCCGGCCGCGGAACGTGTCGTGGGTGGGGTGGTGGCCGACCGGGAAGCCTGACGCGCCCTCCTCCTGCGCGTCGCGCGTCGGTGCATCGCGTGCCGAGGCGGACCCGCACCGAGCCGAGACCGGCTACCCACGCTCGAACAGCCAGAAGACCATGTCGATGCCGCCGGGCGAGCGGCCGAAGTGGGTCAGCAGCATCGCCGCCTCGCTGCGGTGCTGCATGCCGTGGTAGGAGACGTGGGCGATGACCTGCCAGAGGGGGAGCGGGAGATCCGGCGCGTCGGGGTCGTAGAACGCCCCCTGCAACTCGTCGTCGCTCAGCGAGGCGAGGTAGGCGCGCATCACCGCTTCCTCCTCGCGCCAGCGCGCGGCGAGCGACGCGGCGTCGGGGAAATCCCCGGCCTGGAGCGGCACGATGGACTCCTGCCCGGCCCAGGCGTGCCGCCAGCCGCGCTCGGCGTCCAGCGTGTGGACGAGCGTCGCCTGCAGGCTGCGGTCCCCGATCGGCGGCGGGCCGGACCACTGCTCGGGCGTCACCTGCTCCGCCTGCGCCAGGATCTTCTTCGTCGCCCAGTAGTAGTAGTCGTACAGCGTCGTCAGGTCTGCCACGCGCATCGCCAACCTCTCCTCATAGTCGAACATCAGTGCTATACGCTCGCCGTAGTGTAGCACGCCCGTCTCGGCTCCGAGAGCCGCGGCGCGGTGACGTCGCGCAGTCGGCACTCGTCCGGCGCGTAGGCGCGACCCCGCGCGAAGGTCCCCTTTCGGGGCGTCGCCTCTTGTCATCGGCGAAGCGCGGCCGTATGGTGGGGCCGCGGTCCGGTGGGGCAGGCGAGCGGAAGGTGCGAGACCTGGAGAACGAACGGAGGCGAAGGAGTGACCTCGACAGCGACGATTCAAGCCGCGATCGACCGCTATTTCGCCGCGAATGCCGCGCTCGACGCCGAGGCGGTGGCGAGCCTGTTCGCCGCCGACGCGCGGATGTATCGCGTGCCCGGCGAGGCCCCGCTCGAAGGGCGGGAGGCTATCCGGCAAGTGTACCGACAGTTGCTCGATGCGACCGCGCGATTCGACGCTCTACCAGCCCGCACCTACATCCAGGGGAACGGTGCGGCGGTGCTATATCGTGGCCAGCTCACGTCGAAGCGCGGCGGGACTGTAGCGATCGAAGGCATCAACGTGTACGCCGTGGACGAGGCAGGGCTGATCAGTGAGATCCGCTACTACTGGGACCCGGCCCCCGTGTACGCCGTCCTGCGCAGCTAGACCGCCCAGCCGGCCCCCGTAGGCCGCGGGCGGATATTCGTCCCGCCGAGGAAACGGTGGGCGACGATAGTGCATCCGGCCATGACTTCGTGCGGTTTCAACCGCCGGCCTCCGGCCCGGCTCCAACCGGCACCGTCGCCTCCAGCACGCCTTCGGCCCAGTCGGGCGTCGCGGCGAGGCAGGCGCCATCGGGACCGAAGAGGTAGCCGCCGCCCGGGAAATCCTCGTCCACCGTGCGGCCAGCCTGGGTGGCGACCGCGATGTAGACCCCGAGGTCGCGGGCGTAGCGGCCGAGTTTGGCCCGGCACTCCCCGCGCCACCACTCGAACCCGGCCCGCCAGTCGCGCGTGGCCTGCGCGCCGTAGAGGCCCGGCGCGGCGGCCTCGAAGATCACCCGCGCCCCGCGCCGCGTGCCGGCCGCGAAGACCTCGGGGTCATCAATGTCGGCGCAGATGGCGAGGCCGAACGGCACGCCGCGGTGCGCGAAGACCGGCGGGGCCCCCTCGCCCGGCGAGAACCAGCGCGCCTCGTCGTCCACGATCGTCCGCTTGCGGTAATAGCCGAGCAGTTCGCCGCCACGCGCCACCACCTGCGTGATGTATGGCCTCGCGGCGCCATGCGCCTCGACCAGCCCGGCGAGCGCCGTCGCCGGGGAGCCCCGCGTCAGCGCGACGAAGCGGGCGACCTCCGGCCCGTCGAGGCGCAGCACCGCGCGGGGGTGGCGCGCCGGCTCGACGTAGCCGGTGATGCTCATCTCCGGGAAGCAGACGACGTCCGCGTCGCACGCCGCGGCGAGGTAATCCGCCATCGTCGCGAGGTTCCGGTCCACCGCGCCCTTCTCGCACCGCATCTGCACCAGCGCGATCCGCAGATCGCTGGTCGCGCCCGCCCCTTCCGCCGATCGTTCAGACGTCATCCCGTCCTCCCTGTCCCGCCGTCCCGCCCCACGGGCGCGGGGTGGTAGGGTCGACGCGCGGTGTCGCCCGGTTGACGCGGGCGCCTGTCGCGCTGGCCGGACGTCGCCGCGCGGGCGGCACCCGCCTCGCGGTCAATGCCCCACGCGGGCGACCCGGCGGGTCGCCCCTACCAGGTCACCGCAAACGCCGGCCCCGCCGCCATCACCCGCCGAAGTGGTCGAACGCGCCGCCCCGCACGACCTCTTCCGTACCGTCGGCGCGACGCAGCAGGATGTGCGGCCCGGCGGCGCCGGCCGGCAGCGCCGCGCCGATGCGCGTCGGGGTGGGCAGCCCCGCCGCGCGGCA
>DASSSV010000849.1:0-22443 GCA_035708265.1 Thermomicrobiales bacterium | reverse complement strand
GACTGCGCACGAGTGCTGACGGGGCACTAGCCCGCGCAGGCGGGCTTCGTGCCGCGCAGCGGCCCCCAGGCGCGCCTTCAGGCGCCGGCCCCCGCCGCCCCGAGCGCCGCGCGGAGATCCTGCGCGTGCCCACGCTCGTGGCGCGCGATGATCGACAGGACGTTGCCGACGGTCGTCTCCCCGGCGCTCGGGTGGACGGTCGGGCGGTCGAGGTCGGCGTCGTCGAGGCTGTCCAGCAGCGCCGCGCACTCGCGCCGCGACTCCTCCATCCGGGCCAGCAGTTGGGCGACGCTCTGCTCCCTGGCCCGCCGCACCGTGCCCTCGTTCCAGCGGTCGAGGTCGAAGTCGGGCGGGAGGCGCGTCGGCTCGGCGGCGAGGGAGCCGCGCAGCGTGCGGAGCATCCCGCCCTCGGCGTAGGCGACGTGCCCGATGAGGTCTTTCGCCGTCCAGGTGCTGCCCTCGCTGAAGACCGGGCGCGACAGGTCCGCCTCGCTCAGCGACCCCACCGTCTCCAGCCAGGTGGCCCGCGCCCGCGCCAGCTCGTCGCGCAGGGCCGCCTTGCGCCCGCTCGCGCTTTCTCCCATGTCCGTCCTCTCCTTCGCATCGCCGCCCCGTGCGGGCCGGCCGCCCCGATTATAGAGGGTGGAGGGGGTGAAGGGGGATAGGGGGTGAGGCGAGGCCGGAGATGCGGGCGATGCCCTATCTGTCCCGGTAGAACCTCGTCGTCGAGCGGGTCACCGGGCCGCTCCGGTCGGCGGCGGCCGCGGTCGCGCCCGAGGACTACCCGTGCCGAGATGCGCGGCGGGCGGGGCACCGGCCCCGCCCGCCGCGTCGCACGCTCAGATGATGGCGGCTGTCAGCGGCGGCGGGCCGCCTGCGGGCCGCGGATCAGGTGCCACATGCCCGGCATCTCGCCGACCGGCGCCTCGACCAGCACCGGCTCGTCGCTCGCCAGCGCCTCCTTCAGCACGCCCTCCAGCTCCCGCGGCGACTCGGCGCGCATCCCGGCCACGCCGAACGACTCGGCCAGCTTGACGAAGTCGGGGTTGAGCAGGTCCGAGGCGATGGTGCGGCCGTTGAAGCTCTGCTGCTGGATGCGCTTGACGTTGCCGTAGGCGCCGTCGTTGAAGACGACCGCCACCACGTTGATGCCGTGGCGCTTCATCGTCGAGAGTTCCTGCACGTTGTACATGAACCCGCCGTCGCCGTTGATCGAGACGACCTTGCGGTCGGGGTGGCCGACCTGCACGCCGAGCGCGGTGGCGAAGCCGTAGCCGAGCGTGCCCTGGTAGCCCGAGTTGATCAGCGTGCGCGGCTCGTAGACCGGGAAGCCGAGGTTGGAGAAGTAGCCGACCTGCGTGCTCTCGTTGACCAGGAAGCCGTCTTCCGGCAGCGCGTTCCGCAGCGCCTCGGCGTAGGACGCCTGCGGCTGCACCTCGTAGAGCAGGTCGCCGGCCTCCTCCTTCAGTTTGCTCAGCTCGGCCTCGCGCGAGTCGCGCTTCGGCATCCCGTCGAGCTGCTCCAGCAGCCCCGCCAGCCCGAGCTTCGCGTCGCCGACCACGCCGATCGTCGGGGCGACGTTGCGGCCGACCTCCTGCGGGTCGACGTCGAGGTGGATCGTGGTCATCCCCTCCGGGATCATCCACTGGGTCCCGGGCTGCACGAAGCGCGTGCCGACCGCCAGCACGACGTCCGCGTCCTCCCAGACCCGCCGCCCGGCCAGGCCGTTGAGCGCCAGGTAGCTGCGGTCGGAGACGGCGCCGCGCCCGTTGCTGGACATCACCACCGGCGCCTGGAGCAACTCGGCGAGCCGGCGCAGCTCGGGCCACGCCTCGGCCGACAGCACGCCGCCGCCCGAGTAGATCAGCGGGCGCTCGGCCTTGCGCAGCGCCTCGGCGGCGCGCTTGAGCGCGTCGGCGTCCGGCGCGACGCGCTCGGGCCGCGCCGGGTCAAGCAGGGTCACGTCGGCCTGCGCCTGGAGGACGTCCGGCGGCACTTCCACCTCGACCGGGCGGGGCCGGCCGCTGCGGAGCTGGTGGAAGGCTTCGCGGACGAGGCCGGGGATCTCCTCCGGCCGCATCGCGCGCGCCGCCCACTTCGTCACCGAGCCGATCATCTCGAGCTGGTTGTTGATCTCGTGCAGCAGGCCGCGCCCGACGCCGATCATGTCGGACTGGATCTGGCCGGTGAGGCAGAGGACCGGCGACGAGCAGGCGTAGGCGGTCGAGAGCCCGGCCGCCGCGTTGAGGAGCCCCGGCCCCGGCACGACCAGGCAGGTGCCGACCTTGCCGGTCGAGCGCGCGTAGCCGTCGGCCATGTACGCCGTCGCCTGCTCGTGGCGGGTGTGGTAGACCTTGATATGGTCTTGCTCGTCGTAGAGCGCGTCGAAAGCCCAGTCGAGTTGCACGCCGGGCAGGCCGAAGATCGTGTCGATCCCCTCGCGTTTGATCGATTGGACGAGCGCCTGCCCCCCAGTCATGCGCGCCATTGGTAGCTCCCTCCTCCTGCGGATCCACTGACGGCGTCGTCGCGCACCATCCCCCATGTCGCGCGCGGCGCGACCGCGGGGAGAGGGCGCGGAACATGGCCCGCATTGTAGCACCCCGGCGCCACGGCCGTCAGCAAGGCCGCGCGGGCCGGGATCGTCGCGCCGCGACGGCGATCCTGCTAGACTGCCGGCGACGTCGACAACATTCGGCCTGCCCTCGATCGGCGGTCGCAGCGTGGAGATGGACGGCGATGGACCTGCGGTACACGGCGGAGGACGAGGCGTTCCGGGCGCGGGTGCGCGCGTGGCTGGCGGAGCACGCGCCGCGCGAGCCCCTGCGGACGGTCGCGGAGAAGAAAGCCTGGCACCGCGCGCTCTACGAGGCCGGCTACCTCGGGATGGGCTGGCCCGGGGCCTATGGCGGGCGCGAGGCCCGGCCGATCGAGCAGGCGATCGTCGTCGAGGAGATGGCGCGGGCGGACGCGCCGGGCTCGGTCAACTGGGCCGGCCTGGGGCTCGTCGGCCCGACGCTCATCCACCACGGCACCGACGCCCAGCGCGAGCGCTACCTGCGCAAGATCCTCCTCGGCGACGAGATCTGGTGCCAGCTCTACTCGGAGCCGAACGCGGGGTCCGACCTCGCCAGCCTGCGCACCCGCGCCGACCGCGACGGCGACCACTTCGTCGTCAACGGGCAGAAGATCTGGACGAGCACCGCGCCGGAGGCGGACCTGGGCATCCTGCTGGTGCGCACCGACCGCGAGGCGCCGAAGCACCAGGGGATCTCCTACTTGATCGTGGACATGCACCAGCCCGGCATCGAGGTCCGCCCGCTGCGGCAGGTCACCGGCATCGCCGACGAGTTCGCCGAGGTCTTCTTCACCGACGCGCGCGTCCCGGCCGAGAATCTCATCGGCGAGCTGAACGCCGGCTGGCGGATCGCCCAGACCACGCTCTCGTACGAGCGCGGCGGCGACACGATGGGCATCGTCGCGCGGTTGCAGCGGTCGTTCAAACGGCTGCTGGAGGTCGTCGGCGCGCCGCGCCGCGACGGCACGCGGCGGCTCGACGACCCGCTCGTGCGCCAGAAGCTGGGGCAGATCGCGGCCGAGATCGAGGTGCTGCGCTACACGTCGCTGCGCATCCTCTCGGCGCACGAGAAGGGCAACCAGCCGGGGCCGGAGTCCTCGATCGCCAAGCTGCACTACTCCGAGCTGGACAAGCGCGTGAACACGCTCATGCTCGAGATCCTCGGCCCCTTCGGCCAGCTCACCGGCGGCGTCCCGGCCGCGTACGCCTACGCCCCCGACGGCCGCGCGGGCGCGCACGACACCTGGACCTACCTCTACATGCTGCCCTTCGCCGAGACGATCTACGCCGGCTCCTCCGAGATCCAGAAGAACATCATCGGCGAGCGCGTCCTCGGGCTGCCGAAGGAGGTGCGCGCCGACCGGATCGCCCGCGCCGCCGCCGCCCGGGGCCGGTGAGCCGATGGTGACCGAGCAGCCGGCCGTCGCCGTCGACTGGACGCGCCTGGCCGGGGACGACGCGGCGTCGCACCCGCTTCACCCGCTCTTCTATCCCCGCTCGGTCGCCGTCGTCGGCGCGTCGCCGAAGGGCGGCTACGGGCTGGGGGTCGTCACCGCGCTCACGGCGTTCGGCTTCGCCGGGGCGATCTACCCGGTCAACCCCAACTACGACGAGATCGCCGGCCTCAGGGCCTACCCGGAGCTCGGCGCGCTGCCCGAGCCGGTCGACGCGGTCGCCATCGCGGTCCCCGCGCGGGCGGTGCCGGGGGTGGTCCGGCAGGCGCTCGACGCCGGGGCGAAGGCCGGGATCGCGTTCGGCAGCGGCTTCGCCGAGGCGGGCGAGGACGGCCGGGCGCTGCAGGCCGAATTGCGCGCGCTCTGCGGCGCGCGCTTCCCGCTGATCGGGCCGAACTGCCTCGGGGTGATGAGCTACCGCGGGGGCGCGGCCCTCTGGGCGATCGCGACCGGGGTCCGGCGCCGGGCCGGGTCGGTGGGACTCGTCGCGCAGAGCGGCAACATGGCGCTGACGCTGATGGCCGCCAGCCGGGGGCTCGAGCTCGCCCACGTCGTCTCGGCCGGCAACCAGGCCGTCGTCGACGCGGTTGACGTGATGGGCTTCTCCCTCGCCGAGCCCGGCGTCCGCGTCATCGCCGCGGTGATCGAGGGGCTGGCCGACGTCGCGAAGTTCCGCCGCGTCGCCGCCCGCGCGGCCGAGCGGGACATCCCGATCGTCGCCCTGAAACTCGGCCGGTCGGAAAAGGCCGGCCGCGCGGCCGTGGCCCACACCGGCTCGCTGACCGGGGCGGATGACCTCTACGACGCGCTCTTCAAGCAGGACGGCGTGATCCGCGTCGACGACCTCGACGAGTTGATGCAGATGGCCGCGCTCCTCGCCGCCGACCGCCGACCGGCCGGCGCCGGACTGGGCGTCTTCGCCAGTTCCGGCGGCGAGTGCGGGCTGCTCGCCGATCTCGCCGCCGCCAGCGGCGTGGAGTTGCCCGAGTTGCCGGCGGAGACGCGCGCGGCGCTGCTCGACCGCCTCCCGCCGTTCGCCAACCCGCTCAACCCGCTCGATATCACCGCGTCTGGCTGGGGCAACCGCGACCTCTACGGCGACGTCGCCACGCTCCTGGCCGCGGCGCCCGGCGTCGACATCGTCGCCTGCGTCGGCGACACGACCCGCAACTCCGGCCCGCTCGCGGCGACCGGCTGGGACCGGATGCTCGACGGCCTGGCCGACGCGCGGGCGCGGACCGACAAGCCGATCGCGGTCATCAATACGCTCACCGACGTCGCCGACGCGCTGACCGACGCGCTGGCGGGGCGGGGACTCATCCACCTCGCCGGCGCCCGCACCGCCGCCCGCGCCATCGGCCACGCCGGCCGGTACGCGCGCTGGCGGCGGGAGCGCCGCGCCCCACATGGCGTTCGCGCCGTCGATGCGGAGCGGCGGGCCGCTGCGCTCGCGCTACTGCCGGCCGCCGGCGCCGGCGGTGTAGCGGAGTCGTTCGGCAAAGCGCTCCTCCGGCGCTACGGCATCCCGGTCGCGGCCGGCGGCCTGGCCGGGAGCGTCGAGGAGGCGCTCATGCTGGCCGAGGAGGTCGGCTACCCGGTCGCGCTGAAGATCGAGGCCGAGGGCATCCACCACAAGACCGAGGTCGGCGGCGTCGCGCTGGGGATCGCATCCTCCGACCACCTCCGCACCGAATACGCCGCGCTGCTGGCCCGGGTCGCGGCGCGCGCGCCCGGCGCGCGGCTGCGCGGCGTCCGGGTCGAGCGCATGGCGTCCGGCCTCGTCGAACTCATCGTCGGCGGGCGCAACGACCCGACCTTCGGCCCGGTCGTCGTCGCCGGGTTCGGCGGCGTGCTGGCCGAGGCGCTCCGCGACGTGTCCACCCGCCTCGCCCCGGTCGACGCCGCCGAGGCGCGGGCGATGCTCGCCGAACTGCGCGGCGCGGCGCTGCTCGGCCCGTTCCGCGGCCGCCCGCCCGTCGATGTCGCCGCCGCGGCCGACGCGATCGCGCGCGTGTCGCAACTCCTGAAGGAACTGCCCGAGATCCGGGAACTGGACCTCAACCCGGTGCTCGTCGGCGCCGAGGGCGAGGGGTGCGTCGCGGTCGACGCGCTGGCGGTCGTCTGAGCCCGCCGCCCCGCGCGCCGGGCGCGTCGGGCGCGCCCGCCCGACTTGAGTCCTCCCCTGCGCCGCGCTTGACCGCGTAGAACATTTATGCTACTTTGGGCCGGCGGACCCCGGTGTGGCGAGGTCACCGCGGAAGGACTCGACGATGGACGCGCCGGCGACACGGCATTTCCTCGATACCGCGCGGGAGGCGTGGGCCGAGTGGGAGGCGCTGCTGGCCCGCGTCGCGCCCGCGCGGCTGGACGAGCCGGGCGTCGCGGGGGATTGGTCGGTCAAGGACATCGTCGCGCACGTCGCCTGGTACGAGCGGGAGATGGTCGGGCTGGCCCGGCAGCGCTCGCTGGCGGGGGCATCGCCGCTGTGGGAGATCGAGACGGACCGGCGCAACACCCTCCTCCGCGACGAGCAGCGCGGCCGCGCGCCCGACGCCGTGCTGGCGGAGGCGCGGGAGATCCACGCGCAGGCGGTCGCCGCGCTCGCGACCCTCGCCGACGAGGATCTGGCCGACCCCGGCCGCTTCGCCGGGATGCCCGCCGACTGGGTGCCCTGGCGGGTCATTGCGGGCAACACCCACGAGCACTACCGCGCGCACGCGCCGGCGCTCCGCGCCTGGCTCGACCGTGCCGGGGGCGCCCGTGAGTGAGTTGACGCTCTCCTCCGAGGCCGCGCGGCGCTACGTCCTGGGGCGGCAGGGGCTCTGGCCGGGCCGGCGCTGGGCCGGCAAGGCGGGCGCGGCCGCCGCGATCCGCCAGATGGAGGCGGTGCAAATCGACACGATCAGCGTCGTCGCCCGCAACCACGACCTCGTCCTCTGGAGCCGCGTCGCGGACTACCGCCCGGCCGACCTCGACGCGCTGCTCTATCAGGACCGCGCCTTCTTCGACTACGGCGCCATCCTGATGATCTACCCCATCGCCGAACTGCCCTACTGGCGGGCGATCATGCGGTGGTGGACGACTCAGCGCCGGGTCCACCCGCCCGACCCCGCCGTGCTCGACCGCGTCCGCGAGGAGTTGCGGGCGCGCGGGCCGCTCGCCAATCGCGACTTCGCGGCCGAAGGGCCCGCCACCGCGCAGCGCTGGCGCAGCGGCAAGGCGACCGGCCAGGCCCTCTACTACCTCTGGCTCACCGGCGAGTTGATGACCCACAGTCGGCGCGGCTTCGACCGCGTCTACGACTTCCTCCACAACATCGCGCCGCTCGACGGCGACGGTGCGCTCCCCGGGGTGGACCTCGCCGCGGCCGAGCGCTTCTTCGCCGGGAAGACGCTGCGCGACCTCGGGTTGGCGACGCGGGCGGAGTGGACGCGGCGCACCGGGGTCGCGCTGCGCCGCACGGTGCCGCCGGCCGAGGCGCGCGCCACGCTGGCCGCGCTGGCCGAGTCTGGCGAGGCGGCGCCCGTGCGCGTCGAGGGCCAGAAAGAGCCCCGCTACGCGCCCGCCGCCGACCTCCCGCTCCTGGCGGAACTGGCCGCGGGCCGCACGCCGGCCTGCTGGCGGCCGCTCGGCGCGACGACGGAGGAGGAGGTCACCTTCCTCGCCCCGCTCGACAACGTCATCTGGGACCGCGCCCGCACGCAGGCGCTCTTCGCCTTCGAGTACGTCTGGGAGGTCTACAAGCCCGCGGCGCAACGCCGCTGGGGCTACTACACCCTGCCGATCCTCCACGGCGACCGCCTGGTCGGCCGCCTCAACCCCAAACTCGACCGCCGCGCCGGCGTGCTAATCGTCGACGGCTTCTGGCTGGAGGACCCCGCGCTGGCGAACGACGAAGCCTTCACCGCGGCCCTCGCCCGCGGCCTGGCCCGCTTCGCCCGCTTCCACGACGGCGCCGCGCTCGACCTCGCCGCCATCGCCCCCGCCCGCCTCCGCCAGCGCCTCGGCCGCCTCGTCAAGCAGGCGGTGTAGGAGGACCAAACCGCAGAGGCACGGAGGCACAGAGGACGAAGGAGAGAACGAGGGAAGTACGAGATACGAAGTGCGAAGCACGAATTAATGATCAGGGTGGGTCGCTATTCGTCCTTCGTCGTTCGTCCTTCGTACTTCAATCGTCCTACCTCCGCGTCCTCTGCGCCTCCGCGGTGAATCGCCCCTACAGCGTGTACTCGACCTCGTGCGCGCGTTCGAGGAAGCGGGCGAGGAGGTCGATGCCGGCCTGGATGTCGCCCTGGTGCGCCATCTCGTTGACCGTGTGGACGTAGCGCGTCGGCGTGGAGAGGGTGATCGCGGCGCTGCCGCCCCGGCTGCGCTGCATCGCCCCGGCGTCGGTGCCGCCGCGCGGCAGGATCTCGAGCTGGTACTTGATCCCGGCGCGCTCGGCCGTCTCGCGGAAGGCGGCGACGAGCTTGGGGTTGGAGATCGAGGCCGAGTCCATCAGCTTGATCGCCGTGCCCGCGCCGAGGCTGGTGATGCGGTCCTGCTCGGCCGCGCCCGGCAGGTCCATCGCCAGCGTGACGTCGAGCGCGACGCTGATGTCGGGCGCGACGGTGTAGGCCGAGGTCGTCGCGCCGCGCAGCCCGACCTCCTCCTGCACCGTCGCCACGGCGTAGATGTCGCATTGGGCTTGCCGCACCGCGCGCACCGCCTCGATCATGATGAAGACCGAGAGGCGGTCGTCGAACGCCTTGCCGATGACGCAGTCCCCGACCTCCTCGACCGTGCGGTCGAGCGTGACCATGTCGCCGGGCCCGACCGCCTCCAGCACGCGCTCGCCGGGCATCCCCAGGTCGACGTAGAACTCGGCCAGTTTCGGCGCCTTCTCGCGCTCCGCGGCGTCGAGCAGGTGCGCGGGCTTGGCGGCGGGGGCGAGGACGCCGCGGTATTGCTGGCCGTTGCGCGCCTGCACCAGCACGCGCTGTTGGAAGAGGGCGCGCGGGTCGAAGCCGCCGAGCGGCTGCAGGCGCAGGAACCCGCGGTCGCCGACGTGGCTAACCATGAAGCCGATCTCGTCCATGTGGGCGGCGAGCATCACCTTCCGACGCGGGCCGTCGCCCCCACCGCGCTTGAGGGCGATGACGTTGCCGAGCGGGTCCACCGAGATCTCGTCGCTCACCTCGCGCAGTTCCGGGATCACGATCGCGCGCAGGCGCTCCTCGTACCCCGGGATGCCTGGCGTCTCGCAGAGCCGTTTGAGCAGATCCAGGCGCATGGGGCCCTCCTTGCGTAGTTGGTAGGCGTTAGGCGTTAGGGGACCATGCATGGGCAGCGGCCACCCGGATCGGCCACGCCCGGCTGCGAGCCCCTAACGCCTAACGCCTAACGCCTAACCCCTCACTCCTCGCCCAGCTCCTCCGCGATGTCGCGCGCGGCGTGGAGCCATTCTTCGGGGGTGTCGTCGGGGACGGAGCAGCCGTTGGCCAGGATGAACTTGCGGCCGCCGGTCTGCTTGATCGCGTCCTCCGCCTCGGCCCTGATCTCCTCGGCCGGGCCGTGGGAGAGGGCGCCGAACTCGTTCCAGCCGCCCATCAGGCACTTGCTGCTCTTGCCGCGCACCTCGCGCAGGCTCGGCCCGGCCAGGCGGTCGCTCCAGTTCAGCACGTCGACCGGGTAGTCGAGCACGAGGTCCATCAGGAGGTTCTTGTTGCCGTGGACGTGGAGGATATTCAGCCAGCCGTCCTGCGCGCGGCGCAGGGCCATCAGGTCGTAGGGGCGGCCGAACTCGCGGTAGCGCTCCGCGCCGAGGTCGTCGGACGTCGCGCCCTGCACGGCGAAGAAGACGCCGTCGGCGCCGTGCTCGATGTAGAGCTCCATCGCGTCGCCGAGGTTCTGGGCGAGGACTTCGAGCGCGGCGTGGACCGCGGCCGGCTCCTCGCGCAGGTGGCGGTAGAAGGTCTCGTGGTCGGCGGCGGCGTACATCGCCTCGGCGGTCGGGCTGAAGACCGTCACGACGATCGGCGTCTCGTCGCCGAGTTCGTCGCGCAGGAACTCGATCGCGCGCAGGCGCTGCTGGACGAACGGGGAGCGCGGGACGTTGAGCGGCTCGATCATCCGCCAGCCGTCGACGTCGCGGATCGCCTTGCGCGGGAAGGGGTAGGGCAGGTCGGGCATGATCTTGGCGATGTCGAGGTCGAACTTCTCGTCGAAGAAGTCGAGCGTGGCCTCGGCCATGCGCCGGCCCGAGCCACGCGGCTTGAAGTGGTGCCAGAAGGCGACCGGGACGCGGTCCACTTCCTCGCCGCGCACGGCGGCGCGGACCCGCTCGGTGCGCGTCATCTCCTCGTAGGAGGTCATTGCGCTCATGACCGTCTCCTCCTTCCTCATCGTCGGGATCGTCGGGGCGCCGCGAAGGGGTGATCGTCGGCCGCGGTCGGCGCCGCGGCCCGCCGCATCATAGGCCGTGCCGCGCGGGGCCGCAAGGCGGACGATGCGCGGAGCCCGACGCCCAACGGGCCGGGCGGCATCAGGGGCGAGATGGCGGTGGGCGTGGTAGGGGCGCCGCGGTGCGTCGCCCGCGTGGGTGACGCCGACCGCGTTGCGGGTGGCCGGTCGCGCGGCGGTGCCTTGCCGGTATGGCGGGTGCTCGCGTCAACCGGGCGACGCCGCGCGTCGCCTCTACCGCCTTGCCGGCCGCGCCCACCTGGATGCCGGTCGGGTCGCGCCGGCGGCCTTCGTGCGTCGCGAGGCGGTCTGGCTGCGGTGTTGGTTCGCGTCCGTTCGCGGGGTCTCGACGCGCGGGCGGACCGTTCATGCTATACTGGCGTCCCCCGAGCGGGGGACGCGCCGTGGGGGCGGCGCGCGGCCGGGACGAGATGGGGCGGGGCGCATGAGACTGGGCAAGTGGCTACGCGTCGGGTTACACGTCAAACGCTGGCTGCTGCTGCTCATGCTCGGGATCACCGCCCTCAGCCTCGCGCTCGCGATGGGGCTGGCGACCGTCTACCGCAACTACGACTTCCCCGCGGCGACGACCGCCGCCGTCCGCGCCGGCACCTTGCAGTTCATCCCGCACCCGTACCGCGAGGTGCTCCTCGGCGTCATCGGGCTCGCCGTCACCGCCGCCGCGCTCTGCGGCCTCGGCGCCTCGCTGCTGAGTCCCTTCCTGCGCGCCCGCGACGCCCGCCGCGGCGCGCTGCTCGACGCGATCGAGCGGCACCGCTTCGGCGCGCCGCCGCCCGCGCTGAAGGTCGTGGCGATCGGCGGCGGCACCGGGCTCTCGACCCTCCTGCGCGGCCTCAAGCAGTACCCCGACCTGGCGCTCACCGCGGTCGTCAGCATCGCCGACGACGGCGGCTCGTCGGGCCGGCTGCGCGAGGAGTTCGCCATGCCGCCGCCGGGCGACATCCGCAACTGCATCGTCGCCCTGGCCGACGCCGAGCCGCTGCTCGGCCGCCTCTTCCAGCACCGCTTCGACCAGGCCGGCTCGCCGCTGCACGGCCACTCCTTCGGCAACCTCTTCCTCGCCGCGATGACCGAGATGACCGGCTCGTTCGAGGAGGCGGTCGCCGAGGTCAGCCGCGTGCTGGCAGTGCGCGGGCGGGTGCTGCCGACGACGCTGGAGCAGGTGACCCTCTGCGCCGACCTGGCCGATGGCTCCTGGGTCTGCGGCGAGTCGAACATCACCGCCGCGCCGGCCGCGGTGCGGCGCCTGCACCTCCAGCACCGCGCCGAGGCCAACCCCGCCGCCATCGCCGCGATCCTCGACGCCGACCTGATCGTCCTCGGGCCCGGCAGCCTCTACACGAGCGTGCTGCCGAACCTGCTGGTCGATGAGATCGCCCAGGCGGTGCGCCTCGCCGCCGCCCCCGCCGTCTACGTCTGCAACGTCGCCACCCAGCGCGGCGAGACCGACCGCTTCGGCGCGGCCGACCATGTCCGCGCGCTCCGGGAGTACGTCGGCGACGATTTCGTGGACTACGTGCTGGTCAACGACGACTTCGGCGAGGCCGGCAAGATCAGGCCGGGGTGGGGCGTCGAGGCGGTGGGGCTCGACGGGCTGGCCGACCTGCCCGGCGGCGCGACGATCCTCCGCCGCCCGCTCGTCGGTCCCGCGACCCCGCTGCGCCACGACCCTGCCAAACTCGCCGCCGCGCTGGTCGAGCTGGGACTGGGGGCGCCCGCGCGCGGGCGGGCTGTGGCATGTAGCCTGCGGGACAAGCCTGAACCGGCGGGCGCGGCGCGCGGCCTCGCGTCCTCGTAGCCGCCCGCGCCGGCGCGGGGGAAATCTCGCCCCCGTCTCGTCCGTATTTCCAGCAGGCGGCGGGTGGGCGCGGCCGGCACGACGGCCGGCGTTCCGGCCGCCCGGGGTGGTCCCGGCGCGCGCCGGCGGGACGGCAAGGTAGGAAGGAGCAGCGGCGATGGCAACCCGGGTCGGCATCAACGGGTTCGGCCGGATCGGCCGGCAGGCGTTCAAGGCGCTCTGGAGCGAGTACGACGACGAGATCGACGTGGTCGCCGCCAACGACCTCGGCGACGTGCAGACGATGGCGCACCTGCTCAAGTATGACTCCGTCTACGGCGAGACCGACGCCGACATCGAGGTCACCGACAGCGGCATCATGTTCGACGGCCAGGAGATCAAGATCCTGGCCGAGCGCGACCCCGCCAAACTGCCCTGGGGCGAGCTCGGCGTCGACATCGTGATCGAGTCGACCGGCCGCTTCACCGACGCCAGCCAGGCCAAGGCGCACCTCGAGGGGGGCGCGAAGAAGGTCGTCATCTCCGCGCCGGCCAAGGGCGAGGACATCACGATCGTGATGGGGGTCAACGAGGAGAAGTACGACCCCGCGCGCCACAACATCGTCTCCAACGCCTCCTGCACGACCAACTGCCTCGCCCCGGTCGCCAAGGTCATCCTCGACAACTTCGGCATCGTCAAGGGGCTGATGACGACGGTCCACTCCTACACCGCCGACCAGATGCTCGTGGACGGCCCGCACAAGGACCTGCGCCGGGCGCGTGCCGCCGCGCTGAACCTGGTCCCGACGACGACCGGCGCGGCGCGGGCGGTGGCGCTGGTGATCCCCGAGCTGAAGGGCAAGTTCGACGGCTACGCCCTGCGCGTGCCGACCCCGACCGTCTCGCTGGTCGACTTCGTCGCGCAGATCGAGAAGCCGGCGAGCGCCGAGGACGTCAACCGCGTCTTCAAGGAGCAGGCCGAGGGCGACCTGGAGGGCATCCTCGGCTACACCGAGGAGCCGCTCGTCTCGATGGACTTCAAGGGCGACACGCGCTCCTCGATCGTCGACGGCCTCTCGACGATGGCGATCGGCGGCGATCTGATCAAAGTCGTCTCCTGGTACGACAACGAGTGGGGCTATTCCTGCCGCCTGGCCGACCTCGTCGCGCTGATGGCCGAGCGCGGGTTCAATCAGTGACGAGTGACGAGTAGGCTGGCGCGAGCGTGAGCGGCAGGGGGCGGGCGGCTAGGCCCCGCCCCCTGTCCTGTCGCTGACCAGGGTGTCATCCTAACCCGCGCGGGCGGGCTTCGTGGCGGGGTGCCCGCTTGCGGGCCTGCCATTCAGCCGCGGTTTCAACCGCCCGGCGGGGCGGCGACATCTCTGTGACGGAGGAGGCGCATGGCGGCCGGGATCGGGGTGCTGGCGCCGGGGAGCGTCCTCGCCGTGCGCGGCGCGACGCCGGCCGGCGACCCGCTCTGGTCCTTCGCGGCGCGCGTCCTCGCCGACGACGGCGACGAACTGGTCCTCGGCGTGCGCGCCGGGGAGCCAGTCGGCGGCCCCGAGCCCTGGACCTGGCCGGCCGACGGCCGGCACCACTTCTGGCGCGGCCGCGCCTACAGCGTCCTGGCGACGACGCGCGCCGGCCGCTTCCCGTACTGGTACGCCACAGTCCACACACCTCCCGCCTTCGCCGGCGACGGGCTGCGCGTCGTGGATCTCGGCCTCTCCGTCCAGCTCTTCGCCGACGGCCGCTACAGCGTCGGCGGCGAGGATGAGTTCGCGGCGCTCGCGCCCACCCTCCCCGCCGCGACCCGCGTCGCCGCCCGCGCCGCCCTCGACGAGATCGTCGCCCTGATCCGCGCCCGGCGCCGACCCTTCGGAAGTGAGAAGTATGAAGGATGAATGGCGGATGCTGAGTGGTGAGCGATGAGCGATGAGTGAGCACTGACGACCGACGACTCACCCCCGACTGCCCGACTCCGAGGAGGGAGCCATGGCGAAGCAGACGATCCGCGACGTCGACCTCCGGGGCAAGCGCGCGCTGGTGCGCGTGGACTTCAACGTGCCGCTGGAGGACGGCCGCATCACCGACGACACGCGTATCCGCGCCGCCGTCCCGACGATCCAGGCGCTGCGCGACGCCGGCGCGTCGGTCGTGCTGATGTCCCACCTCGGCCGGCCCAAGGGCAAGCGCGACCCGCGCTATAGCCTCGCGCCGGCCGCGCGCCGCCTCGGCGAACTGCTCGGGACCGACGTCCCGCTGCTGCCCGACTGCGTCGGCCCCGAGGTCGAGGCCGCGGTGCGCCGCCTCCAGCCCGGCGACGTCGTCCTGCTGGAGAACTTGCGCTTCCATCCCGAAGAGGAAAAGAACGACCCCGGCTTCGCCCGCCAGTTGAGCGCGCTCGGCGACGTCTACGTCGACGATGCCTTCGGCTCTGCGCACCGCGCCCACGCCTCCACCGAGGGCGTCGCCCACGACCTCCCCGCCGTCGCCGGCCTCTTGATGGAGCGCGAACTCGACGCGCTCGGCCGCGCGCTGGAGCACCCCGAGCACCCCTTCGTGACGATCCTCGGCGGCGCCAAGGTCTCCGACAAGATCGGCGTGATCGAGAACCTGCTCACTAAGGTCGACACCCTGATCATCGGCGGCGGCATGGCCAACACCTTCCTCGCCGCGCAGGGACACCCGATCGGCAATTCGCTCGCCGAGCCGGACAAGGCGGACCTCGCCGCCGACCTCCTCCAGCGCGCCGCCACGCGCGGCGTCACGCTGGCCCTGCCGGGCGACGTCGTCGTCGCGCCCGAACTCTCGGCCGACGCGCCGCGCCAGGTCGTCGGCGCGGACGCGGTGCCGGCCGACCAGGCGATCTACGACATCGGCCCCCAGACGATCGCGCACTACAAGGAACTTTTGCAGGGGGCCAAGACCGTCGTCTGGAACGGGCCGATGGGCGTCTTCGAGGTCGCGCCCTTCGCGGCCGGGACCAAGGCCGTGGCCGAGGCGGTCGCCGGCTGCGACGCCTTCACCATCGTCGGCGGCGGCGACTCGGTCGCCGCGCTCGAACAGCTCGGCCTGGCCGACCGCATCTCGCACGTCTCGACCGGCGGCGGCGCCGCGCTCGAATTCCTCGAAGGACGCGAGCTGCCCGGCGTGGCAGCGCTGGACGAGAAGGACTAAGGACTCAGGACTAAGGACTAAGTGGGGTCTGCTCTATCCACCGCAGCGGCCATTCCCAGCGGCACGCTCACTTAGTCCTTAGTCCTCCCGACCGAAGGGAGGGCCCGTTGCGCATCCCGATCATCGCCGGGAACTGGAAGATGAACACGACCTACGACGAGGCGATGGACCTCATCGAGGAACTGGTCGACGGGCTGGAGCCGCTGGAGGGGAGCGACGAGATCGATATCGTCCTCTGCCCGCCGGTCCTCTGGCTGGTGCCGGCCGCCGAGTACCTGGAGGACACCGGCCTGCTGCTCGGGGCGCAGAATTGCTACTGGGAGGATCGCGGCGCCTACACCGGCGAGGTCTCCGCGGCGATGCTGGCCGACCGCTGCAGTTACGTCATCGTCGGCCACTCCGAGCGCCGCGCCCACTTGGGCGAGACCGACGCCGACGTGGCGCGCAAGGTCGCGGCGCTGCTGCGCCACGGCCTGCGCCCGATCGTCTGCGTCGGGGAGAGCCTGGCGGAGCGCGACGCCGGCGCGACCGACGCGACGGTCGCGCGCCAGGTCGCGGCCGCGTTCGAGCCGGTCGCGGCCGGGCAGGTCGCCGAGTGCGTGGTCGCCTACGAGCCGGTCTGGGCCATCGGCAGCGGGCGCGCGGCCGACGGCGCGGAGGCCAACCGCGTCGGCGCGCTGATCCGCCGCACGCTCGCGGAGAAGTACGGCGACGGCCCGGCCGCGCAGGTGCGCATCCAGTACGGCGGCAGCGTCACCGGCGCCAACATCGCCGAGTTCATCAGCCAGCCGGAGGTCGACGGCGCGCTGGTCGGCGGCGCGAGCCTGCGGGCGGACGAGTTCATCCGCATCTGCGAGATCGCGGCGGAGTACGCCGCGGAGGAGTGAGCGGGGCGGCGCGGGGAGGGGAGGACGCATGGGGATCATCCAGCCCGACTCGCGGGCGCTGGAGGCGCTGACGGCGGCCGGCGTGCGCGAGGGCGAGTTCGACAAGGCGATCCTGCCGATCGGCGCGACCGAGTACCACGGCGACCACCTGCCCTACGGCACCGACACGATCGCGGCCGAGACGCTGGCGCGCCGCTTCGCGCTCGAGCTCGGCAACACGCTCCTGCTGCCGACGATCCCCTACGGCATGAGCGCGCACCACCTGTCGTTCCCCTGGACCCTCTCGCTGCGCCCGGAGACGCTCACCGCGATCGTGGTGGACCTCGGGGAATCGCTCCGGCGGCACCACGTCCGTAAGTGGCTGATCGTCGCGGCGCACGACGGCAACCCCGCGCCGGTGGAGATCGCCTGCCGCACCCTCTACGACCGCCTCGGGATGCACGTCGCCCTCTTCACCGGCTGGCAGGGCAAGGCGCGCGCGCTCCTCGCGCCGCAGGGCATCACCATCGACCTCGACCACGGCGGCCAGTCGGAGACCTCGATGGTCCTCTACGGCGCGCCCGGCCTCGCCGTCCCGGCGCGCTCGACCGACCCGCCGCGCAAGGCGGGCGCGCCGCCGCTGCAGGTCTTCGGCGCCTACGGCCAGCTCGCGCCGGACGGCTACAGCGGCCACGCCTCGCGCGGCACGGTGGAGGAAGGCCGGCGCTGCGTGGACGCCATCGCCGGCGTCGTCGTCCCCTTCCTGCGCGAACTCGACGCCAATGGCTGGCAGCCGGGCCCGTGGATCGGACTGTGACGAGTCGGCAGACGGCAGACGGCAGACGGCGGCGATCGGCCGTCAGCGATCGGCAGGCGACCCCTGGAGGACCGCGGCGACCTCGTCGAGCGACCACGGCGCGCCGGCTGCGTGGCCGGGCCAGGCGGCCAGGAGCGCGAGGAACTCCTGCACGATGCGGCCGGTCACGCCCCAGATGTCGTAGGGGCCGTAGCGATAGATGAAGATGCGGCGCGGGACGCCGCGCAGCACGCGGTCCTCTTCCACATAGGTGTCGGGGTGGAAGAGGACGGCCAGCGGCACCTCGATCGCCTCGGCCACCTCGAACTCGCTGAGGCGTAGGGCGGGCGGCCTGGGCAGCCGCCCGACGAACGGGTACAGCTCCATCCCCGTCGAGAACGTCGAGACGCGCGGCAGTTCGCCGAGCACCGTCACGTCGCTCGGCGGGATGCCGACCTCCTCCTCCGCCTCGCGCAGCGCCGCCGCCAGCGGCGACACGTCCTCCGGCTCGATCCGCCCGCCCGGCAGGCCGATCTCCCCCTTGTGCGTCCCGACCAGCTCGGTGCGCTTGATGAAGAGCGCCTGGGTCGCGCCGCCCCGCTCGTAGAGCGGGAGCAGCACCGCGCTCGGGCGCGCGCGCGGGGCGGCGGGGCGCGCGGGCATTGGTTCCACGGAGTACTCCATCATCGGGATTCGTAGGGGCCGGCCCCCGTGCCGGCCCGGTCTCCGGGCCTCCCGCGATACGGTTCGCCATCCGGCGTGTCGAGGGGCAGTCCTCCGTGGCTGCGGGCGCCTGCCCGGATGCCGGTTGGTCGGGACCGCGGGCCGGCCCGGGGGCCGGCCCCAACGAGCCTTGTCTATCCGTTATATAGGAACGCCGGATCGCGCAGGTAGTCCTGCAGGCTCATCGCCGCGCGGTCGCGCGCCGAGAGGATCGGGTCGGCGACCGGCCACTCGATCGCCAGGTCGGGGTCATTCCAGCGGATCGCACCCTCGGCGGACGGCGTGTAGTAGCCGGAGCACTTGTACTGCACCTCGGCGCCGTCGGTCAGCGCGAGGAAGGCGTGCCCGAAGCCGACCGGCACCAGGAACTGCCGCTTGTTCTCCGCCGTCAACTCGGCCGCGACCCACTGGCCAAACGTCGGCGAGCCGACGCGCAGATCCACCGCGACGTCGAGGATTGCGCCGGCGGTGCAGCGGACCAATTTGGTCATCGGCGCGGTCAGGTCCTGGTAGTGCAGGCCGCGCAGCACGCCGCGCGCCGAGCGCGAGTGGTTGTCCTGCACGAACTCCTCGACGATGCCGTGCCGGCGGTAGTTCTCCTGGTGATACGTCTCCACGAAGAACCCGCGCTCGTCCTGCACGAAATCGGTCTCGACGATCGCCGCGCCGTCGAGTTTGGTCGGGATAACGTGAATCTCCATCGCCTCTACTTTCCAGCATCCCTCGGCCGGCTCCGCCCGGCGCGCCCCGCCGATGATACACCGACGAGTGACGAGTAGCGAGTGATGAGTGACGAGTGACGAGTGACGAGTGACGAGTGACGAGGGGGTGGGCCAGGGCCCAGCCCGCGGAGGCGGGCTTCGTGGCGCCGCAGCGCCGATAGGCGCGACTTCAGTCGCCAGCGCCCCACTTCTGCCGTCTGCCGCCTGCCGTCTCGCCCTCCCCTGCAACTTTTCGCCGCCAGGGGCAGTATTCATGGGTAGCCGCCACGGTGGCGGCGTGGTGCGCGGCGTGGATGACAGCGATGGAGCGGACGGTCGCGCGAACGTGGGGGCGAGCGCGCCGGGCGGGTGTGGCCCGCGCCATCGCGCCCGACTGGGCGGCGCTGCCCGACCCGCAGCTCGTCGCGGCGGCGCGGCGCGGCCAGCCGGACGCCTACGGCGAGCTGGTGCGCCGCCATCAGGCCGCGGTCTACAACGTCGCCTACCGGCTGGTCGGCGAGCGGCAGCAGGCGCTCGACCTGGCGCAGGAGACCTTCGTCCGCGCCTACCGCGCGCTCGGCTCCTTCGACGGCGAGCGCCCCTTCGGCCCGTGGGTCAACCGCATCGCCGCCAACGTCGCGCTCACCTGGCTGCAGCGCCGCCGCGTGCCGACCGTCCCGCTCGCCCTTGAGCGCGCGGACGGGGAGGGCGACGGAGCGGCGGAGTTGCCGCTGCCCGACTACGCCGCCGAGCCGGAGCGCGTCTACCTGGCGGGCGAGGCGCAGGAGCGGTTGCGCCGCGCCATCCTCGCGCTGCCGCCGCCGTACCGGGTGGCGATCGAGTTGCGCCACTTCCAGGATCTCTCCTACGAGGAGATCGCGGTCGCGCTCGGCATCCCGCTGAGCGACGTGAAGAGCCATCTCTTCCGCGCGCGGCGATTGCTGCGCCGGTCGCTGGAGGAACCGGGATGACGGAACGGACGCAGCCGCCACACCTGCCGGCGGAGATGCTCGATGGTTACCTCGATGGCACACTCGGCCGTGAGGAGCGCGCGGCCGCGGAGACCCACCTGGCCGCCTGCGCGACCTGCCGGGCGGAGGTGGCGGCGCTCCGGCGCGTCTACGCCGCGCTCGACGCGCTGCCCCCCGCGCCGCTCCCGGCCGACCTCGCCGGGCCGGTGCTCGCGCGCCTCGCGCCCGCGCGCGGGCGGGTCGCGCTCGCCTGGGCCGCGCTCGGCGCGCAACTGGCGCTGACCGTCGCGCTGGCGGCCTGGCTCCTGGTCGCGCGCGGCCTGCCGGCGCCCGCGCTGCCGGCGCCGCCGGACCTGGCGGCGCCGGCGGGGCGCCTCGCGGCGGCCGCCCTGGCGCCGCTCGGCGGCAGCCCCGTCGCGACGCTGACCGCGTGGCCGTGGGCGCTCGCGCTCGTCGCGGCCGGCGCCGTCTGGCTCGCCGGGAACCGGCTGCTCCTGGCGGGCGCCGCGGGCCGGCCGCGACCGGATGGCGCGCCGTGATCCAAGTGGAGACGAGGAGGGCGGCGATATGCTCGGCGCGGTGGTGAAACTGATCGGCCTGTGGGTGGGGCTGGCGGCGCTCGTGGCCCTCTGCGTCGCGCTGCTCCCCGACGTCGTCGCGCGCGCCCGGCGCAACGCCGCGCGGATGCCGGTGCGCTCGTTCTTCGTCGGGCTGCTCAACGTCGGCTTCTTCGGCCTGCTCGCGCTCGCCTTCCTGGCGAGCAAGGGGCCGGGGCAAGGCGGCGCGCGCGTCATCGGCGCGGCGCTCGCCACCCTGGTCCTGTGCGGCGTCGCCGTCGGCCTCGCGGCGGTCGCCGCCATCGTCGGCGACCGCCTGCGCCCCGACGACCCCAGCGCGCTGCGTCGGGCGCTCGCCGGCGCGGTCACGCTCGAACTGGCGACGCTGGTGCCGCTGGTCGGCTGGTTCGTCCTGCCCGCCCTGATCTGCTGCGTCGGCTGCGGCGCGACGATCATCGCCCTGATCTGGCGTCGCGCGCCGGACACCGCCCCCGCCGACGCCGGCGCGCCGCCCCCCGGCGCGGGCAGCCCGGTGGCCGGCGGGGATTGAGGGCGGCCGCCGGCCGGTTTGACACGACCCTTCCCCCGATGCGACAACGTCCGCGCGTCGCCTGCCGGGCGGTGGGTGAAGACGGCGGAGGGCGGATGACGGCGGAGGGATGCTCGGGCGTCGCGGCGGTGGACGCGCTGCTGGCGTGGTGTTGCGACGCGGCGCGCGAGACGTTCGGGGCGCGGCTGCTCGGCGCCTATGCGATCGGCAGCCTGGCGCACGGCGGCTTCACGCCGACCGTCAGCGACGTCGATCTGGCGCTCGTGCTGGCGGACCCGTTGGCGCCCGCGGACGCCGGCCGGGTGGCGACGCTGGCGCGGGACGCCGCCGCGGCGCACCCCCGCTTCGGCCCGCGCCTCTCCGTCTTCTGGTCCAGCCCGGAGGAGTTCAACCGGCGCGACCGCGCCGAGGTTCGGGGTCGCTTCCCGGCGCTCGACCGGCTCGACCTGGTCCGCCACGGCCGGCTGCTGGCCGGCGCCGACGTGCGCGACCGGCTCCTGCCGCCTTCGCGCGCGGCGGTGCTGGCGGCGAGCCGCGACTACCTGCTCGGCTTCGTGGACGAGCACGGGCGCCGGCCGCTGCTGGCGGGCGAGGCCCGCGACCTCCCCGCCGACCGCAAGGAACTGACGCGCCTCTGCCTCTTCCCGGCGCGCTTCCTTTACACCGCCGAGACCGGCGAGGCCGGCTCGAACGACGCCGCGGTCGCGCACTACCGCGAGCGCCACGGCGACCCGGGAGCGGCGATCGTCGCGCTGGCGCTGGCGCTGCGCCACGAGCCGGTGCGCGAACTGACGCCCGGCGAGCGGGCGCTCCTCGCGGCCGGCCTGCCCGGCTACTACCGCGACTTCCTGCGGGAGTTCCTGAATCTGCTCGGCGGCCAACCGCCCGAAGCCGATGCCGACCTGCCGGCGCTGCTCGCGGCGATCGCGCGGGCGCGGCCCGGCGCCTGACGCCCCCTCAGCGGGCGCGCAGCAGGGCGCGGAGGTCGTCGAGGCGGGCGTTCACGGCCCGCTCGCCGGCCGCGATCGCCTCCTTCGCCTTGCGGAAATCGACCGAGCCGACATCAGCCAGGTCGGGGGCGAGCACGAGCGCAGGCGCCCGGGGCGGGGGTTGCGAGGGTGGCGAGGGCAGGCGGCGCGCGAAGAAGTCGACGTAGGCGCGCTGCCAGCCGCGGGCCGCGTGGCCGAGGCGGCGCGAGCAGGTGGCGAGCAACTCGTTGAGGCGAGGCCACTCCTGGCTGACCATCGAGCCGATCACGAGGTCCACGTCGGGCCGCCACGCCTGGGACATCGGCAGCACGCAACTGAGCGCGCCGTCGGCCAGCAGGTGGCCCTGCCAGCGGACCGGCCGGTGGAAGAAAGGGGTCGCCATCGAGGCGAACATCGCCAGCGGGACCGGCCCCTCGGTGAGACTGGCCGGCATGCGCGCCTCCAGGTCGGTGGCGACGACGGTGAGGGGGATACGGCAGTCGGCGAAGCGCGCCCCGCTCGCCAGGTCGTCGAAGAAGGCGGTGATGCGGTCGGGGTCCATCACCGGCAGGTAGCGGCGCATGTGGTCGCGCGCGCGGAAGTCGAGCACGCGACGCTCGAGCTCCGCGATGTCGCCGTGCAGCGCGTAGCCGGCCGCGACGATGCTGCCCATGCTGCTGCCGACGACGCCGGCGATGGTGAACCCGGCCTCGCGCAGCCCCTTGATGACGCCGACGTGCGCGAAGCCGCGCGCCCCGCCCGAACTGAGGGCGAGACCGATGCGGAGTGCGGAATTATCGGCTGCCTCGTGGTCCACGTTCTACGCCTTACGTTCTACGCTCTACGATTCCATCAACCGAG
>DASSSV010000848.1:0-3982 GCA_035708265.1 Thermomicrobiales bacterium | reverse complement strand
GAGGCGCGAGGCACATCAGTAGCTCGGCGATCTCTCGCCACAAGGCGGCCGTCTCGGGTTCGCCCGCGCCCATGACGGACCCCCTCCTGCACCTTCGCTACCCGCCGCGGCGAAGCGCGGCAGGCGGGTGGCTACTGCGTGGCGGATGCGCGGGGGCGGCATGGTCTCCCGCCCCCGCGTGCCGCCGCGGGGACCATCAGATCCGGGTGGCCTCGATGACGCTGAAGGGCGAGTGGGTGGGGATGACCCGCTCCAGCCGGAAGCCCGCGCCGTCCAGCAGCCCCCGATACTCCGCTTCCGTGCGCTCGCGCCCGCCGAGCATCGCCAGCATGTTGAGGTCCATCGGCTGCACGGCGCTCGGGCGGTTGTCCGGCGGCAGGACCATCTCGACGAGCAGGAGTTTCCCGCCCGGCGCGAGCGCGCGATGGCAGTTCGTCAGCAGGCGCGCCGCGTGCTCGTCGTCCCAGTCGTGGACGATCTGCTTGAGGAGGTGCAGGTCGGCCCCCGCGGGCATGGCGTCGAAGAAATCGCCGCCGACGAGTTCGCAGCGCTCCGCGATCCCCTGCGCCGCGACGGCCTCCGCGGCGGTCGCGATGACGTGGGGCAGATCGAAGAGGATGCCGCGCGCGTTCGGGTTGGCGCGGAGCGCCGCCGCCAGCAGGATGCCGTGCGCGCCGCCGACATCCACGATCGTCCGGGCGGTGGCGCAGTCGTAGACGCGCACGAGTTCGCTGGCGGCCAGGGCGGAGAGGTTGCCCATCGCGCGGCTGAAGAACTCCGCCTCCTCGGGGTTCTCCCCGTACCACTGCCAGAGCTCGATCCCCAGCGCCTCCCGCGACATCGGCTTGCCGGTCTTGACGCTGTCCAGGAACCGGCCCCAGGGCTGCCAGTGGCCGTAGGCCGTCTCGGCGATGGCGAAGTCGCGGACCGAGCCGGGGGTGTCCGAGCGCAGCGTCTCGCCCAGGGGGGTCAGCCCGAAGACGCCCGGATCGGGCTGGCAGAAGACGCCGATGCTGGCGAGCGTCCGCAGGACGCGGTAGAGCGCCTGGGGGTGGGCGCCGACGGCGCGCGCCAGGTCGTCACTGCCGCGGGGGCCGGCGGCGAGGTGGTCGGGGACGCCGAGCCGCGCGACGACGCCGACCGCCTGGCTGACCCAGTAGCCGGTGATGAGTTGGATCATGACTTCGGGCAAGGGCGGGCCGTCCTGGTGGGCGGGTGCCGCTACACCCGCCGTCCCTGCGTCTCCATCCACGAGTTGCCGTGCCTCGATGCGATCGGCCACGTCAGCCATGGTCGCCACCTCCTCTGAAGTACTCGTCCGATCTACCGCGGCGCCCCGCCGGCGCCGTCACTGCACGGGGCGGCGCCGGCCGGGCACCCGGCCGGGTTAGGCGTAGACCTCGACGCGGGGCTGCCCCGCCACGCCGGCGCGCCGCATCGCCGCCTGGATCTCGGGGTTGGTGAGGAAGGCTTCGGCCTGGGCCGTCGTGGCGAAGTGGTGCAGGACCAGCACGGTGTTCGGGTTGCCGGCCTGTTGGTGGACCGACTCCGCCGTGACACCCAGCTTCCGCTGGAGCTCGCCCACCGAGTCATAGACGGACCGCCACGCTTGGTAGTCGCGGACAGGGTGCTGGATGGCCAGGAGCGCCATGATGTCCCCTCCTTCTTGACGTGTTGCTGCCGCCGACTGCGGTCGGCGCGCCTAGACCTCCGGCCGCGCCGCCAGGTCGAGGAAGGCGATATCGGGCGGGCCGATGACGCCCGAGCGGCCCATCGTCTCGCGCGTCTCGGGGCTGCTCGCGAACGCCTCGAACGCCGCCTCGTCCGCGAACTCCAGGAGGACGATGACCTCGTCGGGGTTGGCGCGGTTGCGGAAGACGTAGCCGCCCCGCGAGCTGCCCCGCTGGCGGTTGGCGGCGTCCTCGTCGAAGATCGCCTTCCAGTGGTCGTAGTCCTCCACGGTCACGCGGCTGATCCCGTACGGCATGGTGGTGCCTCCTTCCTGCGCTCCGCGCTCGCCGCGCGCTCCATGTGACTGCCTCTCCAGCGTAGGGGGGAAGTGAGGCGCGCGCATCGGCAGAACCGCCGCATCGCGGCGGCCGTCTCGGCGGCGGGGCGGTAGGCAAAAATGCGGAGGGACTGCCGGCCGCCCTCAGCCGAGGTCGTGCTCGAGGGCGAAGCGGATCGCCGCGCCGCGCGTGGCGACGCCGAGCTTGCCGTAGATGGCGCGCAGGTGGGCGTTGACGGTGCGCGGGCTGAGGAAGAGGCGCGCGGCCACCTGGGCGTCGGTCAGCCCCTCGGCCACCAGCCGCAGCACCTCGACCTCGCGCGGCGTCAGGCCGGCGAGCGGGGCCGCGGGCGCGCCGGTCGGGGGCGCCGGCAGGCGCGCGGCGAGCGCGTCCGCGCGGGCCAGCGTGAGCGCGGCCCCCATCGGGGCGCAGAGGTCGCGGACGGCGTCGAGGTGCGCCCGCGCCGCCGGGATCTCGCCGCGCGCGCGGCAGAGGTCCGCCAGGGCGAGGAGGGTCAGGGCGCGCTCGTGGCGGGCGCCGCAGGCGTCGGCCAGCGCCAGCGCGGCGGCGAACTGCGTCGCCGCGTCGTCCAGGCGCCCCGCCGCGACGTCGAGTTCGCCGAGCAGGCGGTGCGCCGCCAGCAGGGCCAGCGGCTGGCGCGGCGCGCCCGCCGCGGCGAGCGCCTGCTCGGCCCGCGCCCGCGCCGCGGCGGCGTCGCCCACCGCCCGGTGGTACGCGGCCCAGCCGAGGTGCGCGTCGGCCCGCCCGAGGACGCCGCCGCTCCAGGCCAGCCAGCGGTCGAGGGCATCAAGCCACCGCCGGGCGGCCTCGTGGTCGCCCGCGTCGAGGGCCAGCGCGATGGCGAGCGCGCGCAGGGGCACGATGTAGCCGGCGGAGTCGCCGGGTGCGGTCTCCGGGCCGGCGGGCAGGGCCTCGCGCACCAGCGCCCAGGCCAGCACGGCGTCGCCCTGGTGGCGCGCGAGCGGCGCCGTCAGGGTGGCGCTCAGGAGCCGCATCATCTGCAGGCCGCTCTGCTCCACGATGGCGAAGACCTCGGCCCAGGCTCCCTCCAGCATGAGCGACACCACCCCGGACGTGCGGGCCGAGCGCGGATCGAAGACTGTGTCGAGCCCGGCGAAGGAGTCCCCGAGTGCCGCCTCCACCCGCCGCCGCTCCTCGGGCCGGTCGGCCTGGTAGGGGAGGACGACGAGCACCAGTTCGTCGAAGAGCGTCGCCATCACCATGCTGCGGTGGTCGTCGGCGCGGAGGATCGCGCGGGCGCTGGCGAAGGCCCGGCGCGCCGCCTCCGGCTGCCCGAGGGCCGCGTAGGCGTAGCCCAGGCCGTAGTAGGCGTCGCCGCGCGAGCCGGCCGTCTCCGCGGGCGGCCGGCCGACGATCCGCTCGCCGAGCGCCCGCGCCTCGGCGTAGCGCCCGCTTTCCCCCAGCGCCAGAGTCAGGTCGCCGCGTCCGTTCTGCGCGTCGAGCGGGTCGCTGGTCGTGTCGAGGGCGGCGAGGCGCGCGCGATCCTCGGCGGGCAGCGCCTCGAGCATGGCGATGCCCGCTTCCTCCGCGGCGATCCCCTGTCGGAAGTCGCCGCTCATGCAGCGGAGCATCCCCTGATAGTAGCGCGCGTAGGCGACCAGCGCGGCGTCGGCCGTTGCGGCGCCCAAGCGCTCCGCTTCTGCCAGGGAGGTGGCCCCGGTCGCGGGGTCCGCGAAGCGGCGCAGCAGCGCGAGGCGGAACAGGAGCCAGCCGCGCTCGTTCAGCGCAGTGTCGTCGTGCGCCAGGAGCGCGAGCGCCGCCTCGAACCGCTGCACGGCGGTCTGCCAGGCGAAGGCGCGCTGCGCCCGCTCGCCGGCGCGGGTCAGCCACGTCGCTGCCCGCGGGTCGCCCGCCCGGCCGAAGTGGTGGGCGACCTCGTCCGGGTCCGGCGCCTCACGCTGGGCCGCCAGGGCCTCGCCGATGGCGCGGTG
>DASSSV010000847.1:0-10374 GCA_035708265.1 Thermomicrobiales bacterium | reverse complement strand
CCTAACGCCTAACGCCTCCCCCCGGCCCAGCAGCTCCGTCACTGCCGGCGCGGGCAGGGGGCGGGCGTAGTAGTAGCCCTGGGCGCGGTCGCAGAGGAAGGTGCGCAGCAGGGCGGCCTGCTGGTCGGTCTCGATCCCCTCGGCCGTGACCTCGAGGTTGAGCGTCTGGGCGAGCGTGGCGATGGCCCGGCAAATCTTCAGGCCGGTCGGGTTGCCCTGAGCGTCGCGCAGGAACGAGCGGTCGATCTTGAGCCCGTCCACCGGGAAGCGCTGGAGGTAGGCCAGCGACGAGTAGCCGGTGCCGAAGTCGTCGATGACCAGTTGCACCCCGAGCGCTTTCAACTCCCGCTGCACCGCGATGACGGTCTCCGGCGCGGCCATCATCGCGCTCTCGGTGATCTCCAGCCGCAGGTGGCGCGGGTCCAGCCCGGTCTCGGCCAGCGCCTGCGCGACCTCCTGCGCGACGTCGGGGTGCTGGAACTCCTGGGCGGAGAGGTTGACGGCGATGGTCAGTGGCGGGCCGTCCGGCCAGCGCTCCTGCCAGCGGCGACCCTGGCGGCACGCCTCGCGCAGCACCCAGCGGCCGAGCGGCACGATCAGCCCGGTCTCCTCCGCCAGCGGGATGAACTCGCCCGGTGGCACCAGGCCGCGCTCGGGGTGCTCCCAGCGCAGCAGCGCCTCGACCTCGACGATGCGGCTCGACTCGACCGCGACGATCGGCTGGTAGTGGACGCGGAACTCTTCCCGCTCCAGCCCGCGCCGCAGGTCGGTCTCCACCCGCAGCCGTTCGAGCGCTTGCTCGTGCATCCCCGGGTAGAAGACCTCGTAGCAGCCCTTGCCCGCCTCCTTG
This sequence comes from Thermomicrobiales bacterium, assembly GCA_035708265.1. GTDB lineage: Bacteria > Chloroflexota > Chloroflexia > Thermomicrobiales > CADCWN01 > DASSSV01. The sequence goes on along the minus strand of DASSSV010000847.1, from coordinate 9,524 downwards.
GCGCGGTACATCGCCACGTCGGCGAAGCGCAGCAGGTCCTCCGGGCGGTCGTCGGCGCTGCTGCTGAGGGCGATGCCGATGCTGGCGCCGGCGAAGACTTCCTGTTCACCCAGTTGCACCGGCACCCGCAACGCCGCCGCGACCCGCTCAGCGACCCGCAGCGCCTCGCTCAGATCCCCGACCTCTTCCAGCAGGATCGCGAACTCGTCGCCGCCGAGGCGCGCGACGGTGTCCTCGCCGCGCAGGCAGCGCCGCAGCCGCCGCGCGATGGAGACGAGCAGCCGATCGCCGTGGTCGTGGCCGAGGCTGTCGTTGAGGTGCTTAAAGCCGTCGAGGTCGAGCAGGAGGGCGGCGCAGGCGTGGCGCGCGCCCACCGCGCGGGCCAGGGCGGCGGCGAGGCGGTCCATGTAGAGCGCGCGGTTGGGCAGCCCGCTCAGCGGGTCGTGCGACGCCTGGTGCTCGAGTTGCCGCTCCAGCGTCCGGTGCGCCGTGACGTCGCGGAAGATGCCGCGCACCGCGACCGGCCGACCCACCTCGAAGCGGCAGATCGCGTTCCCCGTCACGGCGACGGGGCGGCCGTCCCTGGCGATGAAGACCGTCTCGACGTGGGGCAGCCGGTCGCCGCGCAGCAGCAGCGCGAACCACTGGCGCGCCTCCTCGCGGTGCTCGGGGTGGAGCACGTCGAAGAGCGTCAGCGCGGCGAGGTCGTCTTCGTCGTAGCCGAGCGTCTCGCGCCAGGCGCGGTTGACGGAGAGGAAGCGGCCGTCCGGCGCGACGGTCTGGACCAGGTCGCTGGCGTTGTCGAGGAAATCCCGCAGGCGGGCCTCGCTCTCGCGCAGCGCCGCCGCCTGGCGGGTCGCCGCGCGGGCGGCCGCGCGCAGGTCGAGTTCGGTCGTCGCCGCGGCCGCGAGGTCCGCCAGGGTGGCGATCTGCTCCGCGGTCCAGGCGCGGGGCCGGCCGTCGGCCGCGGAGAGGACGCCGAGCACCAGTCCGCCCGCGGCGACGAGGGGCACGCCGGCGTAGGCCGCCGGGCCGCGCGCGCGGAGCGCCGGTTCGTCGCGGACCAGCGGGTGCGTCGCGGCGTCGGCGACGACGAGCGGTTCGCCACTGGCGACGACGTAGCGCCCGAACGACCGGGCCAGCGGGACTTCGCGCCGCGAGGCCCATGGCTCGGGCAGCCCGACCTGGCTCTTGACGAAGAGCCGGGCCTCGTCGGCCAGGGCGATGGCCGCGACGGGCGCGTGGAGCAGCCGGGCCGCGAGACGGGTCAGCCGGTCGAACGCCTCCTCTGGCGGCGTATCGAGCACGGCGAGGTCGCGCAGCGCGGCCAACCGGGCCGGGTCGCGGATGGCGAGGTCGAGGTCGGCGAGCATGGCTCTCCCGCATCGGTCAGCGCACCGCCGCGGCGGCGAGCGGGCCGGGCGCGCCGCCCGGCCCCGGGCTGGTCGCCGCCGGGCCGTGTTGCCTGTACTACCCATTGTGTGCGCGACGCGCGGCGCGCGCTATGGCGCATCCGTACCGCGCAGCCAGTACATTGGTCCCACGCAAGGGTCGCGCGGCCAGCAGAAGGTAGTACCACGCCGCGTCGGCGCCGTCAACCAGCGGGAGTGAGAAACGAGAAGTGAGAGGCGAGTAAGGCGAGGGGAAGGAGACTCGCCGCTTCGCGGGGCACGGGAAACTGGAACCCTAGGCGCACAGGCAGCCGTCCGCCCTTCTCACTTCTCACTTACCGTTGCGCCAGCACCTCCTCGCGCCGCCAGGTGGCCGCGCTGACGAGCGCTAGCGCGATGTCGGCGACGACGAGGCCGGCGACCGCGGCGGCGAGGCCGGCCGCGCCCCACGACCCGATCTTGCCGGTCAGCACCGAGAGGAGGCCGTAGAGCGGCACCAGCACCAGCCCGCCGATCTGCTGCGCCGTGTTGAAGGTGCGCACGCGCGAGGAGATCAGGCTCGCCACGGTCGCGGCGAAGACGGCGAACGCCGGCACCAGGGCCACGACCGTCAGGGCCAGCGCGAGCGGCAGCGAGCGCGCCGTGTCTGGGCCGACCACGACGGCGAGCCCGACGACGTAGACGACTTCCGCCACGATCGAGAAGAGGAGCCCGGGGATGACCGCGCCGAGCACCTTGCCGCCGAAGATGGCGACGTTCGACGCCGGGGACGCCAGGAGCGGCGTCAGCGAGCCCTGCTCCTTCTCGCCGGCGAACTGCCCGGAGGCGATACCGACCGCCGAGGTGGCGGGCAACACGCCGACGAGCATCAGGTAGATCGCCAGCAAGGGGCCGAGCGCGCCCACGTCCCCGCCCGCGGCCGCCTGCGCGGCGAGCGGCCGGATCACCCAGACCACCATCGCGATCGGGAAGACCAGCGAGAAGAAGCAGTTCATCAGGAGCGTCGCGCGGTCGCGCAGCGCCTCCAACGCGGCGCGCCGCCCGATCAGCAGCAGCGTCCGCAGGTCGCCCGGCGCGGTGGGCATCTCGCGCACGGTCATCGATATTCCTCCTTGTGAGACGGCGGACGGCAGACGGCAGACGGCAGTAAGTTGATCGTTGGTAGTCCGTAGTTGATAGTGGTGCGCGCCACGTCCTCTATCAACTCTCAACCGGCAACTACCAACTCCTACGGCCGTCTGCCGTCTGCCGTCTGCCGTCTAACCCCACGGCGTCGGCGTAGACCTCCTCCAGCGTCCGCGTCTCGCAGGTCACGGCGACGATGCGGGCGCCCGCGGCGACGAGGCGCGCGACGGCCTGCGGGTTGACCTCGTCGGGGCGCGCGGTGCGGTACTCCAGCGCCGGCTCGCCACCGACTGGCGCCGTCAGCCCGGTCAGGCCCGCGAGGTCCGCCAGCGCGGCCGGCGCGGCCGGGCAGGGCGCGGCGAGCGCGACCCGGACCAGCGTGTCGGGCGAGGCGCTCGCGCGCAGCGCCCGCGGCGCGTCGGACGCGACGATGCGCCCCTGCCGGACGATCGCCACCTCGTCGGCCAGCCGCTCCGCCTCGTCGAGGTCGTGCGTGCAGAGGACGATCGTGCGGCGCTCGTGGCGCAGGCTGACGACCAGGTCGCGGACCGCCCGCGCCGCCAGCGGGTCGAGCCCCGAGGTCGGCTCGTCGAGGAAGAGCACGGCCGGCTCGTGCAGCAGCGCGCGGGCCAGCGCGACCTTCTGCTTCATCCCCTTGGAGAAGCCGGCCATCCGCTCGCGCCGGTGATCGGTCAGGTCGAAGAAGTCGATCAGGTCGGCGACGCGCCGCTTGCGCGCGTCGCCCGGCAGGCCGTAGATCTTGCCGAAGAAGTCGAGATAAGCGGGGAGCGTCATCTGCTCGTAGAGGCCGGGCGCGTCCGTCACCAGCCCCACCCGCGCGCGGACGCCGGCCGGGTCGGCGCGGACGTCGCAGCCCGCGACGGTCGCCTCGCCGGCGCTCGGGCCGAGCAGGCCGGCCAGCATCCGCACCGTCGTCGTCTTGCCGGCGCCGTTGGGGCCGAGCAGCGCCAGGATCGCGCCGGCCGGCACGCTCAGGGAAATCCGGTCCACGGCGAGGAAGTCGCCGAACCGCCGGGTCAGGTTACGGGCCTCGATCATCGTCACCTCGCTCACGCGGAACGGCCGCGCACCAGGCCCATGTACGCGACCGGGAGCGGGCGGGCTTCACCGGGCGTGCGGCTGCCGCGAAGGGGACCGAGATGCAGGAGCGGCGGGGCGGGCGGGCCCCGGCCGCGCGCCACGCTACCGCGGCGCTACCGGATCTCGTAGGTGATCTGCACCGTCACGGTGATGGTGCTCTCGCCCGGCTCGATCGGCGTCGTCGGCGCCGCGCCGGCCGGCGCCGCCGCGGGCTGGCGCACCGGCTGGGGAGACGGCGCGCTCCCCTCGGTGATCGTCACCGGCGGGCCGAGCTGCACGTTGGTCAACTTCGCGTACTGCTCGGCCTTGCCGCGCGCGTCGTTCACCGCGGCCTCGCGCGCCTTCGCGATCGCGTCGGCCTTGTTCGACACGTCGAAACTGATCCCCTGCACCCGTGTCGCGCCCGCCGCGACCGCCTGGTCGATGTCGTTGCCGAGCGCCTTGAGGTCGCGCACGGTGGCGACTACGGCGTTGGCGACGCGGTAGCCGGTCAGGTGCTGGTCGCGGTCATACTGCGGGGCGATGCTGTAGCCGGTCGTGCGCAGGTCGGTCGCGGCGATGCCCAGCGACTTCAGCTTGTCGAGCACCGCCGACATCGCCGTGGCGTTGGCGCTCTGCGCCTTGGCGAGATTCACGTCGGTCGTCTCGACGCCGAAGGTCACGTGGGCCAGATCGGGCGTGACCGAGACGCTCCCCTCGCCGCTCACGTTGATCGTGTGCAGCGCGTCGCTCGCCGGGACGGGCGTCGCGGGGTCGGCCGCGAGCGCGCGCGGGGCGGCGGTCAGGCCGAGCGCGCGCAGCCCCGCCCCGGCCGCGACGCCGAGCGCCAGCACCAGCGCCACCGCCGGCACGACCAGGTACAGCATCCGCCGCGACATCGCCAACCTCCCGACCTAAAGGGGCACTCCCGATTCCAAGTATACAGGGACCAAACCGCAGAGGCACAGAGGACGAAAGAGAGAACGCAGAGAGAGGCGAATAAATCGCCTCTCCACGTCCTCTCCCTCGTCTCTCTGCGCCTCTGCGGTGAATGGTCCTCTCAGGCGTCGCGGCGGAGGAGGGGCGGGGCGAGGAAGCCGGCGCAGCCGAGGGCGAGCGCCAGCGCGGCGAGGCCGACTTCGGCGATGCGCCAGTCGGGCGCGGCCGGGCCCGCCGCCGCGGTCACGGGCGCGGGGGCGGCGGTCGGGGTGGGGAAGATGTAAATGGGGGTCAGGCCGAGCGCCTGGACCGGCGTCTCGCCGGGGGCCGCGGTCGGCGTCGGCTCCACGGGGCCGGGGGCCAGGCCGGTCAGCGGCGGCGCGGCCTGCGCGGGCGCGGTCACCAGCGCCGCGAGCGTCGCCTCGTTGGCGGCGCGCGGCTGCGCGGGGGGCGGCGCGGCCGGCCCGCCGCCGACACCGCCCAGGTCGAGCCCCACCGTCAGCGCGAGCAAGAGCGTCACCAGCGCGGTGGCCCAGCGCACCGGCCAGACCCAGGGCAGGCGTCGCGGCGCGCGGCGGTCGGCCGCGCCGGCGGCACCGATGAGTTCGGGAGTGAGGATGAAGGTTCGCCGCGGGGCCACCTGCGGCAGCGCCCGCAGCAGGCCGACGGTCGCCTCCAGATCGCGCAGCGCCGCGCGACAATCCACGCAGGCGGCCAGGTGCGCCTCGGCGGCCGCGCGGGCCGCGGGCGTCAGGCCGTCGGTCGTCTCGAGATAGGCGTCGAGCGTCTCAGCGTCGAGATGCTCACCGGCGCCACCGCGCCCCAGTCGGTCGTCCATGATGCTCCGCTGCTCCAGCCGTTCGCGGGCAGGCCTCGCCGGGCCACGACGGTGGGGCCAGGCGGTATGCTTCGTGGCTGCGCGTGGCTGCTTAGCCGCGCTCCCGCTCCTTCTCTTCATAACGACGCCAGTAGCGCGCGAAAAGTTCCGCCCCCGAGGGGCTCTCGCGCAGGATCTCGCGCAGCCGGCCCCGCCCGCGGCTCAGGCGCGATTTGACCGTCCCGAGCGACACGCCGGTGATCTGCGCGATCTCGTCGTAACTGTAGCCCTGCACGTCGCTGAGGACGACGACGACGCGCTGGTCGTCCGGCAACTCCCGCAGCGCGCCCTGGAGCGCACGGGCCAGTTCGAGCCGCTCGGCGCGCTCCTGCGGGTCCTCGCTCTCGGGCAGCGTGCTCCACTCGACCTGCGGCTCGAAGCCGAGGACGTCGAACGAGTTGGCGGGGCGGCGCTGGCGGCGGCGCAGCTCGTCGTAGCAGCGGTTGGTGGCGATGCGCAGCAGCCAGGCGCGGAAGATGCCGCCCCGGAACTGGTGCAGCGACTTGTAGGCGAGCAGGAAGGTGTCCTGGGTGACGTCCTCCGCCAGGTCGGCGTTGCCGACCACGCGCAGCGCCACGTTGTACACCTGGCGCTCGTAGGCCCGGACGAGACGGTTGAAAGCGTCGATGGAACCGCGCTGGGCCTCGGCGATCGTCCGCTCTTCCTCGGCGAGCGCCGCCGCCTCCGGCGCCGGGTCGACGGTCATAAGCGCGTCCTCGTGCCGCATCCGCCCCACCGGCTCAGGACGCGGCCGGGCGGGCAGCGCCGTCCGGCCGCCACCCGCGCGACGCCGCGCAGCGCGCCCCGTCCGGGTCGCGGCCGACCGCCACGCCCCGCATTGGCCCGGTCCATTCGTCGTTCACGCCGCCACCCCATCCCCCGCGAATCCACCCTTTCTCCCCCATTATCGCACGGCGGGCGGGGGCGGGGCGAAAGCGGGAGGAGGGCCTTGGATGGGCGCGCCGCGGCGATGACGGTACCCCCGGTATCATTGAGCCGGGCGACTCGACGGCACGTCACAGGGAGGGGCACGATGCGGAACCTGGAGTTGAAGGTGCGTTGTCGCGACGAGCGGGAACTCGACGCCGTCGCGGCGCGGGCGGCGGCGGGCGGGGCGGCCTTCGTGCGCGCGATGGGGCAGCGCGACTCCTACTTCGCCGCGCCGCGCGGCCGGCTGAAACTGCGCGAGTGGTGGCGCGAACCGGCGCCGGAGGGCACGCCCGCGCCGGCCCCGGCGGACGCGGGCGACGAGTTCGAGGCGGCGCCGGCCGGTGCGGCGCTGATCGCCTACGCCCGGCCCGACGACGCCGGCTCGCGCGTGAGCGACTACGTCGTCTGCCCGGTCGCGGAGGCGGAGCCGCTGCGCGACGCGCTGGCGCGCAGCGTCGGGACGCGCGCCGTGGTCGAGAAGCGGCGCGCGCTCTATCGCTACGGCCGCACGCGGATCCATCTCGACCGCGTGGCGGGCCTCGGCGCGTTCGTCGAACTGGAGACGCTGCTGGGCGGCGGGGACACCCCGGCGGCGGAGGCCGAGCACCGCGCGGTGCTCGGCCTGCTCGGGCTGGACCGCCTGCCCGCCGTGGCCGGCTCCTACGCCGATCTGCTCGCCGCGCCGGACCGGGAGTGACGACCCGGGCGGCTAGCCCGCGTGTGGTATAGTGGCCGCGAAGCGCGGGAATGAAGCGCCGCCGCAGTTAGCGCGTTGCCCGGCGGCGCGGCACCGAGCGGCACCACCGAGCGGCACCAAGGAGTGTGGCGAGATGACAGAGGCCAGCGGCGCGATCTCCACCAACGGCGCGAGCGACGACGGGGCCGCGGGGCGCCCCGACGTGGTCGATATCCTGATCGTCGGCGGCGGGCCGACCGGCCTCTTCGCCGCGTTCTACGCCGGCCTGCGCGGCGCCACCAGCACGATCATCGACAGCCTGGAGCAACTCGGCGGCCAGGTCTCGGCGATGTACCCCGAGAAACTGATCTTCGACGTCGGCGGCTTCCCGGCCATCGTCGGCAAGGACCTGGTCACCAACCTGGTCGAGCAGGCCGGCCAGTTCAATTCCGGCGTCCACCTGAGCGAGCGCGCGCTCAAACTCGAGCGCATCCCCGACGACGAGGTCTTCCGCCTGGAGACCGACAAGGGCGTCCACTACGGCAAGACGGTCATCATCTGCGCGGGCATCGGCGCCTTCGCGCCGAAGAAACTGCCGCTGCCGGACCTGGAGCAGTTCGAGCGCGCCGGCGACATCGTCTACTTCGTCACCCGCAACGAGGACTTCCGTGACCGCGACGTGCTGATCATCGGCGGCGGCGACTCGGCGGTGGACTGGGCGCTGACGCTGGAGCCGATCGCGCGGCAACTGACGCTGATCCACCGCAGCGACAACTTCCGCGCGCACGCCAAGACGGTCGAGCAGATGATGCAGTCGCGGGTCGACGTCCACACCTACTGCGAGGCCGAGGAGTTGCACGCGGCCGACGGCCGCCTGCGCGCGGTGACCTTCCGCCACAACAAGACCAAAGAGGCGACCACCGTCGAGGTCCACAAGGTCGTCATGAGCATCGGCTTCCTGGCCGACCTGGGGCCCCTCAAGAGTTGGGGCCTGGAGATCCAGAAGAACCAGGTCCTCGCCGACCCGCTGACGATGGCGACGAACATCCCGGGCGTCTTCGCGGCCGGCGACATCATCACCCACCCGACGAAGTTCAAGCTGATCGCCACCGGCTTCCACGAGGCGATCACCGCGGTCAACCACGCCGTCCACTTCATCAACCCCAAGCAGCGCCTCGGCGCGGTGGCCCACTCGTCCGACCTCGACCTGCCGGCCAAGGCGAAGCAGAGCGCCTGAGCGGCGCAATCACCATCGGCACAGCGCGGGACGGGGCGCCGGCGAGTCGCCGGCGCCCCGGTCGTACTCGCTAGGCCGGCTGGGCGCTGAGCGGGAATATTCCCCCGCCCCACGGCGTCAACGCAGGCGGGGGACGCGCGACGCCCGCACAGCCAGCGATGGCGGTCACAGCGCGCTGCCCCGGCCGGCCCGCCGGCGCGGCCGGGCCGATGGTGCATCCCGGAGACCGATGGAGGAGGAGCACGCATGGCAGTCACCCGCGAGCGCTTCGAGCAGGGGATGTCCTACGACGAATACAAGGCGCAGATGACGCGCAACCGCGAGCGCCTGGAGGCCAACGAGCGCGACCTCCAACTGACCGACGCCCAACTCGCCCCCTTCAAGAATCTCAAGCAGCCGCTCAACGTGCTGGTGCTCGGCGAGGACTGGTGCGGCGACGTCATCGCCAACCTGCCGATCCTGGCCCGCATCGCCCAGGAGTCCGGCAAGCTCAACCTGCGGATCTTCCTGCGCGACCAGAACCTCGACCTGATGGACCAGTACCTCAAGAACGGCGAGTTCCGCTCGATCCCGGTCTTCGCCTTCCTCGACGACAACTTCAACGAGGTGGGGCGCTTCATCGAGCGACCGAACAGCGTGACGGAGCTGCGCGCGCAGAAGCGACGCGAACTCTTCGCGCAGAACCCGCGCTTCGGCTCGCCCGACACGCCGATCGACCAACTGCCCGAGGACGTGCGGACCGATCTGATGCAGGCGACCAACGCGATGCGCGAGGAGACCGCGCCCTTCGCCAACCGCGAGGTGGTGCGCGAACTCGGCGAGATCGCCGGGCGCGCCGCCTAACCGGTTGGCGAGTTCGCAGGTTGGCAGGTTGGCAGGTTGGCGGCCGAGGGTCCATGTCAAACCCGTGTATCTTCGAACGTGCGAACTCTTGAACCTGCGAACCTGCGAACCCCGGGGGGACGAGCGATGGCCAAGCGACCGGTGAAGGTCACGATCACCTACTGCGCGGAGTGCGGCTACGAGCCGCAGACGCTGGCCCTGGCCGGCGCGCTGATGAACGAGTTCACCAACAACCTCTCGGCGATCGAGCTGATCCCCTGGGAAGAGGGCTCGTTCGACGTCTCGGTCGACGGCACCCTGGTCCACTCGATGTACCGGGAGGGCGGTTTCCCCGAGCACGAGACGATCGCCGCGGCGGTGCGCGAGCGACTGGACGCCGCCTGACCCCGCGCGGCCGGACGCCGGTCGGCGGCGGGGGGCGCGCCC